>JAQSXC010000351.1 GCA_029266335.1 Eubacterium sp. | reverse complement strand
CACCAAAGCAGTATGTCAAGTGGCATCCGGGCGGTTCTCTGGGGCAATTGAGAGAGAATGAAAAGTGAAGTGCCGGCGCATTAATCATAAACAGCCCGGCATCTCATGCTGAACTGCAGGATCTGGAAAATTAAAACCCTAATAAGAAAATCCAAGTTTATTAAAATATCTTAAACTTGGATTTTTATTTATTTGAATTGCAAGCAGAACAGATTTTTATTCGTCCTGCTTCATCAGAGCTTCAACCTCTTCAACAAGAAGACTTGGCTTAATATTTAAATTCCTGCAAATTATGAATATCACATTCAATGTAGGCCTTCTTTTTTTCCTTTCAATCAGACTAATATATGTTCTGTCCAATTCACACCTGAAAGCTAATTCTTCCTGAGTGAGTTTGCTTTTTAGTCTGTATTTTTTCAAAACCATGGCCAACGACTCTTCTAATAGCATAATTATTGCTCCTGTAAGATAGATATTTTAATTGCTTATCCAAAGTTTAATCAAAAGGAACCATAAATAAACGGACTATAGTCGTCATAAATTAAAATTTATGATATATTTGAAGGTATTGAAATATTTTATTTTGAAAGAGGGTATTCCGTTTGAACAAAAAACATATTGAACAGTTAAGGGAAAAGTTGAATACTCTGATTGTTGAGAGTTCAGATTATTCAGAAATCTTAAAGATAAGCCAGGAATTGGACAACTATATTGCAGAGTTTACACGGAAACATATTATTAATAGAAGTACTGTATTTAGCGATAAGAAGATTTGAGTCAATCAGTGAATACACCTCCAGTTCAGAGCTTTCTTTAGTGCAGACCTTTTCTACAACTTATTAGAAGGGTATTCAGTATGGTAAATCTTTAAAATATTTTACAGAATTTGTAGATTTATGAACAAAGGAAAGGTAAAATTAAGATTATGGCCTATGCTGAAAAAAGTTGTGACAGGGTAAGGAGGATGGATAGCAGTGACGGTATCAAAACAGTATCAATCTGATGTTGAAGCAATTCTGGCAAAGCGTCATGAAAACGGTGGTGATTATTGGGCAACTTCCGACAGGCGGCTAAGTAAAGGAAGTCCTTTTTCTACTCTGAATTGCGCATTTATGTTGTCAGAATTAGGAATGGACTGTTCCGAACCTGTATTGATGGAGACTGCCGATCTGATCTTAAGTACATGGCGGGAAGACGGTCGATTTAAGCTGTCACCCCAAGGCGCAATATACCCTTGCCATACCATTAATTCCGCCAGAACCCTTTGCCATTTAGGCTATGCTTCTGATAGCAGACTAAAGAGAACTTTTGATCACCTCTTGGAAATTCAGCACAGTGATGGCGGCTGGCGCTGTAATAAGTTCAGTTTTGGAAGAGGCCCGGAAACAGAATTCTCCAATCCGGGACCAACGTTGACTGCTTTGGATGCTTTCAGATTTACACATTTTCTCAATAATAATAAATTTCTTGATAGAGCGGCAGAATTCCTGCTTGAGCATTGGGAAAGCCGCATTCCTCTTGGCCCTTGTCATTATGGAATAGGCACACTGTTCATGCAAGTGGTGTTTCCCTTGGTCAATTATAACCTTTTCTTCTATGTATATGTTCTTTCTTTTTATGATAAAGCAAGAAAAGACCGGAGATTTTTAGAAGCACTCGATGTTTTGGAATCCAGGCTGGTGAATGGCAGGATTGTTTCAGAGCGTCCCAATCAGAAGTTGGCAGGTTTTGCTTTCTGCAAAAAAGGAGAACCAAGCGACCTGGGGACTGAGCGTTATCAGGAGATATTGAAAAACCTTGGAAGAAATTATGAAAGATAGCAAAAAGTAAAACGCTATTATGAAAGGAATTTATCATGAAAACACTTATATTCAATGGTTCTCCAAGAAAAGACGGAGATACGGTAAGCTTATTAAATGAATTATTAAAGCATATTAAAGGTGAATATAAAATAATTGATACATATTATAGTAATATCAAACCATGTATTGACTGCAGGTATTGCTGGGAGGAGGATGGCTGCTGTCAGGAAGATGAGTGGAAAGAAGTTGATACATATATAAGAGAATGTGAAAATATTGTAATTGCCTCCCCCATATATTTCTCGGAATTAACAGGCCAGTTGCTGAGTTCCGTAAGTAAAATACAAGCTTATTGGAGTGCCAGATTTTTCAGAAAAAAAGAAATAATCAGCAAACCCAAAAAAGGCGGAATCATTTTAATAGGCGGAGGAGATGGACATATGTCTACTCCGATTGATACAGCAACTGATATTTTATACCATATGAATGCACATAATGTTGCACCCGCAGTATGCAGCCATGACACTAACAATAAGTAAAATAAAAGAGCTGGCTGGCTTTCTTAATGAAAACTAGAAATTAAAGTCAAGTAAAGATATTTTTTTTGAGAAGACAAGATATGAAGGAGCTGCATATGAAACAAATATTAACAGTGGATTCAAAGGTTAGGGAACTGCTTAAGTATACAGTACTGCAATATATGCTTGATACTTTGTCAGAAAATCCTAAACTTGGCAGGATTTTTGTTGATGATGAGATAAATCCGAATACTTGCATATTATGTTTAAAGCATATGCTTTTTTTTGGAGGAACCCCATCACAAGAATGTTTAGATTTTCTTTTCAATCAAATAGTAACAGATGATGACAGAAAAAAGGGGCAGGTATTCTACCTGCTGTACAAGGATGAGACGTGGAAAACCGCTCTTATGGAAGTATTCTCTGACAAATGTGTGCAATACGAGCGAAGTTTGTATATGTGCAAGCCAGAGTTTAAGGTTGAACAACCTGGTAGCGAAAATATTGTTGAAATAACCTCCCGGCTTATGAACTCTGCAACCGGCAATCTTGGTATGATTACAGACGAAGTAATCGGAACAGGAACCTATAACGATATGGAAGATTATTTAAATCGTGGTGTTGGTTATACACCGGTTATAAATAACAAAGTATGTGGTTTTTGCACAAGTGAGTACCCCAGTAAAGACACATTAGCAATAGGAATTGAAGTATTGGAAGAGTATCAAAGGCAGGGCTATGCAAAGTCCATGACAAAATTATTTCTGTCCAAAGCCGCACAATGGGGGGTGACTGTATATTGGGAGTGTTGGAAAAACAATATTGCATCTGTAAATACTGCCTTATCATGTCAATTTGAGAAAGTTGCCGATTGGGGTATGGTCATGTCTATAATAGATAATATAGAAAATGTCAAAGAACAATATAAAGATGACAGTAACTTGTCTGTCAGAATTAAATTACATGCGAAACACAGTACCAATAAGCAGGGATTTATTCCCTGGCTTTTTGAAAAATATATGTTTTCAAACGGTCACCGTATACTGGAATTAGGGTGCGGCAATGGTGAGCAATGGCAAAATCGCATTCAACAACTGCCGGCAGATTGTATTCTGGTTTTGTCCGATTTCTCGGAAGGCATGGTTAACAATGTTTGGGAAAAGTATTCAAACCATTCGAATTTTTTGGCACAGAGTATAGATATTCAGAAAATACCGTTTCCTGATAATTCTTTTGACGTTGTTATTGCCAATCACATGTTATATCATATTCCCAATTTACCAAAGGCTCTTTCTGAAGTGAGAAGGGTGTTAAAAAACGGTGGGAAATTTTATGCTGCAACGAACGGAAATGGCGGTATGAGGCCATTTCTTCGCGATGCCTTTAAACAGGTTAATCCAAATCTCAATACTTTTGCACAAAACTTTTCTTTTAATCTTGAAAATGGAACAGAGATATTAAGCGAATACTTTGATCATATCCAAAGATGTGATTATGAAGACTCATTATCAATTACCGATACACAGGATTTAATTGACTGGCTGAAATCTACAATTTCCATTGCAAGTTATTCGGAAAATGATCTGGATGGCCTTTATGAATATTTTGAAGCTATCAGGCAAAAGGATGGAGCTATTAACAT
>JAQSXC010000141.1 GCA_029266335.1 Eubacterium sp. | reverse complement strand
ATCAACACCGCCTATATATGTTTATTATTTCTTAAGCCAGCTCATCATCTTTCTGAGTTCTGCGCCTACTACTTCTACCTGGTGTTCCGATTCATTTCTTCTCATTGCAAGGAAGTTTGATCTTCCGCCGGCATTGTTTTCTGTTATCCAGTTGGATGCAAACTTACCATCCTGAATTTCCTTAAGTACTTTCTTCATTTCTTTTCTTGTTTCATCTGTGATTATTCTCTTACCGGTTACATAGTCACCATACTCGGCAGTATCACTGATAGAATATCTCATTTCTGCGAAACCGCCCTGGTTTATAAGGTCTACTATGAGCTTCATCTCATGTACACATTCAAAATAAGCGATTTCAGGCTGATAACCTGCATTTACAAGTGTTTCAAAACCCGCTTTCATCAATTCGGTTACACCGCCGCAAAGAACAGCCTGTTCGCCAAACAAGTCGGTTTCAGTTTCTTCTCTGAAGGTAGTTTCAAGTATGCCGGCTCTGCCCGCACCTATACCAGCTGCATAAGCAAGTGCATAATCCTTTGCCTTACCTGAAGCATCCTGTGCGATAGCTATCAATGCAGGAACGCCTCTTCCCTCTTTGTACTGTGTTCTTACCGTATGTCCGGGACCCTTTGGAGCAGCCATTATAACATCAACATCTGCCGGGGGTACAATCTGGTTGTAGATTATGTTAAAGCCATGAGCAAACATCAATATGTTGCCTGCTTCAAGGTTTGGAGCAATGCTTTCGTCATACATTGCCTTCTGTGACTGATCGGGTGTGAGAATCATTATAATATCTGCCTGTTTAGCTGCAGCAGCTGTATCATAAACCTTTAATCCGTCAGCCTCAACCTGCTTTCTTCTTGTAGAATTGTGAGTTAAACCAACTATAACGTTAACACCGCTGTCTTTAAGATTCTGGGCGTGTGCGTGACCCTGACTTCCATATCCTATTACCGCTACGGTCTTTCCTTCCAATAATTTTAGATTACAATCGCTATCGTAGTACATTCTTGCCATTTTAACTTACCTCCTAATTTTTATGTTACAATTATAAATTGCATGTATTTTATTTGAACCTCGTATACCAAAGGAAATACAACTTTAATGAATTTAATCGTTATTATTGTTTATTCCTCTTAGTATATGGAGGGCTCTGACTACTCCTCGGCATTTCCGGCCTTTATATATTTGTTTCCTCTTTCAATGGCAATAGTTCCGGTTCTGACTATTTCCTTGATGCCAAACTGCTTCAGCATATCCTCAAGAGCTTCCACTTTGTCGGTAGCACCGGATATCTCTACAGTCAGGGTATTCTTTGATACGTCTACAATCTTTGCCCTGAATATCTCAACAATTTGAATAATCTCAGATCTGGTAGAAGCAGTTGCATTAACTTTTATCAAAGCAAGTTCACGGCTAACCGAATCAGAGTTTTCCAGAGCTCGTATCTTAATAACATCTATGAGCTTGTTAAGCTGCTTGCTCACCTGCTCAACGGTATATTCATCCCCGTTAACAACTATTGTCATCCTTGAAACCTCAGGGTTTTCTGTCACTCCAACAGCCAAGCTGTCAATATTAAAACCTCTTCTGCTGAACAAACCTGCTACTCTGGACAGTACCCCCGAGCGGTTTTCAACCAATACCGATAGTGTATACTTTGCCATTTACATTCCTCCCTCATCACCACTATTACCAGTCTTTATTTACATCCGTTCAAATTAACATATGACTAAATCGTCGACTCCTCCGGATCAACGACACACTCCAACAGATAAGTTCTGTCATCTGCCAAAAATCTGTCCAGAGCTGCATCCAGCTGTGAGTCACTTGAAACTCTTTCAGCAGCGAAACCATAGGCTTCCGCCAGCTTCACAAAATCCGGATTGTCATTCATAAATACTTGTGAATACCTTTTGTTATATCTGTTTTTCTGTATTTCGCATACCATGCCAAGTCTTGAATTATTTAATATCAGTATTTTTACACCTATTTTACTTTGCTTTATGGTTCCCAGCTCGGGCATTGACATCTGAAAGCTTCCGTCTCCGCCTACAATTACTACTGTACTTTCAGGACTGCCAAGTTTTGCACCGATTGCAGCCGGTAAACCGTACCCCATGGTTCCAAGTCCTCCCGAGGTTATAAATGCTCCCGGCCTTTTAGCCTTAAAGCTGTTTGCAGCCCATATCTGGTTCTGTCCCACCTCAGTGGCAAGTATTGCATTTTGATCAAGCCTCTCGGAAAGTAAGCTTACAACCAGTTTTGGATTGACAGTATCACTTTCAGCTGCGGTCAAGGACCTGAACCTTTCTTCCTTGATTTTCTTTATTGCATCCACCCATTCAGAGGTCTCGCCCGGCTGTATAACCTCGCTGAGATCTTCAAGTATCAGCTTTGCATCTCCAACTACAGGTATTGTTGTGCTTACATTTTTCCCGATCTCTGCAGGGTCTATGTCTATATGAATTATTTTGGCTTTTTCAGCAATTTTTTCGGCTGTGCCCAAAGCACGATCCCCAACTCTGGCACCTACCAGAATTAAGAGATCTGTTTTGTTTATGGCATAGTTGGCTGCATACACTCCATGGGTTCCAAGCATGCCCAGATTCAAAGGATGATCTCCAGGTATTGCCCCGATTCCCATAAGTGTAGTTACAACAGGTATTCCGCATTTCTCTGCAAAACCTGTCATGACATCTGTTGCCTTTGCTGTTATAACTCCGCCGCCGGCGCATATTACAGGTGTTTTAGCCTTTGATATTGCTTCGGCAATTCTTTTTATCTGCTGCGGGTGGCCTTTATAGTTAGGCTTATAACCTTTTATTTCTACAGTTTTAGGATAAACAAAATCAACATCCTGAGTTTGAATATCTACCGGTACATCTATTACAACCGGTCCCGGCCTTCCTGTTGAAGCTATATGAAACGCTTCTTTAAATATTCTTGGAAGTTCCCTTACATCCTTAACAAGATAGCTATGCTTACAAAATGGTGCTGTTGCACCGGTTGTATCTACTTCCTGAAAAACATCCCTTCCGATCAGGTCCAGTGAAACCTGCCCTGTAATAGCAACCATTGGTATAGAATCCGAGTAGGCAGTTGCAATACCTGTTATCAGGTTTGTTGCTCCGGGGCCTGAAGTTGCTACACAAACTCCCGGTTTACCGGTTACTCTTGCATATCCGCTGGCCGAATGAGCAGCTCCCTGTTCATTCCGGGTCAATATATGCGTTATGTCGGAATCCAGCAGAGCATCATAAAATGGACAGATCGCTGCACCCGGATATCCGAATATTGTATTAATTCCTTCAAGTTCCAATGCCTTAACCATAGCCTGTGCACCTGTCAGCTTCATTCCCAGCCCTCCTCTATTTTCTCCCGTACTAATTAATCAATAGTTATATCCATAAACAATTACTCATAGTCACTATTTGTTGCAAACAAAGTATAATTCTTATACTATTTGGGTATAAAAAAACCCTCGGCTCTGCTATATGCAGGGACGAGGGATAATCCTTCGCGGTACCACCCTGATTTAATGCAGCTGATAATTGCTGCATTCTCAGTGAGCAAAGCAGGCGCGCGCCTGTGCCCGGGCTATATCGTTGCCACCGCTGCTGCCTACTGTGATATATAACATCTTTTTGGCACCAGTCCTCAGGAATGAGTTATACATGCATCTCTCGTGCCAACTCTCACCACCCGTTGACTCTCTGAACCGAATCCAATACATCTTACTTCCTTCATCGTTTAAATTTTAAATTTCATTAATAATAAATTATTAATTTAAATCAAAACCTTTTCAGCTGTTAAAACTTGAAAAAGCTGTAAACCCAATATTTGAAATAATTATAGCATCTATTTTTTTAACCGTCAACAATACACCCTTAACGTTTTCTGACCAGTTTGAATGTGGTTTTTCATGTTTTTTGATGTATACTCAAATTTATAAAGCTGACATATAAGTATTCTATTGAAAATCTGTTTAAAAAAAGAAGAATTCCTTGCTCTGCCGCAAATTTACCACTAAGTTTTTAGTCGTATTTTGCCGATATAACTAAGGAAAATGTTACTAATTCCGACTTTTTTCATCTACAAAAGAGTAATTTCTGAAAAGGAGACCAATATCTAATGAAACGAATTCTATCAATCATTATGGTTATAGCCCTGGTGCTTGCAAACCTATCTCTGAACGTTCAGAATGTATTTGCTGCATCCTCCGCTCCTGCGGCAGGTAATATAATCATAACCAACAATCTTACAGGAAAATCCGATGTTATTTATATATTCGGACTCACTCCTGGTTCATTGGTAAAGGTGTACAGTGCACCCACCGGTAATAAGGTGTTGACTTATGGGACAGTGTCGGGAAGCAAATCCGACATTAAGTTCAGTGTACCACAGCTTGGTACAGATGCCGGCAGCTTATATATCTCAGTTGTAGAAAAAGGCAATACCGAAAGCAGCAGGACAAAAGCTGATTATGATGCTGAGCCAAAATCTGATCCTATAGATGCCAAATCAGTCACAATAACAAACAATGCTCAGAAAGCTGATGTAATTTATGTTTCAGGGCTTAAGCCCAGGGATGTGGTTAAGGTATATACTGCACAGTCCGGCGGAAAACTGCTGGGAAGCAAAACCGTTTCCTCTTCGGGATATGATGCTACTCTGACAGTAAGCCAGATAGGCAGCGACAAAGGAAGTGTATATGTCTCTGTCACAAGCAAGGGCTATATAGAGAGTGACAGAGTCAAGGCGGATTTTGACGCAGAGCCGCTCTCATCTCCGTTAAACTCTGATTACATAGTAATAAACAACAATGCCAAGAGTGCTGATACCATTTATATCCCCGGTCTCAGCGGCGGCGACGTTATAAAGATTTATAATGCTGAAGGCAAGGTTCTGGCGACTAAATCGGTTGGTTCCTCAGCCTACGATGCAACAATATCCGTGCCTCAGCTTGGAGTTGAAGCAGGATCTGTATTTATTACTGTCACAAGCAAGGAACTTGCTGAAAGTACGACAGTCTCGGTAGAATTTGAAGGTGAGCTTGCCTCTGAGAAACCTAATTCAGGATTTATTACCGTTACAAACAATTCCGGCAAGGCGGACACAGTATACGTTACCGGCCTATCCCCAAGTGATGTTGTAAAGGTATACAATAAGGAAACCAAAGGAAGTCTGCTTGGTACGGCAACAGTCTCCTCCACGGGAAATGAAGCAACTGTGTCAATACCTCAACTAGGTTCTAAGGCTGGCACTGTTTATGTATCCATAACCAATGCCGGAAGAAATGAAAGTACCAGGGTTGCCATGAATTATTCTGGAGAAGGCTCATCCACAGATATAGCTCCATCCAATATAACTGTAACCAACAATGTGGGCAAAGCTGATACGGTATATGTCTCGGGCCTCACCGGCGGTGATGTTGTCAAGGTATATGATTTAGGAGGAGCCGGCAATCTGCTGGGCAGTGCAACGGTTGCCAAGTCAGGTACAGACGTCACCATATCAATTTCCCAGTTGGGAATTAACAGCGGATCGGTATATGTCTCAGTTACTACCTCCGGTAAACTGGAAAGTCCCAGAGCCAAAGCAGACTATGCTGCGGAGTCAAAATCCAACACGCTGGATCCTAACTCTGTAACAGTAGCCAACAATTCAGGGGCAGCAGACACAATATATGTCACTGGATTAACAGAAGGTACCGTGGTTAAGGTTTACAGTTCCGCTACTTCAGGATCTCTACTGGGTTCTGCAACAGCAGGAACCTCAAAAACTGACGCAACAGTGACCATTTCGCAGCTAGGAACTGGCGCAGGCTCGGTTTATTTAACCATCACCCAGCCCGGTGCCCAGGAAAGCGGCAGGATAAAAATTGACTACAGTGCCGAAGGAAGTTCAGCACAGCCGAATATAAATAATATTTCAATCTCAAACAATGTTGGAAAGGCAGATACTATTTATATAAGTAGCCTTGCCGCGGGAGATATTGTAAGAATTTATAATGCACCTACACAGGGTAATATAATTGGAACTGCTACAGTAGCAAGCTCAGCAACCGATGTTACTGTAAGCGTTGCCCAGCTGGGTACCACTTCAGGCAGTGTATATGTGACCATAACCAGCACCGGCAAAGCTGAAAGCACAAGAACAAAAGCTGAATATAAGGCAGAGAGTGTATATGATGGTGTAGATTCCTCCAATATTACGGTAACAAATAATGCCGGAAAGCCTGACACAGTTTACTTTACAAGATTATCTGCAGGAGATATCGTTAAAGTATATGACTCCCTGCAGGGAGGTACACTCCTTGGGTCAGCTACGGTAGCTGCCGGTTCGACAGATACTACTGTCAGTATTTCACAATTGGGCAAGAGTGCAGGAAGCGTATTTGTAACTGTTTCAAGCACCGACACATCTGAGAGTGCAAGAAAAGAAGTAACCTACATAGGTGAAGCTTCATCTGTTGAGTTGGATCCAACTCAAATAGTGGTTACCAACAATATTGTCGGTACTCAGGATACCATTTATGTATCAGGCTTGAATCCCGACGATATTATCAAAGCGTACAGTGCTGAAAAACAGGGAATTCTTCTGGGAAGTGCTACAGTTTCTTCAACGGGTGTGGATGCCACAATAACTGTTGCCCAGCTTGGAACTGCTACAGGCTCTGTATATATATCTGTTACAAACTCAGGTAAGCTCGAAAGCAATAGAACCAAAGCGGATTATTCGGAAGAAGGAAAATCATCAAATCCTGATACCAAAAACATTACAATAAATAACAATGCGGGTGCTGCGGATACTGTTAAGGTAACCAGCCTTACAGCAGGAGATGTGGTCAAGGTTTATTCCGCTGAAACAGGCGGAAAGCTGCTGGGTTCGGCAACCGTATCAACCTATGGCTCGGAAGCCACAGTAACAATAGATCAGCTGGGCACCACAGCCGGTAAAGTATATGTTACAGTTTCCGGTACAAACAAGGCTGAAAGTAAGAGAATTTCCGCTGACTACCAAGCTGAGCCGGGTTCAGGAAAGCTGGACAGTACCATGATTACAGTTACCAATAATGCAGGTATGTCCGATACCGTAAGAGTTATAGGTCTGACACCGGGCGACGTTGTCAAAGTGTACTCCCTGGAAACAGGAGGTAATCTGTTAGGTTCAGCCACAGTAGCAGCTTCAAGTACTGAAGCAACGGTTGAGATAGCACAGTTGGGTACAGTCGAAGGAAAAGTATATGTGACTGTAACCAGTATAAATAAAGCAGAAGGTGCCAGAGCAGAAGCCTCATTCAAGGGCGAGGACGCATCAACTCAACCGGATTCTGCGAAAGTGTTGGTTGCCAACAATTATGGTATAGCCAGCACCATAACGGTAGGCGGTTTGAAAGATAATGATGTAGTAAGCATATATAGTGCCGAAGTTGGTGGAACTCTTCTGGGCAAAGGAACTGTGGCAACCTACAATTCCGAGGTTACCATATCTGTATCCCAGTTGAGCGATACAGATGGGGCAGTTTATATTACTGTAACCACTCCTGGCAAGCTTGAAAGTAAAAGGACCAAGATCACATATTCATCAAAGGCTGCCTCAACTCCACCTGATGCATCCAATGTAGAAATATACAACAATGTTGGCTTTGCAGATACCATAACAGTTTTCGGTATGGAGCCTAATACGGTAATCAAAGTATATTCCCTGTCTACAGGAGGTAATCCGCTGGGTACTGCAACAGTGCCGGCAGACAGTGCTGAGGCAACTATTTCAGTAACACAGCTGGGAGTTAATGACGGAACTGTATATATTACAGTAACAACAACAGGAAAAACCGAGAGCAGCAGAGCAGCCATCCCATATACAAAAGAAAGTGCATCTGATCCTCTTGCTCCAGGGAACGTGAAGGTGGTTAATAATTCAGGAAAGTCGGACACAATCACCATTACTGGACTTATGGAATACGATACCGTTAAGATATACAATACAGCAACCGGCGGTACAAGACTTGCAATGGTAGTTGCCGATAAAAATACCCTAACGGCTACGGCCAATGTCTCACAGCTCGGTATCGATTCAGGCAAGATTTATGTAACCGTTACCAACTATGGCAAAAGCGAAAGTACCAGAACAGAAGTGGAATTCGCAGCCGAATCGGCGGCACCATCGGAGTCCAATATCTTTGTAGTTAATAATGCAGGTATATCGGATACCATAACCGTAAAGGGCTTAAATGAACACGATGTTGTCAAATTATATGATGCTGCAACAAACGGAAATCTCTTAGGTGCCGCAACAGTTCCTGTGGGAAGTAATATGGCAACCATCTCGGTTACTCAGCTTACTGCAACAGCCGGAAAAGTTTATGTTTCAGTAACTAATTACGGAAGAGCCGAAAGCAGCCTGACAAAAGCTGAATATATCTCTGAAACAAGTACTATAGCACCATACCTCGGAGATATTTACGTAGTTAACAATGTGGGCATTAATGATACTATTACCGTATATAATTTACAGACAGGTGATGTTATAAAGGTTTATGACAATGCTACCGGCGGAAACCTGTTGGGTTATGCATCAGTTGCCAATAACAAGACAGAAGCAATGGTATCTGTTGAGGATCTTGGCTCGGCTGCCGGAGTTGTATATATTTCTGTTATTACAAAGGGCAAGACTGAAAGTACAAGAACAGCAGTGAGCTATGTTGCCGAAAGCAAATCAACCGCACCATACTCCGGAAATATATACATAACCAACAATGTTATACTTTCAGACACAGTACTGGTTTCCGGTTTGACTGCCGGGGACAAGGTTAAGGTTTATAATTCGGAATCCGGAGGAGAGCTCCTGGGCTCGGAAACAACCGCCTCAGGCAGTACTCAGGTAAAAATTACAATAAAGCAGCTTGGTGCGGAAGCAGGCAGTGTATTTATTTCAGTAACTTCAAAGGGTAAAACCGAAAGTAAGAGAACTGAAGCCGAATATGTATCCGAACAGACTACCAATGAACCTTATACGGGATATATAAATGTTGTAAACAATAAAACCGGTACGTCTGATACCATAACAGTTTCAGGACTGACGGTCGGCGATATAATTAATGTATATTCCGCTGAAGCCGGCGGAAGCCTTCTTGGGTCGGCAACAGTGGCTTCCGGCAGTACCGAGGGAACTGTTACAATATCTCAGCTGGGAACCGCTGCCGGTAGTGTATATATATCTGTAACCAGTGCAGGTAAGGCTGAAAGCAAGAGGACAAAGGCCGATTATATAGCTGAATAGTCAAATGTAAAATAATATTATGAGAGACCAGTTGAAATGCATAAATAATGCAATTTCTACAGGTCTCTCTTTTTGATTTCCCCGGAGAAATAGTGGGTATAAAATAAGAGAATAATTCTATATTTAAGAGATAATTCTTTTATTAATATAATAATAAACAGTAAAATAATAAATTTAGTTATGAGAGGGGAAATTATAATGACAAACCCGGTTAAGATGCCTATATTGTTCATAGGACATGGATCTCCTATGAATGCAATTGAGAATAATGAATTTACAAAAGGCTGGACACAGATTGCTGATAAGATTCCAAGACCCGATGCAATACTTTCAATTTCCGCCCATTGGTATACCCCCGGATCCAGAATAATGGATTCTTCCGAACCTGAAATGATTTATGATATGTATGGATTTCCTAATGAACTCTACAGGCTTGAATACAGAGCAAAAGGGGCACCCGGATTAGCTCACCTGACAAAAAATTTGATCAGCAGGAAGGTTAGTACAGATAATTCCTGGGGCTATGACCATGGCACCTGGTCCGTCCTCTGCCGAATGTATCCGGATGCCGATATCCCGGTGTATCAGCTCAGCGTGGACAGTTCAGCTCCCGGCGATATTCATTATCAGATAGGAAAGGAAATCAGTTCCCTACGTGAAAAAGGAGTTCTTATACTTGGCAGCGGAAATGTCGTTCATAACCTTTCAAAAATAAGTTGGAACACAGAGGGTGGATTCCCGTGGGCCGTTGAGTTTGATGCCTATATTAAGGAAAAAATTATAAATGGGCAATATACTGATGTGGTTAATTATCATCAGGCAGGAAAATCCTCGGAGTTGGCTTTTTATTCACCGGATCATTTCCATCCTTTACTTTATATACTGGGAGCAGCCAGGGACGACGATCAGCTTACGATATTTAATGATGCCTGTATTATGGGATCTCTGTCAATGACAAGTTATTTATTTGCATGATTTTCAAAAGCGAATCCTAAAAGAAATAAAGTGCACCCCAAAAGTCAGATAAAAAATCTTAACTTTTGTTAGGTGCACTTTTAATTTCCGGCTGACTTTTTGTTGAATTTGGACTACATACCCAGTACTTCACTAAACTGGCCCTCACTGATATAGTTTGTCTCTTTATAAAGAATTCCGTTTCTGTAGAACCTCAGGTACGGGATGGTATGGTTATTCCATACATTTTCCTTAAAATTTCTAAAATCATCGAAATAGTCGGTTCTGTTGTATTCCAGTTCATATACGTCAATTTCCTGGTCGATATCAATCCGGTAGATCCAGCCCTTCATATCATGCCATTGAGGGCACCAATCCTGGGTCAGCACTATAACAACCTTATCATTTGTGGTCAGCAGGCTGCCCTCGAAATCTCCCTTTTCAATGGCTTTCATTACTTGTTCCCTTTGTATCTGCTTCCTATTTATCATAAGTTTTACCATTCCTTTATTTAAAGTCTTGTATTCTATTCTTAAAGTACCCATTATAAACTGCTATTACACTTGAAAATATACATAACCAGAGTATTAAAACATATATATTTATCAAATTCCGGAGATAATCCCATTATCTTTGCCTTAATTGGCTGAAAAACCTTTTAAGTATATCTGTGCATTGTTCGTGCAGCAGACCGATTACTACATCGACTCTGTGATTGAACTGCGGTACTCTGAAAAGGTCAACTACAGAACCTGCCGCCCCTGCCCTATTGTCCATGGCTCCAATATAGAGAGTTTTGATTCTGGACTGGATAATGGCACTGGCACACATTGGGCAGGGTTCAAGTGTCACATACATTTCACAATCCTCCAGCCTCCAGGTACCCAGCTTTCTGGCAGCCTTTTTTATAGCCTCTATCTCGGCATGAGATGTAACATCCAGCTTTGCTTCCTTCCGGTTATGACCTCTTGCAATTATTTCGCCATCCTTGACAATTACGGCTCCAACTGCCGCCTCACCCTTGGAAAAAGCCAGTTCAGCCTGTCTTAAAGCTTTGAGCATTATTTGTTCTTTTGTTGTGTACATAGAGCAACCTCACTAAATATCCTTAATGATATAGTACCCTCTATTGACAATGTATAACACTGTACACTGTTAATAGAGGGTACTATAATTTGAAGACAAACTCAATTTATATTACGCTCTCCAGATAGCTTTCCGCTTCCTCAAGCTTCAC
>JAQSXC010000350.1 GCA_029266335.1 Eubacterium sp. | reverse complement strand
TCCTCCAATTTTGCAGGAACTGATTGCAAAGGGATATGGCTGCGGCAGAAAAAGAGAAATCGGTCATTGTGATGGCGGTTGCCGTGGACTTCCCATATCATTGGATGATTCTGTTTTAGATATACGAAATGACATTGAAACATGGTTTGATCAAGAATTGTCATGCTTGTAAAAGAAATAAACGTTTTGGAATCTATTATCAAAAGTGAAACATATGGTTCTTATATTTATTTTAATAAATAGCAGGCAGGGGAAAAATAGATGGAATATCATGTTTTTAATGAACATAATTGTTTGGCTAAAGTAACAGATGAACAATTAGAAATTGCTTTTATGCAAAAAGAAGAATTGCCTGTGAAAATCATTGCAGGAATGGGGGCGTCCAGAGCAGGCAAATATCTCCCCAGATTGGAAGAAGCGCTTTACTATGAGGAGAAACGGTCGAGAATCGATGCCATATACAGCGTATTTAGTGTTGAGGATACTGAGACTATTTCTATTCTACAACGAAAAGAGAGTAGCTTACCTATTGAAGATTTTAATAACCGTACAAGCGAAAAAGCTATCCTTCAATCTTTAATTATACGCCTTGAAAGATAGACGAATATGAACGGAGTGTCGTTATGACTGGTGGTACAGTTCCCAAAAGTATTGCAGCTCAACACTTTCTGAAAATATATAATGAAAAGATGGATATTCATTATTTTGATAATTGTATAATATTTTTTAATATAAAGGAGTAGATAAATGATAACACCAAATGAGTTCGTGATAAAATGGAAGGCCATATGGGAGGAAGAGCCCATAAAGTTTAGCGCAGACACGCTTGAAGACATAGAGATTGATGAGGAAGCAAAAAAATTTCTTATTGAAGCCGGATTGCCGGATAGTGCAGCACCATCACTATCGTTTCATGCAGGTTTGCCGTCCATTTGTGAGAAATATGGGGTGGAGGAAGACTATAGCAGTTACAAATACATAGGCTCAACTGGTTGGGGTGACCCCATATGCTTGTATGAAAATGATGGATCCATAGTGTATTTGGATCATGAAGAGAATTTGGAATATGAGACATTTATCAATTCTTCCATTCCTCAGTTGGCTGAATCGCTGCTCGCATATGCACAACTTATCGAGGAAACACAGAAGGAAAATGGAGACGATGCCTTTTTGGATAATAATATTCCGGATCGGCTGAAGAATTGGATTTTTGAAGAATTAAAAAGGATTGATCCGGCAGCGATTGAAGACGGTTTTTGGAAAGCTGAGCTGGAAAGCCTCGACGATGAAGAATAAATAGTAATGAATATAGAAACAGTCATAGAATGGAGAAACCAGTGAATACAGTACAAAAAATAAAATCTCTGCGGAAGCACCCGCTAATTGAACTATTAAAACATAACAAAGGAAATCCGAGAACTCTAATTTTAATGGAGCCTCTCTGGGGTATTCCCTATAACTTAATCGCACCTTTTGCCACACTATATATGTACACGCAGGGAATAACGGACGTTCAAATCGGACTGATTCTGTCGGTTGCTATGTTTGTGCAGGTATTTTTTTCCTTCTTTGGTGGTATAATCACCGACAAGTTCGGGCGCAAATTTACCACCATGATGGGTGATTTCTTTGGCTGGAGTGTTGCTTGCTTGATATGGGCCATTTCGAGTAACTTTTGGCTCTTTTTAATTGCGGTTTTATTTAACAGTTTTGAGCAGATTAACCAGACGGCATGGTATTGTTTATTGATTGAAGATGCAGATTCCAAGGATTTATTAGGAATATATACCTGGGTGAACATAGGCGGTCTTGTTGCAATCTTTTTTGCGCCAATTTCGGGGTTGTTGATAAATTCCTTTAACGTGGTTCCGGTTGTCCGTGTTTTATATTTAGTTTTCGCTGTTAATATGCTGATTAAGGTGATTATTACTTTTCGGCATTGTGATGAAACCCGGCAAGGAAAGATTCGTATGGCCGAAACGAAAGGTACCCCTGTTTTACAGCTGTTATATGAATACAAGGATCTGATACCCAAAGTGTTAAGGAATAAAGAGATAATGAAAGTGGTAACTGTCTCTGTCATATTACATATAACGAATCTTGTCAGTACCAACTTCTTTAGCTTGTATGTAACACAGTTTATTATCATTTATGTCTTTGTTGCGGCAGTAGCCAGTGCACTTGTTGTGCCTCGTAAAGATACCTTGCTCCAACTAAACATTAATCCGAAGGAGCGGGCTCGTATTAATGCTTTGATTATGTCCTTTACCATTGCTTTTGCCTCACCATTTGGCTACTTTTCTGGATGGTTGTCAAGTATTGACCGCCGATTGCCATTTGTGTTTACATTTACTATTTTCATCGTAGCAATCATTATCGTTGGTCGTATCCGTGATCCTGAATTCGCTAACGAACATGAGGAAGTTGAATAAGGTATCAACGTTTTTTCAGACTACTGTCAATTTTAATTTAATTATAGTAAAATATAGGAAAGCATGTATGGTTAATGAAATATACATTTGAGTTATTTCACTCTATTTATAAAATGTGAAATTGCCATAATTTATATAATATACGATGGAGGGCTTTTAATGGTTGATATAGAAATAAATCCGAGAACAGCTGGCGCGTATGTTTTGTATAACGGCTATTTTGTATTTATGTTTGGATTTGGTAGTAATCATAAAGACAATGAACTTGGTGTTGTTCGTTTCGGAGGACATCTTGAAAAAGGTGAAACAGCCATTGAATGTGTAACCAGAGAAGTAAAAGAGGAAGCGTCGCTTGATATTGTATTATATAACAATAAATCCACTTATATAGAAAAGGACAATGGCAGAGATTACAAAAAAATCAAAGGGGATCAAGAAAATAATCCGATATTAGTTATTAAGTGGCAAGACAATAATTTATCTGTAATGTATTTAGCATATGGCTACGGAAAATTGATTCCCAATATGGAAACTCAAGGCATACTTTTACTTCGCAAAGAAGATATTTATTTAATTTGTTCTAAAGATACTACCTTTAAGGAGTATAAAGAAAATGGCGGGGAGTTTATTTTGGTTAATCCGCTTCCTGAAAATGCTCTTTTATCACCACATAATCAATTACGTTTTTTGGACAAATTATTTACTTTGGAGAGTGAATTAATGGAAGACTTTATGAAAAAATATACTCCATAGGCCATGAACAAGTTCCAGTTTAAAATTAATAAATTGTTTTAAAAGAATAAGTATGTAAGATATTACCGAATTATATTTAAAGGAAAATGATTATGAAAAAAAGAATGAATTTACTTACGTTAATTGTGGTTTTGATATTTGTTATGGCTTTCTGTTTCAGCAGTCAGGCACAGATATCTCAAAATCCTTCAAAAGATTTATTAGATAGGATAATTGAAAAAGACAGTAAGTATTCCAATTATGATGTTGAAACTATTTCAGGAAACTTTGATAGTAACGGTTCAAGTGGACACTTTTTTTTATTAACTGAAAAAACCATCAACAAGGATGATTATTTCAATTATTGTGTGGATATTTGGTATGGCAGTAGTTCAAGGGTTATAAAGGTAGCCGAACAACAATACATTATGCCCGATGGGTTTGGTGCTATTAAACTTGGCGGAAGAACTTATTTCCGTTACGATTTGGCATATGCTACTGACAGTCAGACAATTCTCCTTGGTGTTTCGGGTGGAAAATGTACTGAAAGCTTGAGAGCCCCTGGTCATGCAACCTTCAATAATAGTAATTCTTTTACCGTTTTGTGTTCAGCATACGATTTGGTAAAAATGAAAGGAGATGATTTCTCTGCAGGGCATACTTGGAAAAACTATTATTTCTATGTGGATACAAAGGGCTTCCATGAGTACTCGGCAAAGCAAATAACCAATAAAGAGTTTAACAAATATCCAGGTGCTGGTACTATAATTAAGAATTTGAATAAGGAACTTTCAAATAAGAATACCAAAGTTTCATATAAGTTTTTAAAACGAAGTAATAACCTTCTTCATATTAACATAGATATTGAAGCTAGTGATTCTGTTTCTCACAGCTATCGTACCTACATGATAGGTAAAAACAACAAGCTTACTCTATTGGAATCCGGAGAAGGAAATTATGCCACCAAAGTTTCAAGTCTTAAATAAACTGTAAATTAGTAGGATTAACTGAGTTTTTACTTAGTCCTGCTTTACGGAGCATAGAAGTTTACGGCTTCCGTTATAAGAAAATCTTAAGAAGTTCATAAGATAGAATTCCAACATGGCTTCTTATTCTGTGTTTAAATAATATCAGCACAGAATAAGGAGTTGTTTTATTATGGTACGAAAAGTAAAAAAGAAAAAGTCAGGAATACGCATATTTGTAGGACTTCTGTTGATGGTTGTCATTTCTGCTTTTGTTTATAAATCTAACATTACTCCGGGAAACCACCAAATATTTCAGAAAGAATATGACGATAAAACCTCGTCATATTCTAATTTAAAGATAATACCCAATGCTCCTGTTTCTATATCTTTCAACAAGCTGAACAGTCCTAATGCCATTCTGATCCGTTTAAAAGATCATACCATCCTGATGCAGAAAAATAGTGAAG
>JAQSXC010000011.1 GCA_029266335.1 Eubacterium sp. | reverse complement strand
CAACCAATTTTTTTGACTCCAAATGTTTGCACCTCATCCTAAGCTATATTTTTTATTTCTACTACGCTTACCCTCTATTGACAATGTAAAACACGCCTCACACCGGCTATTTTGCCACTTTTCTTTGTTGTCGTCCTTGCCTTGCGTCAGCAAGGCTACGTCCATCCGCCTCGAAAATCGCCAAAATATCTCGGCGTGAGGTCGGTGATTTTGAGCGAGAGAATTTGGCTTGCAACAAGGCGAAGATGCGAAGAAAGGGCCTCTCAAGCGGCTTCAACGCAGCCGCAGGGCAAATTCGCCACTCAAAAACGTATTGTACATTGTTAATAGAGGGTATATTATTACGGATTAAAATCACTTCCTAAAATGATTGTTACATCAAACCTCGAATCAGGCTGAAGTTCTTCTTTTACAACCGATATCCTGAGTGTACTTTTAATAACATCAGTTTTTACACCTTTTTTTCTGATAATTATCTGCGATGTTCCCTGGATTTCAGAGTTACTGCCCGCACTTACAGTGTAGCCCCTTGTTTCAAGCATTCCTCTTGTATCTTCGGCAAGACCGTCTTTACCGGTACAATTTATTACTTCAATGATCAGCTTATTATTATTTACCGTTGAAACGGCTGGTGTTTCCTTTGCAGGTTCGTTTTTAACCGGTTCACTGTCAACAATTATCTTTTTGGGAGTGGAGCTTGTTGCCGCTTGTACATTCTGCGGCTGTTTTTTCACCTCTACCGCTTCCTTGTCAAAGACCCCCGAGTCTCTGGCAAAATTGGCTCCTACTATAATTGATGAAAACAACAGTAAAAAGGTTCCAACTGCGTAAAATGCAAATTTTATAAATTTGTTCATAGCGTTATTTATCTTTCCCCTTACATTCCAATTCCGTTTCAGGCATTCTTCGTTTTATTTAATCCTGCCATATTATTCGGAAATCAACATTAATATTTTGTTTCTGGCTTCAATGGTATACGGATGTATCAAGCCCTTCTGGTGTATAACATATCTTATTATGCTGTCAAAAGAACTGATCAAAGCCCTGTCTATATTTTCACAGGCCAGTTTCCTTGCGTTATCGACCTCGCTGTGCGTTCTACCTGGCTCTATGTAATCTGCTAAAAAAATGATTTTATCCATCATACTCATTTGAGAGTATCCGGTTGTATGGTATTTAATGGCATTCAGGATGGTTTCATTCTCCACCCCATATTTTTCTTTGGCAATTATGGCTCCTACAGCTCCATGCATTAAAAAAACCTGTTTCTCCTCAACCTCATTCAGCACTATACCATGATTCCTGCAGTAATCCAGAGTTTCCTGCTCCTGAAGATCTTTTGCACAATCATGAAGAAGTCCTGCTATGGCTGCCATATCCTTATCCTCACCATAGATGTCTGCCAATGCGACAGCTTCTTTCATAGTATTAACCGAGTGTATATATCTGCCTGGTTTCAGCGATTGTTTTAATAATTGATCCATCTGGTCTAAAGTCATAATTAATTTCCTTTATATAACAACATTGGTTCATCAACAAAAAATTCAGGCTGTAGAGGCAGAGGGTCTTAAAGGACACCATGGACATCTATCGCCTCATTATAAATATAAGTGGTTTTTTATAATATATTCTTCAACGTCCTTATCCACAAGATATTTTATTGATTTTTTCTCCTTTATTCTTTCTCTGACAAAGGTTGACGATATTTCAAGCAAGGGTATTTCAAAACTGCGTATATTTGCTTCATATTTACTCCGTAAGAAAATCAAACGTTCCTTGAAGGCCTCATTTGAAAAACCCGGTCTCATAACTGCTATAAAATTTGTCAGCTTGAAAACCTCCGGTGCATTCCTCCAGCTTAACAAATCCATGACTACATCAGCACCAATTATATAGTAGAATTCAGTACCCCGGGGGTACAACCCCTGCAATTCCTTCAGGGTATCTACCGTGTATGTGTAGCCAGACCTGTCAACTTCGATGGAAATTGCTTCAAAATAAGGGTTTGAGCTTACAGCACATTTTACCATATTCAGTCTGTGTATTGGAGCAGTAACATTTTTCAAGTTTTTATGAGGAGGCATGCCTGAAGGAACAAACAATATCTTGTCCAGATCAAATTCACTTCTTACTAATTCAGCAACTGCAAGATGTCCTAAATGTATAGGATCAAAAGTGCCTCCACAAATACCTATTTTCAAAACAGTAGCTCCCATCGGTTAACCCTTTTCACTGACAAATCCAATACTTTTTATAATACAAGTGTTATTATAGCATAAAAATGTTAACTATCTATTAAAAATTATAAAAAGCATAGTGTAAAATAATTGAATTATTAATAATCGGTGGAATTATAAAGAGAATTATGAAGATGCATTCTGATTAGTTTTTACAACTAACTTGGTTAAAGCTCTTAATCCAATAGCAATTATTATATAAACAGGAAAAGAATATATTGATTTCCAGTTTATCAACACATATATTTTTATTGCTACTAAAATTGGCTCTCCGATAAAAGTAAAAAATACTGCTGCAAGAATATTAAAGAGTAAAAATGATTTCCATTTGGGAAAATACTGATATATTAACATATATACGACTGGCAGCATAGAAAAATTCATTGGTATAAGCCTTGGAAAATATGGTTCAATATCAATTTTATATTCCCACAAATTTAACTGGCAGCCTAATTCATCAAAAAAGGTGACTACTGTTACAACCAAAAGACCATATATAAAAATTTCCTGTATCCGTTTTTTATCAATAAGCTTGATCCATACTATCCAGGGAACGATAAGCATGGCTAACAAAACCCAAAACTGATACGAGACTAATTCCACCTTACACCAATGGAGATATTGCATAAGAATCGCCTGATTTTGTACATCTAAAATTTGCTGAAAAGATGGTGATTTATCCATGTATATACCTTTCTTTTATATGTTTGTATAACAAATATTATTGTTTAAAAGGTATGAATACATACTATTTATTATTGAGTTAGTCCTCCAATATATATTCCAGCCACAGGGAACAGAGATTCATGGCACCTCTAAAGCCTGTAAATGGAGGTGTATACCAGTTAAAATTCCAGGATTCAAGGCCTCTGTCAATTGTATAAGTTTTATCTCTGCAGGCTTTCTCCAAAACTTCTTTACCCGACATGAGTATGCCTTGAAAGTCTTCATTTATGTTTTCCATCCACATTTTTTCATTATAATAAGGAATTTGCTCAGTTTCATATTCTTTATTATTGCACCAGAAAAGTCCCCTTTTCATGCCTAATTCACCACAGGCAAATTCCATAATTCCTTTAACCACATCAATATTTCCCCCGAGTGAAATTATGCTTTTATTTTCCTTAAATTTCACCATTTGCCTGCAATAATCATAAACATAACGGCCTTCCCAAATCTCCTCATTTATAAAAGCCTGATTGACTTGTATGTTCAAGCGTTGGCCGATATCCTCCAGCCATTTTCCTGTTCCGGCATATCCATAGGGTCTTCCATATATGAATGGAGTACCAAAGTTTCTTTCCAGCTCCTCAGCAGCTTTTATACCTTCCCTGCGGATAACAAGATTAATATGTGCACAGCACATTTTCTCGATTTTACTTATGGATGAATCCGAGGGTAAACAGCACAGACACTCCATTCCCAATGCACCCTTGAGTATTCTCTTCAGTTCTCTCTCATCTGCCTGAAATTTATTAAGATCTGCACAGGATCCAATAATATTATAGGTTAAAATCTTTTTAGGCTTTTCCTGTCTGGGAATAATTTCAGTCACCTTATACAAGGCCTCTTCAATTCCCTGAAAATATTTATCCTTAAAACCTCCTTTTTTTAATGTGATTATGGATATGTTCCGATACTTCTGCTGCATGACCTCCCTTAATGAATCCAGATCAACTCCTATTATTTCAGGGATTGATGACGGAAGTAAAAATATTGCTTTTGGCGAATCCTTTTCTACTATTTCATCAACAGCTTCTTCCAGACGTTTTGTTATGCCCAGTGAAATATCCTTTTCATCAATATGAGTTGCATAAAGCTTGCCTCTATTTCTTAAACCTGTCTGCTTCAGCCATTTTTCTGCATAAAGCATATGTCCCATTGCTCCAAATTCCAGAACCACAGCATCAGAAATCAACCCTAAAGTCCATAATAGTCCCATTCTTCCCGATGGCTCAGGATGAAATTTATATAAGCCCATCCACCTATGCCTCCTTTCCGGATGAACCCAAACGGTGCATAATTTTTTCAAGCAGTGCAATTGACCTGCTGTAACCGCTTAGTTCAGCCATTTTATTCAAATCCAAATCACTGATAATCTTTTCCTGCCTCATATCCTCGCAATTCCCAAAGGATATGAAAATATCTTCCTCCTCAATAACATTCATAAGCCTGCTGACATCTGATATGTAACATACATAAGGATCCTGCCCGTATGCTTTTAAACTGCTGCACAGCTCCATATTTTCTTCATAAAACTCTTCAACATGAAGCAGTACCGGTAGCATTCCCAGGCTGCTCAGATATGCAGCATAAGGAATGGTATCCAGCTCCGGATTACTTGTTATAAATTTTCTGCCTTTTAATATTGTTTTACATTCTTCCTCCAGCTGTAATAATTCAGCTTTTAGTTCCTGAAGGACATTTAAATGCTTCGAATTAAGCATTTCCAATATATTTTCATATTTGATGGTTATATCATCACAGGAATATAAATTATGCAGGCAAAAATAAGGAATGCCATATTTCTCCTCAAGCTTTTTAGCTAATTTCATCATTTTCGGACTCAATACAATACTGATTTTTCCGTCAACTGAAGAAAGGATATCCTCCAGTGATGAATTATTGTCCAGTATATTTATCTTGTATCCACCTTCAATCAAGCTTTGATTGAACAAGAGCATCTCTGAGGAACCGGCAGACCCTAAAATATTTATATTTGAACCATCCCTTGCAGGTATAATACCCTCTGCTATGTCCGGAAGCTTTGATATAGTGTTAAAAAAACCTGCCTGATATCCATTTCGAGTAAAATGAGCTACATTGGTAAATAAGAGTTTTGCATTTATTTCTCCCTTTAACTCTGTAATTACCGACTCAATATCCTCTCCAATCAGTTCAGGTATACAGGTAACAACTATAAATATAACCTTGGCCCCTTCCCTGTCCATTTGTCTGATTGCATCCATCAAACCTTCCCTGCAGCCAAAAACCACTTCATTTGAATCCATTTCGTATAAGTAATGCAGTTCGCCATTCCTGCCATATGGCGAAGTCATAACGAATCTGCTGTAATATCCGCATTCAGGCATTCCTACCACCAGACTTGATACGTTTCCAAGCCTTTTTATTGTTGCAAGTGTGGTATGCAGAGGACAGTGACTGCCCGGAGAAGCTGCCTTGTGAAGGAATTTGACCCCCTTATTGCTGTTTACATCTGAAATCCTGTTTAGATGACGTAAATTTTCTGATGACATAAAACATAAAGCTCCTTAAATTTTAATCAAACAACAAGTATGACAGCCTGGTATAATCCTTTGCCATATCGCTTTCCGGGAATTTACATACTACGGTTTTTCCATCCTCTTCAGCTATTTGGATCAAGGGATTGCGGGGGATTTTATAAATTACATTTGTCTCTATTTCCCTGGCTGCATCATTAACCAGCTTATCTTCATTTTCAAAATTCTTGGCATTAAAAATCAATCCCTTTAGTGAGGCATATCCCCGTTTCCCAAAATTCTTTACGGCATATGCGATATTATTTGCAGCATACAGAGACATCATCTCACCTGAAGTCACAATACAGACATTATCAGCATAACCACCTCTTATGGGCATAGCAAACCCGCCGCAAACAACATCCCCCAGTACATCATAAATAACAATATCCGGTTCAAAGGTCTTAAAGGCATTAAGCTCTTCAAGTTTTTCAAAAGCTGTTATTATTCCCCGTCCGGCACAACCTACTCCGGGTACCGGTCCGCCTGCCTCCACACACAGCACCTCCAAATCCCCAACTGTGACAATATCCTCCAACTGTATTTTATCCTTCTGCCGCAGGACATCCAGTACAGTGGGTATATTCTTTCCCTGTGTAAGATTCCTTGTGGAATCGGCTTTCGGGTCGCAGCCAATCTGCATAACCTTTAATCCCCTCATTGCAAGAGCGGCTGACAGATTGGATACTGTTGTCGATTTACCGATACCGCCCTTTCCATATATGGCTAATTTCTTCATTGAAACCTCCCTATAAACATTAAGCACCTCTTAAAACGGTTTGCCCAGCAGGCTTTCTTTTGGTCAACAACTGGTAGGACATACATACAGGGTGTTTAAAACACTCGTCTGCAACAATATTTGCATCAATATTATAGACATCCCTCAATACATCTTTTGTCATGACTTCATATGGACTTCCGGCACTGATGATTTTTCCGTCCTTAATTGCTATGAGAAAATCCGCAAATTTCGCAGCCAGATTAATATCGTGAAGAACCATAACAATTGTACATTCATGCTGTTTGTTTAATTCATCAAGCAGCTCCAGAACCTCCAATTGATAAGCCATATCCAGGTATGTAGTAGGTTCATCCAACAATATAATACCGGTTTGCTGTGCCAATGCCATGGCAATCCAAACGCGCTGTCTTTGTCCTCCGGACAGACTTTCCACAGCTCTGTCGTTCAGTCCTGTGAGATTCGTCGCTTCAATTGCCCAATTAATAATACTTTCATCTTCTTTTTTAAGCCTTCCAAGGCCTGATTGGTATGGAAATCTGCCATAGGAAACCAATTCCTCTACAGTCATTCCTTCCGGAGCTGCAGGAGACTGCGGCAATATGGCCAATTTCTTTGCCAGTTCCCTGGTGGACAACTTGTGAATGTCTTTGCAGTCCAGACATATTGATCCCTTTTCCACACCGATGATGCGTCCCATGGCTTTTAAAAGGGTTGATTTTCCACATCCGTTGGGTCCTATGATTGTTGTGATTTTTTGGGCCGGAATATTGATACTCAAGCCTTCAATTACTTTTTTATTGGTATATGCAACTTCAATTCTGTCCACATTTATACTATTTATTTTCAGGTTTTCACTCATTTTAACCTCACATAAGCCGCATAGCAGCCATAAAATATTAATTATTTACCGGGATTTTGATCTCAAACTATTTCAAGCTCTTCTTTCTATTGGATATCAGAAGACAGATAAAATATGGCGCTCCCAACAGAGATACTACAACACCGGTAGGGATTTCGGACGGTTTGGCAATTGTTCTTGCAACAGTATCGGCAGCTAATACCAGCAGTGCACCTACCAATGCACATGTAGGAATCAGAATGCCGTGCCTTGCACCAACAAGTCTTCTTGATAAATGCGGTGCCATCAATCCTACAAAACTTATACTTCCGCTGGAAGCTACCGAGGCAGCCGCCAGAGCCATGGCCGTAAACAGCAGCTTACGCTTTTCATGGGATACAGTAACGCCCAACCCGCAGGATATCTCGTCTCCCATGGAGAGCACATCCAGTTTCTTTGCATTAAATATAAGTATTATAATTCCAATAGCAATCCAGGGAAGCAATGCAGCTACCAATTCCCAATTGGAGCTCCATATGCTTCCTGCCTGCCATTTCACCAGAAAGTCATGCTGAGTATCATCCAACTGAATAACTATCAGAGTCATAAATGCATTTATACCCGCCTGGATTGCAACACCATTCAAGACCAGACGAGTCGGCTGCATACCCGTTTTTTTATTAAGTGATAATCCATATATGATACATCCTGTAAGGGCTGCACCTAAAAAAGAAAGAAAGGGCAGCGCAAAAGTTGAAGCAAAGGTTAAAGTTCCGTTCAGCAAAATAAAAATAATAACTATAATTCCCGCACCTGCATTAATCCCCAATATTCCGGGGTCAGCCAGAGGGTTCCGGGTTATACTCTGAATAACGCAGCCTGCCAGTGAAAGACCCATTCCTACCAGCATTGCAATTACAATTCTCGGCATTCTGAATTCCAGCACGAACAGGTTTTCTTTTGCTGAACCTCCTCCAGTCAATATTCTCATAATATCGCCTATATTCAGATCCATATAGCCGGCATTAAGACTTATGAAAAATAATACGGGTGCAAGTATTCCTATGATAGCCAGTGTTCTGGTATGCTTGTTTTTAGATTTCATTTCTACATCCCCCTCTTTTGTTTTTTTGCAAAATAAAGGAATACCGGTACTCCCAATAGAGAAATAATTGCTCCAATGGGTATTTCAACAGGAGGATGAAGGGTTTTTGCCACAATGTCGGCAGCAACCAGCAGAATTGCACCCAATACAGCACTTGCAGGTATTATCAATCGATAATCAGGTCCGACCGCGAATCTTGCCAGATGAGGTACAAGCATTCCTACAAAGGCTATTATTCCCGCCAGTGCCACAGAGGTTCCTGCCAACAACACCACAAGAAGAGTTCCTATAAACTTAACATGTTTTATTCTAAGCCCTAATCCGCCGGCTACCTCTTCTCCCATATTCAGCACCGATATACTTCGGGAGAGAGCTATGGATGCAGCAAGAGAAGCAAGTATGACCGGAGCGACTATCTTTATCTGATTCCAGCTTGTTCCCGAAACACTGCCCAGGGTCCAGAATGCCAAGTTCTGCGAAGCTTTTGCACTTATGGCAATTCCCTGACTGAGTGCAGACAACAGGGTGCTGACAGCTGCTCCTGATAATATCAGCTTCATGGGATTGTTTCCCCCCGGCACAAGATTGCTTATTGTGTAAACGCTCACAGCACCAAGGCCGGCACCCATAAATGACATCAAGACGATTTGTGTATAGCTTATTCCGGTTAAAAAAGCAAAGCATATTGCAAGTGCAAGACCCGACCCTGAGCTTAAACCCATCAGACCGGAATCAGCCAGGGGATTACGGGTCATTCCCTGCATAAGCGAACCCGAAACAGCCAACGCACTTCCTACCAGGGCGGCGGCAATTACTCTTGGCAACCGCATATCCACCGCAAGAAGATGTCTCGGATTATTGACATCCATATTTGTAAAGGCTTCAATTACCGTTGATAATGGAATTCCTGCGGCTCCCTGAGTGATGGATATGAGCATTAGCAGCAACAGTGCGGCACTTCCCGAAAATATAATTAAACAGGCTTTAAACGTTTTGTTGTTACTCCTGTTTATCCTTAACTTTATATTATTTTCTGTCATGATCTGATTTCCTTATGATTTTGTTTTGTAAATCATTTAAATGACTATATAAAACAAAAGGCAGATTCCCATACTCATGATAAATTTCATATGGAAATCTGCCTACATTTTTCTTATTTATTAGCTAACAGAGTTTCTACAATAAAATCTACAGTATGCACAGTGGAGGTAACGCTGCAAGCGTGGCCCGATCCGTCGAGTGTAAACACATGTCCATCTTTTACGGCTTTAAGCGACTTCCAAACCGAGTTCTGAGACAGTTCCTCCAGCAGGGCTTCATCTCCATCAAATACATTTACAAAAAGATAATCCGGATTCATTTCAACCAGTGCTTCCATTGATACCTGTATGTAAGTTTCTTCTGTGGGAAAACCTTTTGGTGCATTCAGACCCAAACCTTTTTCCTGATCATACAAATCAGGACGGTATGCACAGAAATACCTGTCTTTTCCCATTAAGGACATCAGCATGACTTTTTTGTCACTATAGCCTTCCTTTAACTTTACTCTGGAATCAGCAAGCTTTTTATCAATCTCCGAAATTACTTCCTCGGCACGTTTGTTTTTTCCGACCACCTTGGCTATTTCTCTGATGGAATATCTCCAATCCATCTTCACCTTTTCTCCGAAAACCACAACTGGCGCTATTTTTTCAAGATTACCCACATCAATTTTGTTTATATCATAGGATTGCTCCAGAATAATGTCAGGTTCAAGATCTGCAAGTAATTCCAGATTGACTTCATTGTTACCCAAATCCACAACAGAGCTCAGATCCATACTTTTAAACGGATCCCAGGTTTGGGCATAGTGTTTTGCCTGTGTTGTTGCAATCGGCATTACATCCAGCATCATTAGAGTTTCCCAGTGCGGCAAATAACTGATTGATACTTTTACAGGCTGTTTACCTATGGTTATTTTACGGTTTGCAGCATCAACATACTTATACGGATACTTTATATTATTTGCATCAGCTGCTGTGGCCCCTGCTGTTGAACCCTCTGTAGCTGTGTTGCCGGTTTGCGAAGTTTCTGCAGCCACGGATTCTGCAGCACTGCTATTTACAGAAACTTCCGAAGTCTCTTTGCTGCTGCCACATCCCAGAAGTGATGCAGATATTATAGCTGTCATTAAAAATAAACTTAATTGCTTTTTCATAAATTGTCTCCTTAGATTTATACAACTTGATAATGATTATCATTTTCATTTGACAGATAAAAATATAACACATATTCAAATTAGCCAGAATAGTATTTTTCCTAAATCACCATGAATTTTTTCCGAATTTTTTTCGAAAATCACTGGGAGACAAGCCCGTACTTTTTTTAAACATCCTGCTGAAGTGAAATGCATCCTCATAGCCAATAAAGTTTGCTATATCGCATATATTATACTGTTCATGCATGAGTAATTCTTTGGCTCTATTTATTCTGCATCTCATTATATATTGTTTTGTGCACATTCCAACAGATTTTTGAAATAAATAATAAAACCTTTTGCTGTCAATATTGTATTTGCCTGCAAGATCATTCACAGTCAGATTTTTATTATAATTATTCTCAATATAATAAATAACTGACCTTATCAGCTCCTCATCAGAGTTATGATTTTTTTCCTGGGCATGCTGAAGAATATTTTCCAGAAGACCATAAAACATCACTTTACTTTTTAATCTGTTAATAATTCCGGCCTTCAGCTCACTCTCCCGCAGTTGGTGAGCAAGACCTATTATGTAATTATAATGATTGATGCCTATATTCAGGGAATAGTGCAGGTTTTCAAAATAAGCCCTGTCACCAGGCGGCCCTTCTATTCTGTAGTGAATAAGGGTATATTCCCAGTCTGCTTCTCCTACTACCTCCTTATCCAACAAAAAATTGGAACCCGCATGAAAAATAATGCCGGGTTCCAATTCATATACCTGACCTTCTATATTAAATCTCGCCTTGCCTCTTGTGGGAATGAGGAAACCGCATACACCTTTCATTGTCCTGCTGCCATAAGCTTTGGTATTTGCAGGAACAATCAATTCATATATACTGTCAATTTCAAATGAGACCCTTGTATACCGAATGATTAAATCATTAATGTCTGCTGCCATATTTATCCTTTAACACCTTTTTGATAATTCACCACAATTGATAATCATTCTCATTTTACTTAAATTATTTCCCATTGTCAAGCTGGCACAATACCACGGTCAAGGTATCCTATGCTTAGCTTACGGGAAAGGCAGTGTATGTTCAGCCTACGGTAATAACTCCACTAAGCTTTAAATCCTCTTCGGCAGACGAACCTCCAACTTTTATTCTTATATCTCCAGGTTCCACTATCCAGGATTTTTTATCAACATTCCAGCAGGCTGTATCTCTTGCAGAGAGATTCAACCGCACTGTAACCTTTTCTCCCGCTTTCACCATAACACGTTTGAAACCCTTTAACTCTTTTCCGGGACGTTCAACCAGGGAATCAATATGCTCAACATATAGTTGCGCAACCTCTTCACCATCTCTATTTCCCGAATTACGGACATCAAAGGTAACAGTTATAGTGTCGTCTTCCTTTATTTTGACCGGACTTAAGTTTAGATTGGAATATTCAAAATTTGTATAACTAAGTCCAAAACCGAAAGGATAAAGAGGTTCTCCCTGAAAATACATATAGGTTCTGCCATTGCGGATATTGTAATCCATTAGATCAGGTACCTGTTCAAGAGATTTTGGCCAGGTCTGCACCAAACGTCCGGCAGGATTGTAATCTCCAAAAATAACATCTGCAAGTGCATTTCCCATCTCCTGACTGTTCTGAGTCATATGGAGTATGGCCGTAACGGTGTCCTGAGCTTTATTTATGGCATAAGGGAAATTTGACACCAATACAAGAATAGTATTCCTGTTGGCCTTAAGTACCTGCTGCAGCAGTTCCTCATCCCCTGTTTCAAGAGTTATGGTTTTCCTGTCTGCAGCTTCTCTGCCTTCACTGTCCATCTGAGTCACTGCCCAGTCCAAATTTCCCGAAACGGGATCATTGCCCAGGATTACTATTGCCACATCTGACTTTTCTGCTGCACTTACGGCTTGATTATTGGTGTTGTCAGAAACAAAAGTAACTGTTGTCCTGCCGCCCAATCTGTTTTTAATCCCTTCCAACGGCGTCACACTGTAAGGTAAATCACCGCTGTACCAATCCAAAAATACCTTGTCGGCCTTATTTCCTATAACTGCAATGCTATTCAGGGAATCTGCATCTAGAGGCAACAGATTTTCCTGGTTTTTAAGAAGAACAATGGATTTTTGAGTAACCCTTCTGGCAAGGGACTTATGCAGGTCTGAATTCCAGGGTTCAACTTCTCCGACTTCAGTATAAGGCACCATTTCCTTTGGATCAAATAATCCAAGACGTATCATAATCCTGAAATTTCTTCTGATAACCTCTTCAATCTCATCTATAGTGATTATTCCTTCACCGAGAGCTTCCTCCACTCCCTGAATGTAAAGATTATCAAGGAATTGGCTGATTCCGGCCTTTATACATGCTGCAGTGGCATCCCTGTTATTGTCAAAATATTTATGGTCAGTCACAAGAAGGCCAAGAGCGCCTCCGTCAGTACATACGATACCGTCCAAGCCCCATTCCGCAATAGTAATGTCCTTAATAAAGGGGTGCATTATGCATGGGATGCCGTTGTATTTGTTGTAGGCCGTCATGTAACAGTTTGCCTTACCCTCGGTAAAACCTTTCATAAACGGATATGAATAATACTCTCTGAACAGGCGTTCGTCAAAATCAGAGGAGGAACTTGTACGAGTGTCCTCATTACTGTTTCCGAGGAAATGCTTTAAAAGTGCCGCAGTACGGATATACTTGGGATGATCTCCCTGAAGACCCTTAACCACAGCTACAGACATTTCGGCATTAAAAAATGGATCTTCGCCGAAACACTCTTCTGTTCTTCCCCATCTGGGGTCTCTTCCCAAATCGGCATTCGGAGCTCTGACTACCAGCCCCCCTCTTCCAAGTCTGTGAAAGATGTATCTGAATTCAATAGCCTCAGCTTCAGCTGCCTGCTTCACAATATCCGGATCCCAGGTTTCTCCAAGTCCGTAAGCCTGGCAAAACTGAGTAGTAGGAATTGGATTTTCTCCTCCCCATCTGCCGGGTCCACCCATGGCAGCGCCGTGATAACCCTCAACCTGACCTGCTATTTTGACTCCAAGCCTGTCGATATCTATATTATGGCTGTTCAGACACAAGAGCTTTTCTTCCTTTGTCAGAAGGGACAAAAAGTTGTCTATTCTTTGCTCCTCCGGTAGTTCGGGATTTTGAAAAGGATATTTGTATTCCATGGCATTCACTCTCCGCATATAAAATTTTTGTATTACCATTTCACAATTAGATCTTTTGCGTTGGTAATTAATAAAATCTAATTAAAAGTTCGACATTTTATAGTGTTACCCTGCAACTTTTTAAATTTCTTTAACGGTTATTTATTGTTCCTTTCCCGATAATATATTCTGCAGCAGCCATATATCCGCCCGCCTGTATAAAGGATTTTCCCAAATCTCTGCTGTTCTTTTTATAGCTGCAATCAGATACCATTTCGCTAACAGTATCCCTTAAGAGTTCTGCAGTGACATTAGCCATATCAAGATACAGGCCTGCTCCGAGATTTACCAGCTGACGGGCAACCATGGGCTGGTCATTTGCCTGAGGTATTGCTATTACAGGAACACCATAATACAAAGCCTCACTCACGCTATTAAGTCCTCCGTGACTTATAAAAACATCAGTTTTCTTTAATACTTCAAGCTGCGGAACATGCTTTCTAACAATAAAGTTATGCGGAATTTCTCCCAATTGCCCAATATCAGCTTTATTACCTACAGACATAATTATCTTATACTTTGATTCTTTAAAAGCCTCAATACATTTTAAATAAAAGTCAATGCAGCCGTTATTGATAGTCCCCATGGAAATATAAATGACCGTGCCCTTCTCTATTTCTTCCGGTGGAAAATCAAAAATATCGGCTCTTGGTGCTATTGATGGCCCGACAAATTTAAAACTCTCATCAAAACCAGCTGCATTGGGTTGAAAACATCTTGAGGTAAAAACAAGGTTTGCATCTTCCTTTTTAAAAAATATGTCCGTTATATCAAGTTTTTCAAAACCCCATTCCAGTCGGGCATCCTTTAAATCCCGGTATAACAAATCCAGCTGCGGATGGAAGCCCGGCTCAAGCATATTTAACGGTAAAGGCAGTTTATTCATTGCAAAGGAAGTGCAGGAACAGATAGCCGGCAGGTTTAACTTTTTAGCTATTATATTTCCGGCTCCAAACATGGCATCATGTACTATAAAATCTATTTCTTTAGCACTGAGCCATTCCAAAACTATTGGAACCACAACTCTGTCCATTTTAAGCATGAAATCTATAAGAGTAAAAAAAGGGTGAGTGCCAGCCGGTTTATAGCTTTGAAAAAATTCATATACTTTTTCCCCATAATCCACAAATTCTGCTCCTGCAGCTTCAATCTTTTCCTTAAATTCTACCGTTGAGAAATAAATGACCGTATGGCCTCTATGTACTAATTCCTTTACTACAGGAAGTGTAGGATTAATGTGCCCATGAGCACTTCCGTTTAAAAATAAAATTCTGGACATTATACCTCCTTATATCATTCACTAATATATCATTAAGATATATTAGGAGTAAAAAAATTTATTTAGTGATTTATTTATTTTTTGCACTATGACTACGTATACGTTCAATTGTTTCATCACACCATTTAATTCTGAATTCAGCGTCGTATATGCCATAGCGGAGAGTTGAAAGCCAGTATGGATATCCTTCATCCTCCTGCACTTCTTTATTCCGCATATACTCCAGCTCTATTTTGCTAAACTTCTCCAAATTCCTGCTGTGGCTTTCTTTTATTCGCTCCAGTTCCTTAATTATAGTATCTGAAGGAATAATTTTGGCAAAGGTCAGCTTAAGTAACAGCTCCAACCTCTGAGGCGTCTGACTGGTCGGACTAATCAACCAAACGGTAAGTTCATCTCTCCCTTTTTCGGTAATAAAATAAACATTACGCGGAGGCCTTCCTTCATTTTGCTCAACTTTCTTTGTAATTGCTCCGTCCTTTTCCATCTGCTTCAGAACAGGATAAATATGTCCAAAATTTTCGTTCCAGAAAAATGATATACCCTTATCACAATTTTTCTTAATATCATAACCTGAACCCGGAGCCATACTTAGAACACCAAGTATGGCATATCTTGTTTTATTGATCTTTGGCAATGTCAATACCTCTGCTTCATTATAAAATTTAATTCTCTTAGTAAAGATAATATTCCAGAATATAATATATCATTGTGATATATATGTCAATATTGGTATAACAAAACATAGACTTTTAATTCTCTGATATATTATCAACTATAAATTTGCCCTCCTTGGTGATACTGACATAAAATAGTTGGTCAAAGCCTTCCTCCATCCGAGGAGGCTCAAGTTTGGAATGAGTGTTTCTGATCCCCGGCAGGGGTATATATTCCTTTCCCTTTCTCTCACTGTTTCTATTAATAGCCTCCTCCAGGTCTGAATGAAAATAATAGCCGATAACTTTAAATCCCGCACTATGGGCCGGATCAATATATCTTCTTCGGTCAGCGGCAGTAGGATTTGTATTGTCCACTACAAAAGCTTGTCCTGCCTTGATACAAGCCTCCAGTATAATACTTTCCCTTGCCCGGGTTCTCAGCATATCAAGATTTATTCTAATATGTGTATTTATGAAATTTTCCCTATAAAATGTACTTTTACCTGTTGCCTGTATACCTGTAAAAATTATGGCTTGCATGTTCACCTCTTTTTAAATAGTTTTATATTTTACTACTGTTTCAACATGAGCAGGACTCTAATGTAGTGCAAAATAAAGTTCCCGCTTACTTTCTCCCTATATCCTTCCTGTAATGCATGCCCTCAAAGCTGATTTTTTCTATGCCTGCATATGCTTTTGCTATAGCTTTCTCCATGTTTTGTTCTACTGCAGTTACTCCCAGCACTCTTCCGCCTGCGGTACAGACCTTACCGTCCCTGCAGGCGGTTCCGGCATGGAAAAGGATTATATTTTCATCAGCTTCTGCTTCTTCAAGACCATTTATCTCAAGGCCGGTAGGATACTTTCCCGGATATCCGCCCGATGCTGCTATGACACATACAGCGGCACTATCATTCCACTCAATCTTTATGTCTGCAAGGTTTTCATCTATAATTGCATTAAATATATCCAGCAGATCTGTTTTAAGCCTTGGCAGCACCACCTGAGTTTCAGGGTCTCCAAAACGTGCATTGTATTCAAGCACCTTTGGTCCATCTTTTGTAAGCATCAGTCCAAAGTACAAAATACCCTTGAATTTGCGGCCTTCCTTATTCATGGCTTCAATTGTGGGAAGGTAAATTTCCTTCATGCACTTCTCTGCAAGCGTGCTGTCATACAGTTTGCTCGGTGAGAAGGTCCCCATTCCGCCTGTGTTTGGCCCCTGATCCTGGTCAAAAACACGTTTGTGATCCTGTGACGAAACCATCGGTACAACAGTCCTGCCATCTGTAAAGGCCAATATGGACACCTCGGGACCTTCAATGAATTCTTCTATGACAACCTTGCTGCCTGCTTCTCCGAATACTCTTTCATTCATAATGTTTTTCACAGCAGCTTTTGCTTCGTCTATGGATTGAGCGATAATTACACCCTTTCCAAGAGCCAGACCGTCAGCCTTGACTACAATAGGTGCACTGCAGGTATCAAGATACTTCAGAGCCTCATCACTGCTCTCAAAAACTTCGTAGCCGGCGGTAGGTATGTTGTATTTCTTCATTAGATCCTTTGAAAAGGACTTGCTGCCTTCAATAATAGCTGCTGCCTTAACGGGTCCGAAGGCTCTTATGCCTGCTGCCTCAAGAGCATCTACCATTCCTGCCACAAGCGGATCATCGGGTGCAACCATAACAAAATCTATTTTATTTTCTCTGGAGAAATTAACTATTCCTTCAATATCCGTTGCTTTAATGGCAACACAGGAAGCCAGCTTTGAAATACCGCCATTACCCGGTGCACAAAATAATTCCGTGATTTTCGGGTTTTGTGAAAGCTTCCATATAACAGCGTGTTCTCTTCCTCCCCCTCCGACTACTAATACCTTCATTTGATACCTCCATTAAGAGATTTGATTTATTGTAATAATTTTGAAAGGCTCCATTGAGCCTTCCTGATATTTCTAATGTTTGAAATGTCTCATTCCTGTGACCACCATTGCGATTCCGTACTTGTTGCAGGCATCAATAGACTTCTGGTCATTAATTGAACCACCCGGTTGGATTATTGCCTTGATTCCCGCAGCAGCTGCCGCTTCAACACAATCGTCAAAGGGGAAGTAAGCATCCGAAGCCATAACAGCACCCTTTGATCTTTCGCCTGCATATTCGATTGCAACTCTGGTCGGGACTATTCTGTTGGTTTGACCCGGTCCTACCCCAATGGTCATCTTGCCTTTTGCAAGAGCAATGGCATTTGATTTTGTATGTTTGACTACCTTCATTGCAAATACAAGGTCTTCCATCTGTTCCTTAGTAGGCTGAACTTCGGTTACACACTTGAGATCCTCTTCATTGAACAGCTGGCTGTTGTACTTCTGCACCAGGAGACCACCGCAGACCTTCTTCATATCAAGAGTGTCGGCAGGCACTTTTTCTTCAATTCCATCGAGCTTGAGCAATCTTATGTTCTTTTTTTGAGAAAGAATTGCAAAAGCCTCATCTGTAAAAGATGGTGCAACCACTATTTCAACGAAAATCTTGTTTATTTCTTCAGCTGTTTTTGCATCAATCTCTCTATTGGCAGCGATGATACCGCCGAAAATAGATACCGGATCAGATTCATAAGCTCTCATATAAGCTTCATATATTGTTGCTGCGCTGCCCACACCGCATGGGTTTGTATGCTTGACGGCAACAACTGTGGGCTCATTGAATTCCTTGACAAGTTCGATTGCACCGTTTGTGTCGTTTATGTTATTATAGGACAATTCTTTTCCGTGAAGCTGAACAGCACTTGGAAGAACTCCTCTGTTAGCGCCCACTTCCTTATAGAATACAGCTTTCTGGTGCGGGTTTTCACCATAGCGCATATCCTGAACCTTTTCAAAAGTTAGAGAAAGTGTTTCGGGGAAATCAATATCACCAAGAGTATCTCTGAGATATTTGGCAATCAGGGTATCGTAGTGACTTGTATGTTCAAAAACCTTGTATGCAAGTCTGAATTTGGTTTTAACACTGACATCACCTGTTTCACCGAATTCCTTAAGCACCTTTTCATAATCTGCAGGGTCTACAACAACTGCAACATCCTGGTAATTCTTTGCGGCAGCTCTTAACATTGTAGGTCCGCCGATATCTATATTCTCAATTGCTTCCTCCAGCTCGACATTTCCTTTTAATATTGTCTGCTTGAAGGGATAGAGGTTTATAACAACTATATCAATAGTTTCCACTCCCAGCTCCCCGATCTGCTTCATATGCTCTTCATTGCTTCTGATAGCAAGAAGTCCGGCATGAACCTTTGGGTGAAGTGTTTTTACCCTTCCATCCAGACATTCGGGAAAACCTGTTATGTCAGAAATGTTTATTACTTTTAGACCTGCATCTGAAAGAGCTTTGGCTGTTCCCCCGGTTGATATTATCTCCACACCTTTTGCTGCAAGAGCAGTTGCAAAATCAACAATACCTGTTTTGTCCGAAACGCTTATTAATGCGCGCTTAATCATAAACACAGTCCTCCGATCGAAAATTTAAAATTAAAATTAACTCATCACCTGGTTTTGCCCTTTAACCAGTAAACTACATAAAGCAGGCAAAGTTCGGCTTGAGATTTAAACTATTTTGACCTGTTTTCCTTCAATTACAAGCCTGTTTTCCGAGAAAAGTTTTATAGCTTCGGGCAGTATCTCCCACTCGGCCTGTTCCATAACTCTTTTCTGAAGTATTTCAGGTGTATCACTATCTTCCACATATACTGCCTTTTGCAGGATAATTGGCCCTGCATCAGCTTCCAGCTCTACAAAGTGAACAGTTGCTCCTGTTACCTTGACACCTGACTCCAAAACATTTTTATGCGGAATAATTCCATAGAAGCCTTTTCCGCAAAAAGCGGGTATCAGAGATGGGTGAACATTTATCACTTTATTTTCAAAATATTTGCTAAATCGCTCTCCCAGAATTGAAAGGAAACCTGCCATAACCACAAGATCAACATGAAACTCTCTAAAATGGCTGATCAGTGCTTCGTCGTACTCATCGATATTTCTAAAGGACTTTCTTGAAATGCAGATACCGTTTATTCTGTGTTTTTTTGCCCTCTCCAGAGCATAAACGTCCGGTCTGCTGGATACAACAGTTACAATCTGAACATTCTGCATATATCCGCTTTCTATTTTATCAATAATTGCCTGAAGGTTTGAACCGCCTCCAGACACCAATACGCCTATCTTAAGCATATTTGCCTCCCACGTTCCCCAATAGGGGAATCATAATTCTGAATCTGTCCTTGGGAAAATTTATAGTATTTCAACCCCAGCTTCACCCTCAGTTATTGAACCGATAATATATGCCTCCTCACCGGTTGATTTGAGATAAGCCACGATTTCATCGGCTTTCTGGCTGTCAACTGCCATAACCATTCCGATACCCATATTAAAGGTGTTAAATATATCCCTTTCCTTCATGTTACCCATGTCTGCAAGTAATTGGAAGATCGGCAGTACCGGCCAGGACCCTTTTTCAATATTAACTTTTAAACCTTCAGGCACCATTCTTGGAATGTTTTCAATAAAGCCTCCGCCGGTTATATGTGAAATTCCTTTTATCTGGTATTTTTCAATTAAGTCCAGCACAAGCTTCACATATATTCTGGTAGGCTTCAAAAGCTCTTCACCCAATGTGCAGCCAAGTTTTTCAACATATTCCTTTAAGTTGCTCTCTGTGGGATTAATTAATTTCCTTACCAAAGAATAGCCGTTGCTGTGAATTCCTGAGGAAGGAATACCAATAAGTTTATCTCCTGCCTTAATATTTTTGCCGTCAATAATCTTATTTTTATCCACTATTCCTACGGTAAAACCTGCCAAATCATACTCATCAACAGGATAAAATCCCGGCATTTCAGCAGTTTCCCCGCCAATTAATGAACAGCCGGACATTATACAGCCTTCGGCGACACCCTTTACTATATCAGCAACTTTTTCAGGATAGTTCTTTCCAACTGCCACATAATCAAGGAAAAATAAAGGTTCTGCACCGCTGCAGACAATGTCGTTAACACACATTGCCACACAGTCAATACCTACCGTGTCATGCTTGTTCATCAAAAAAGCCATTTTGAGCTTGGTTCCTACACCATCTGTTCCTGAAACCAAAACAGGTTGTTCGTATTTTGATTTATCAAGACTGAATAACCCGCCAAAACCGCCTAATTCTGTCATAACCTCGGGTCTGAATGTTCGTTTTACATGGTTTTTCATTAATTTAACTGCTTCATACCCTGCTTCAACGTCAACACCAGCATCTCTGTAAGTGGTCATAATACCCTCCAATAATCGTTTATATTTTACTATCCCCTGGAATTTTGGGGTATTTATTCACCGGAAAAACAAATTCTCTAACACCCACAACTGAATTTGTCGCCTTCAGCCGGAACCTCAATAGGATAGTTACCTGTCAGACAGGCTGAGCAAAAGCCGCATTTTGAATCCACAGGTGTTTTCAACAGCCCTTCAAGGCTAAGATAGCCCAAAGAGTCAGCGCATATCATTTCTCTTATTTCATCAACTGAAAGCTTGTCTGCTACAAGCTCTTTTCTTGATGAAATATCTATTCCGAAATAGCACGGATATTTAAGAGGCGGTGAACTCACTCTCATGTGAACCTCTTTGGCACCGGCTTTCTTTAATATTTTGACTATTCTTCTTGTAGTGGTTCCTCTAACTATTGAATCATCTATAATTACAACTCTTTTTCCTTCTATTGTCTTCTTTATTGCATTGTGCTTTATACTAACAGCGACCTCTCTCATACCCTGGCTTGGCTGAATAAAGGTTCTGCCCACATATCTGTTTTTAACTATACCTTCACCATAAGGAATACCAGTCTGCTTTGAAAAGCCGATAGCAGCTGAAATACCCGAGTCAGGGACACCAATTACCACATCAGCCTCAACCGGATGTTCGATGGCCAGCCGCTTGCCTGCTTCATATCTTGACTGCTGAACACTTGCACCATCTATGACACTGTCAGGCCTTGCAAAATAAACAAATTCAAAAATGCACAGTTTTGTATCTTTCATATCAATAGCTTTTATTGATCTGACCTCATTATTTTCTATGGTTACAATTTCTCCGGGTTCAATATCCCTTATGAAGTCTGCATTTACAGCATCAAGAGCGCAGGATTCAGATGCTATAACATAAGCTGATGAAGTTTTGCCGATACACAAAGGCCTGATTCCGTATGGATCTCTTACACCCACCATTTTATTGGCAGTCATTAATATAAGTCCGTAGGAACCCTTTACATCCTTCATCATTTTTTCAACAGCTTCTTCAATTGTCTCGGAAGTAATACTGTGTTTGGTTACAAGATTGACAAGAACCTCTGTATCGTTTGTTGTCTGGAATATGGTACCGCTATCTTCCATCTGCTCTCTGAGTATTGAGGCATTAACAATGTTACCATTGTGAGCGAGGGCTATTTGTCCGTTTCTGGAGCGGACAACTATAGGCTGAGCATTTTCACGACGGCTTGCACCTGTTGTTGAGTATCTTACATGGCCAACAGCCATCGAGCCCTGAAGATGAGTTAATAAAACCTTGTCAAAAATTTCCGGAACCAATCCCATATCCTTGTGGAAAACTATTGTTTCATTGTCACTTACTGCAATTCCGGCACTTTCCTGCCCTCTGTGCTGAAGTGAGTATAGACCGTAATATGTCATTCCTGCTACGTCAACATCACTGTTTTCAATGGAATATACTCCGAATACTCCACATTCTTCGTGCATTTTATCCATTCTGTCATCAAAGCAGTCAAGACTTTCGCACTGTAAGCATTGCCCTAATTCACACATGAGTAACTCCTTTTTACTGCATATTGGGTTCTTATAACGCCTAATTCAAAGAAAATTTTTCGATTGTAGAAGTGGGAGACATTTTTCCGCCTCGTTATATTGCCATACATTACCCTCTATTGACAATGTACAACATGAGAGGGTACAAACTTCAATGGCCTGTTATAGTTCTTCCAGCTTTTTCTGAAGCTCAATATTCTTTTTTTCAACTTTTTTTGCAAGTGATTTTTTGTAGTCCAGCATTTTGTCTCTCAAGCCATGATAGGCAACCGATAAAATCTGAACTGCCAGAAGTGCGGCATTCTCTGCACCGTCAACTGCAACAGTTGCAACAGGAATTCCTGCAGGCATTTGAACTATGGATAGAAGTGAATCAAGTCCGTCCAGCGTTGATGACTTTATTGGTACTCCTATAACGAGTACAGGTGTATACGCAGCCAGTACACCTGGAAGATGGGCTGCTTTCCCTGCTGCAGCTATAATAACATCTATTCCGTTTGCTTCCGCGTTTTTTGCGAAGTCAGCTGCCTTATCCGGTGTTCTGTGCGCTGAACATACCATAACGTCACACTGAACTTCAAAATCCTTCAAAAGCTTGATACAGCTTTTCATTACCGAAAGGTCGGAATCGCTTCCCATGATAACTGCTACTTTAGCATCTTTAGAAATACACATTGTATACGCCTCCATGTGAACATTTTTATGATATTTTGAAAAATTATTCGCCTTTTATTAATTTAATATTATCAAAAATCAAAGACTATTGTCAATTAAAAAAGCGAACAATTTTTTATTGATCGCTTTTAATATTCGGGTTTATTTTATATGAGCTAATCTGCATAAACATTAGCATGTTGAATATTTATACGGATTAGCCTATACTATACAAGTAATTTTATAAATTCCCAGGAGGTATTGTATGAAGCTTAAAGCAGAAACCATAAAAGGAATATTGGAAAAAGAAAAACTTCTCAGTTTGGCCACATCCAATGAAAAATATCCTGATAACTCAGTTGTTTGTTTTGCCTACGATGATAATTTACATTTATTTTTCGGGAGTTACTCTGATACACTAAAATGCAGAAATATCTCAGACAATCCCTATGTAGCTGTTACAGCAGGAACCCTGCAAATTCATGGCATAGCCGTAGTCGTTCCCTATGGAAGTACCGCTTATAATGCCAAAAGGCTTATTTATGACAAGCGCTTCCCTCAATATACCTCTGTATTTGAAAAGCTTAATAATGAATTATATGAAATAACCCCACTTGCAATTTGGAACTATAATCCCTCTCTCGGTGAAATGCACAGGGATGAATTTATTTATGATGAAGATTATTATAATAGCATATCCCCCTATGTGTTCCGCCAGTATGCCGATCGTAAATAAAGCTGCTTGTTTATACCAGAAGATATACTATAAAGGGAAGTGTGATTATAGAAAGCAGGGTAGATATGAATATCCCCTCGGTTGCAGCATTATAGTCCGAATCATACTGGAGTGCCAGCGCCGAAACTATAGTTGACGAAGGCATTGCAAGCTGCAGCACTACTATTCTTTTTACAAACACATCAAAAAAATTGCCGGTGAACTTAAAAAACATAATTGCTAAAACCGGAACTATTAAAAGCTTGAATACCGAATAAACCAAATACCTGGACTTGCTTAAAATATCCGTTATCCCGGCAATCTTTACATTGGAAAGTATGAGACCTATAAATACCATGGACAGGTAAATTGTAGTATGTCCCAGGCCGTTAAAGGTTGTGTAGAGTATCTCCCATACACGTTCATAGGCAGCAGTCTTCTCAATATCCGAGACAGCTTTGAGTACTATCATTATTATTCCGCCCAGAAAAGCAATTGTATTGGGATTAGCCAGATGGGAAAGGTTATCCCTCCAGTTTTTTGAATTATGCCTGTTGAACAAATAGACTCCCAATGTCCAGAGTATTGCGTCATTTGCAATATTGAAGAAAATAGCGTAAACTATGCCTTCATCACCGTACATTGCTTTAAGCAGCGGATAGGCCATAAATATAACGTTTCCGAACATTGACTGGGCCACATATATATTCAAAGCCTTGTCACGTATTCCCATAAGCTTGCAGGGGCCAAGAGATATGAGCCCTCCCATAAGTATAAATACCACCCCCAGCAAAAAGATAAAAAAACCGTTTTTGAGGGTCTCCCCGGTAAAGGAGTAGTTTCCCATTGTTGTAAATATGAGAAAAGGCATGGTTATTTTTAATATTAAAGCCGAGATATACTTGTGCGAATTTTCCGGCAGTAACTTTCCCTTTCCTGCAGCAAAGCCTGTTGCACCCAACAAGGTTAAAATCAGTATCTGTGTTATTATAATACCTACTTCATTCATTGTCTGCCTCCAACGTTAGAACAATTTTGACCATATATAAATATTTGTTTTGATTTTAGCCGTATTCATTTCAATTTAAAATAATAAGATAATAATAAAAGCGACTATGCAAGCCGCTTTTATTATTATCTTATTATTTTATTACGTAATTGTCCAGAGTTACCTGTCCAAATCGGTTAAATTTATCACTTAGTTCATACCGTAGTAATCCCCCAGTGAAATTCCCTTTGAACCGAGCGGTATCTGGTGGTCAAGTCCGATAAACTTCCCGTTTGCCTGCCATAATGCAGGCTTTAACATGCCGTATTTTGCCTCATCCCAGGTTGACCAATCATAGCCGAGTAACCCGCCGGTATCGCCGGAATTAGGATTAATACACCAAAAAGTATGACTTATACGTTTTTCAATCATATAATCTCTCAATAAAGTCATCCATTTTTGATTTTTTCCGCCATCCATGAATCCTCCCCACTCTCCTATAAGAAGTGGTGCAATCCCCTGCTCGTCAATATAGGCCCAGGTATCATACCAGTAGTCAGCAAGCAGTGTCTGCGTTGTAAAATCCTTGTCAAACCAGGTCTGATTATACACAGATGGCCCATAGTCATGAGGAGAGTATACAATCTGGCTGTTCAATGTTCCCAGGTTAACAGGATAATCCTTTACTCCTCTTAAATTTCCTCCCCACCAGGCACCATTCCAGGGAGCAGCATCTCCGGTTGCACCCCAGACATCAGGTGTATCATATGTATAACCTTTTTCAGTTTTAGGATATTGCTCAACACCTTCTATAACAATCAGAAGTCTGGGATTAACTGAAAGAATTGCTCTTGAGCATTGTTCAGCCGCGTATTTCCAGTTGTTTTCATCTGTGGAATTATCCCATTTGGCCATATCTGCAGGAGTTTCCTTTGCATACCCACGTTTACCGTGAGGTTCGTTCTTTAAGTCTATTGCCAGAATAGTATCATCATTCTTGTATTTGCCGGCCAGCCATGCTAAAGTATCTATCCACTTATCCGTAGTTATTTTACCTGCCGTTGAGGTGTTCAAACCATACCACAAAGGATACATGTGTCCTGAATTATTGGCATCCGGGCTGTGAACGTCTATCATAACCTTTATGCCAAGTTCCTTGCAGTATCCCATTATAATATCAAAAATTTCCATACTGTTTTTGACACCTTTGGTGTCAGTGTCATAAAAATCAGGATTACATACATAATAGGGCGGATTATTGCTTGCGGTGACACTAGAAACCTTGTTCGGAGTTCCGGCCATCCAGCTGTACAATAGCTCAGTTGAAATCGGTATTCTCAACAAACCTATACCTCTGTCCGCAACACCTGTCAGTATTGTCTTTACATCATACCAGGCACCATGAAATACATTTTCACTGCAATTGAAACCAAACCAGTTGGCACCTGTGAGCCATACTTCATTTCCATTCATATCATAAATTTTATCACCTGCGCAATGCAGCCAGTCATCATTATTGGTGTCAGTTGCATATACGCTTAATTTATCTGGAAAACAAAATGTGGTAATAATTATTACTGCTGTGAGTATTGCAATTACCTTTTTCCAGTTTTTCATGAAATCAAACTCCTTTACAAAACATTTGTGAATTAATCCGGAACAGTACAGAATGGTGATATTGTATCTTACCTTACCACATCAGTATGTTCCTTTCCAAAGTCAATAAAATCATTTCCGATATGAGGTTTACAGTCATACGCACCATCGTTCCAGGACCAGAGCAGATAACCGGCATAACCGTTTTTATAAATTGCATCCATCACCTGCTTGTGTGTCATTCCTAAGGAGGAACTCTTGCTATCCGGCATCATTTCGCCGATAATTACCGGTTTGTCAAGGTTCAGGCTTGAGGCCGGAGTTGTAACCGGATTAAAATATGGAGTTGCCCAGTCGTACCAGTGAAAATCATAGAAATCAAGGCCTAATCCGTCCCAAAGGTCATATTGAGCACCGAGCCATTTCATGTTGGCACTTCCAAAACTTACTGGCTGCTTTGCATATTGATGTATATATGCACAGGTAGTCTTAATATAATTTCTCATTGCAGAGAGAGGGAAACTTTCGCCTTTTCCGTTAGGCTCGCCGTTGTCCTCTTTGTTTACAATCCACTCGGGCTCATTTATAATGTCCCAGCCCATTACTCCCTGATGATTTCCTAATGCCTGAAGTATTGGTTTCATAGCATTGTCCAGGAAACTTTGCAATACAGTCGGATTATCAATGATGTCATCATGGTCTACAGAATCGTCGGCTCTTGCACAGTCAAAGCTTGTAATTGTCCAATAAATCTTAACGTTTTTGGACAGGGCATAATCACAGGTCTCTTTCATATGCTCCACCCACTTGTCAGGAAGGCCTGTACACAAACTGCCTTCATTTGCGCCTGACCAGTTTGGTCCATAGGCCAGATCGGGGAATATCCACCATCTAAGAGAATGAACCCCCTTTGCAGACATGGTATCTATGTCACTTTTGATTCTTGCAAAATTTGATGTCCAGTTATTGTCTGAAAACTCATATGACCAGTTATACCATGCATAGTTTACCCCCACAGGGTACAGTTTTTTTCCATCCATCCAGGTTATTCCGATACCTGTTTGCTGTTGATCACCTGAAAACCTTGTTATATTTCCTAGCAGGTATTGTTTGATTTCATCAAAATCAAGGGCTTCAACTTTTCCGTTGGCATTGACATCAGCTGCCGTAAAAGCATCTCCCGTAAGAACGGCAGTCCCAAGTAAATGTTTTTTTACCGCTGCCAGATCCAGTGCCGAAATCTGAGCATCATTATCCACATCTCCCAGTTTCACTGTCCCGGCGGCTGAAATAGATACCGGAAATGCAGCAAGTAATATGATTGCTACAGAGAGTAGCAAACAAATATATTTTTTCATAAAAATCCTCCTAACACTTTATAATTGTTTTACAGAAAACATATGTGCAATGCATAACAATCGGCTCATTGATTAAGCAAGATATTTTTCAATTCTGCAAAATCAAGAGCATTTACTTCGGAATCCTTGTTCAAATCCCATATATCAAGCTTTATTTCTCCGGTCCGGTCAAGCAGGTACTTTTTAAATATGGCATAGTCAAGGGCATCTATGCTTCCGTCTTCATTGAGATCGCCCGGTTTTATTCCGGTATTTTCCTTTGGAGGTTCAACACCAAATAGTTTTTCACCATTCTTAAAAACTGAAATCTTCTGGTTTACTGCATATTTATCAGTAATATTCTGCCTGCTCCAGTCATTTGTGGTATCCCAGTGGGTTTTCCAGCCGGAGTCCTGAGCTGCAACCAGCGCAAATTGAAGTTCCCTGTCGCCGTAGAAACCGTTCCCGCTCCAATCTATTTCAATATAATAGTCACCATTGGCCTCATTCCATGCAAATGGCCCTTTTACTGCAGCTGCTTTACCATCCATAACACTTGCTTCGTCATACATAACCTGAACAGCGACATCCTTGATGGATTGACCGGCACTTAACATTTCAGATATATTGAAGAAATACCTGAGCTTCAATCCATCCACAAATTGAGGCGGCCTGCTGGTTTCATTATGAATATTCACAGTAAGCTGAGTTCTCTCGGCATTTTCCTGTTCAAGCTTTGATTCCGCATAGAAATCTATACTGTCAGATTCCTTCGGAGGGAAGTCAGCCAAAGGTTTTTGACCTTCTCCATAATACTTTAACAGACCTGCAAGAGCACCAACAAAACCAGCATTGTAATCAATGGCTACTTCGTTGTAAACAAAGTCAGTAGTCTCATCCACATGATTATCTTTGGAATCAGGCCCTCCTACCAGTGCTCCCCACAGTGTATGCCTGTGTTCGGCAGGTTCAAGCATACTGAGCGTTTTTGAACCATGAGCGGCCCGGTGGTGTGGGTGCTTTGCCGAACTTTCCGAGTATCCTACTTCATAGCTTCTGCCCATGGGATTATCCCCCAGTATGTAATTCATTTGACTCCTGGCCCAATCCGAAACGTCCTGCTTTTCGGTATATTTGGTATACACAACTGCACATAACTGTGCTGCCGCATTATATCTTGCCGATCCCCAGGTATTTATAACCTTGAATCCGGCAGGAGTGCCAGCCATAAAAGTACCGTCATTGGGATCTTCATGAGGTATTCCAGACCAGTATTCAAGATTCCATCTGAAGAAGTACCAGTCTCTCTCACTGTTTGTAATTGGGGCTAATTTTGCAAAAACACCTCCCCATACCGTATCCCAGGAATGTACCCAGATATTCTGCCAGTCATCCTGTGTTGAAGCCACGATCTTTTTAATATATCCGGTATAATGCCCATCGGCCGAAACAGCCACGATATCATTGATATAAGACTTGTCCCCTGTTGCAATATTCAGCCATACGGCTGCCCAGGACATTTCGTCGTCATCAAAGGAGGAGTTGTAGAATCCGCCGGAATAGCCGCAGCCCCTGTATTTGACAGCAAATTTGTACAAAGCCTTTGCTGTGTCCAGGCATTTTTGTGCATATTCCGGCTCTGAGTCCTTAAAATTCAGATAGTTGATGGCAAGGGCAGCAGCGGCACCGGCACACTGGTCACTGGCAGGGGTTTCGGAAGTTGCGAAATAAGCAGGACGCTGAACCTTGTTCTTTTCATTCAGTTCAGGGGGCTGCCACCAGTTGTGATCAATACTTCCTTCTCCTACCTGGTAACAGAAGGCCACTACCTCGCCATTGTTATCCAGAAATGTTGAACGGAGCAAATAATCATTTCCCCATTTCAGAATATCGATCATATGGTCCTCTTCATTTATTTTCTGGAAAGAATCTCTGAACTCGTAGAATCCCCAGCCCAGAGTTGATATTGTATATGACTGCGGCAGACCGAATTTGACATGATCACCTGCATCATGGAAGCCGCCATGGAGATCCAAACTACCATTGCCGTCGGGATCAAGAACAGCTTTGTTCTTATTGATAAATGCCTGTGAAAGGTTGGTTCCTACTGAATCTGTATTCTTTGGGATCAGCGGTACCTGGCAATCTTCCACGTGACAATCTCCTCTCCACTCCAGCTTTCCTCCGGTTATTCCTGTACCGCACTTTTCAGCATCATAAAAATATATTGCTTTTTGTAGTGCTTCTGCATAATTAAAAGGCGCAGTAGTAGAGGCTGCATGTGCACTTGTACCAGCAAACAGGGTTGCAATAATAGCTGCTGTTGTGATAAGTGCCATTGCTTTTCGCAGATATCTTTTAACCTTCAAAATAATCACTCCTTTTAGAAATAGAATATTGATTTTTTGGAAGACCTCAGTAAACTAAGTTTTTTGACGGCCATACTACATACCGGCAACAGTCATATTAGCCGAGGCAGTAATATAGTATGGCCTGTCCGCACTTACCAAAACGGATTAATATTTAACACTCCCGTTAATATATGTAACGTCGGTAATCCTTGTCATATTGCCATTGCCGAAGGCCCCACCCGTCTTGAAGCTTACGGGTGCTGTCTGGCTTGAAGTTCCTGTTATTTTGAAAGTGATTGTCGCAATAACCCCATCAGTCGTTATTAACTCTTTGCCAAGGGTATCGTCAAGGAATAGCACACTGATGGTACCTGTGCTGCTATTTATTGCACTTGAGAAGTTTATAGCGGGATTTTTAACTATGTTTCCGGCAGAAACAGCTGTTGCCTGTAACTTGCTGGCGTCATAGCCAATATAGAAATTGCAGGTACCTACATTTCCTGATTTTGATACATTCGTCAGGGTAACAGGCACTGTGACAGTATCACCCGATTTACCGGAGACTGTTCCAATGGTCACTCCAAGGCCTGTTATCTGAGGTGTGGTATCCTTGATTGTTAACGCAATTACAGGATTAACAGTTACTCCAAAATCAAAGGTAAGCGATTTTGTGCCTAGTGAAAGAGTATTGAGATAGCTCTTGAGAATAACTACTGTGTTTCCGGATACAGTGTAGTCAGTACCCTTTACCAGACCGGTTATTTCCTTAAAGGTACTTCCGTTTGGTGTAAGAGTTACTGTTATATCTGCAGGTATGTACCTGTCAAACTCAGCAGTTGTTGGACTGATAGCCGGATTGGCAACACCGGGTGCAGGTTCTTCACCGAATACAAGGATACCGGTGTTATATGCAGTAATCCGATTCCAGTTCATATATGAACCTGATGCTGTATATGAGTAATCATTTGATTGGTTGTAATTGCTCCAATCATTTTTTGACACCCGGGTCTGAACCTCAATGTATGCCCCGGCTGCCATACTTCCTGAATCAGCGGCAAACCCAACCTCAAGATAGTAATTAGCCGTATCTGTCGGTTGACTCATTTTTACCAGTGTACCTGTTACCTTTTTTGTAACATCAACATAACCGGAACCGTTGAGCATTCCGGCATGGTCACACAAGAAATTCTGCTGTTTTTCTTCATCAATAGTATAGTAATATCTTAGTTTCAGGTCTGCAAGGTTTAGTGGCGAACTGCCGGTATTAGTTACTTTAAATTTAGCAGATATGGTATTTGATGATGGCGCTGCATTTCCATTGCTGAACTGTACCGATGTACCAGAATCTGCTGCAAAAGCTGTCAGTTGAGAACCTAATAATGTTATTAACATTATTAGCACCAATAATAAAGATATTGACTTTTTACGCATTTGTAAACCTCCATTTTTTTTATTTACATGAAGAACAAATTGCCATAGCTTGCACTAAACTCGCGTTCATAACCAGTTCTCTTCCGGTTCAACTGATTTAAACGTGATAACTATTCACCTCCCCAATATTTTTTGGCTTATTGGTTCTTCACTGTACCCCATGAAAAATATAATTAATTTTCCCTTGTACAAATACTATTTTGTATAATAGTATTTTTGGAGAAATTTACATACGAGTATGCGCAAATACTAAAGCCACAGACCCTTTTTTACATAGTTTTCCTTAGGACGGTTTTATTAATTTTTTAGTTATACGCTTTTAGTAAGAAACTTAAGAAATGATTTTTATGTCGGCACAATAATGTCTGGAAAATTATTAAGTCAATACATTGCTGTCAAAAGAAAGGTTCACTTGGTAGATTCATTTTAATTTGTTAAATTGTAAATTAAACGGATATACTTTAATTTTTTTAATCGTATACTAATAAATTGTACAACTTACCATTATTCTACCATCATTGTAATTAATTTACAATATTATTTTATAAATTAGTTTTAATTTCACCATTGCCTGCCAAACTCAAACACATCGTGATGAATTTGAGAATCACAGACATCTTTAAAGAAAATTTGGTTTTAGTTACTTTCCAGCCTAAAATCTATGATTTTTCTAAGAATTGCCGCAAATTCTGCTCTGGTCACTATTTTATCAGGACTAAAGCTGTTTTCCGGGTCTGTCTGCATAATTCCCATCGTCAGCATATTTTTTGCAGCGTCTTTTGCCCAGAATGAAATACTTTCAATATCTCTTAACTTTATTTTTGTATCTTCAGCCCTATAATTCAAATTCAAATATTTTATGAATTTATTAAGAATTGCGGCAAGTTCCTCTCTGGTAACTGCTTTATCAGGTCTGAACCTGTTGTTTCCGACACCTGTAACCAGTCCATTTGCTGCCGCCCATCCGATATATTGAGAATAGTATTTCTCAGGTGAAACATCATCAAAACCTGCAGCTCTGGCAGGCTCCACATTAGCCAGCTTCACCAGAACGGCTAGCAGCATTCCCCGGGTCAACGCCTTGTCTGGTCCGAATTTTCCGTTTCCAATCCCGCAGAGTATCTCCCTTGCAGCTGCAAATTCAATGTCATCCTTGTCGGGGTTTGATTTTATATCGCTGAACCCGATATATCTGTAGCCTACAGCATATCCTGACAGGCGGGTTGTATTAAATTCTACAGATTGAGTCAATTGATTATACCTGCCCATTACCTGAACTGCATTACTGTTTTTATTAAGATAATATAAAACTATGGCATCAGGGTCTTCTCCCTTATTTAAAGTATAGTGCACTGAAAGTCTTAGAGCCCCTCCAAAGTCTGAAATTTTTATGTCCCCGGCCGCAATTGAAATATCATAAACAGGTCTGTCTCCTACAATATCCTTTATTTCTGCGGGTAAATCACTATCAATTTTCTGTTCAACATTAACTCCGATATCCTTACCCTTTGCTGCAGAATATAATGAATCCAGGGCAGAATTGCTAAGTTCAATTGCCGCCAACCCTGTATCAATCCGGAGACGTGCATTGGTCTCATCTGACAGCTTTTTTAGCAGAGCGTTTTCAAGCTGAATAACAACCTTTTTAGTCCCGCTCAAAACTCCGGCTTTCATTTTAATCAATACTTCTTTTCCTGCTTTTTCATCAGTCTTTGCTTGATCCATGAGCTTCTGTGCATCTGCGCAGTTAAACCTGAATAATTCCTCACCTGTATTTTTATCTGTCTCCGGTCCCCTCACATCTGTTGTATCAGATGCCAGCAAATATTCGTCTGCCGGATTTAAAACATAACCAGATTGCTCAGCCTCCACTTCCTTCACCAGGACAAAAACTGAAACCGGCTCTATGGTAAATAATATGGCCAGAACTAAAAATGTACTTAAAAAGGTAGTCAGCTTCCTCGTTTTCAAAATTACACCCCCTAATATTCTGCTAACATTATATTAGGGGGTGTATGTAAATTTCTCGTAGATAATCTGTTAATCCTATGGGATTTTTTGTATTTTTTTATGGATCCTGCAATTAATGCGGCCTCCGGCCATCTATTTCAGCTTGGAGTACTACCCGGTGAGAGACATTTCCCAGTTTTCCGAGAAATATTTACCCATCCATACATTTTACCTTCTAAAATCCTCACAGTTAAAATACACTATAAATTCAATTCATGTCAATCCACTTCAAATTCAAATTCATGTAAAAATGCACTTTTAATTAAAATTATGTCAAATTCACTTTAAACTCAATTCATATAAAATTGCACTTTTAATTAAAATTATGTCAAATGCATTTCAAACTCAATTCATGACAAATACACTTCAATTACAACTCATGTAAAATACGCTCCCTATTTATAAGTATATATTAATAGCATATCATGTGAGCAGCAGCAGATTTTCCTGATCAAAAACCAGTCTTACAGCTAAACTGTTCTTACTGATATTATCCCAGATTTCCTTATCAACTTCCCAGCGGATTTTACCCGGAGCTGATCCAAAATCAATATTTTTATTTTTTAACATTATTATATATGAAAACGGATTTTCTATTACCTTCACAACCTGGCAGTTCATAGTGTTGGGCTGATCATTATTATAGGAATACTTCAAATAGTGTGCCCTCATGCCCACATGCGTGATGTTGTCAGGTACCTCCCTGGTGGAGTACAGAATTATTCCCCAATCAACGGCCTTTATTGAATGCTCATCGATTTTCTCTGCTCCGGATATGTTTTTACAGCCTGTCAGCAAAGCCGCCGACAGGGTTTTGGGTTCACTAAACAGTTCTTCTTTACTTCCAATTATATCAACCTTTCCATCTGTCATAACTGCTATGCTGTCCGAGAAGCGGTATATCTCATTTCTATTGTGGGAAACCAATACTACTGTTCCGGGAAAATTTGAAAGGAGCTCCATAAGTTCCTGTTCAAGCTGCCATTTCAGATTGCTGTCCAGAGCACTGAAAGGTTCATCCAGCATAAGGATTTCGGGCTCGGAAGCCAGAATCCTTGCAAGTGCCACCCTCTGCTGCTGACCTCCCGACAGCTGCCAGGGACGCTTCTTTTCCAGTCCGCTCAGAAAAAAAGTATTAATTTTTTGCCTAATGATTTCCGTCTTCTCTTTTTTTGTGCGATTAACTCCGGCACCAATGTTTTCTTCAACTGTCATATTAGGAAAGAGAGCATAATTCTGAAATAAGTACCCGATTTTTCTTTGCTGGGGAGGCAGATTTATTTTCTTTCCAGTATCAAATAAGACTCTGTCTCCTAAAACTATCCTGCCTTCGTCAGGAGTTTCAATTCCGGCAATACATTTCAGTGTCATGCTCTTACCGCAACCCGAGGCACCAAGTAAACCCATGATTTCATTTTCAGCATTAAAATTTACTTCTAAAACAAAATCGCCTAACCTTTTCTTGATATCAACCAGAAGAGACATTAAAAATCCCCCCTTTTAGAGGTTTTTTGAACTTGCCTTGCATTCAAATAATTCATGAAAATCATTGCAGTAAAGGACATTGCACAGACAACAGCAACCCAGCGGTAAGCAGTATTTGTGTCTCCTGCCTGAACGGCCGAATAAACAGCTACCGACATGGTCTGAGTTTTTCCGGGAATGTTTCCTGCCAGCATCATGGTGGCCCCAAATTCCCCCAGAGCTCTGGCAAAGGTCAGAATGGTTCCTGCTATCAAACTTGGTATTACATTAGGGATTACAATAGTCAAAAAAATCCTGCTTTCCTTTATGCCAAGAGTCCTTGCAGCATAGATAATATTAATATCAAATTGCTCCAGGGCCCCTCTTACCGTTCTGTACATTAACGGGAATGATACGACAGTAGAGGCTATTACAGCCCCTACCCAAGTAAATACAACATTAATATTCATTTGTATAAGCAATTTCCCCAGAACACTGTTTTTGCCCAGCAGAACCAGCAGAAAGAAACCAACAACCGTAGGAGGCAATACCATGGGAAGTGTAAACAAGCCATCAATGAAGCCATTTAATCTTTTAATTTTCAGAACATATCTTGCTGCCGCAATTCCTGCAAATATTGTTATGAATGTAGCCGTAAAGGCAACCTTGAGTGATATAAATAATGGTGATAAATCCATGGTATTCACCTCCTTTAGTTGATGTTTGCCGAATGATGAATTATATCTGTCTTCCAAATATGATTTCTCTGACTTTTTCCTTTAAAAGACTTGCATCGGTGTGATTGGGGCGTATGTCAAAAATATGCTCGGAAGCTGTTATTAATTGATTCAGGTCGCAATTTCCGGCTCTTTCTCCGATACCGAAAAGGGTCGTGTCCATGTAATCAGCTCCGGCTCTTGCTGCTTCCAGTGAATTTGCGACAGCCATTCCCAGATCGTTATGTGCATGAATTCCCAGAGCTATGCCTGTATGACTTTTAATTTCACTGATTGCCTGATAGGATCTGGAGGGTGTCAGTACTCCAACGGTATCTGCAAATCTTATGCTTGATACCCCCATATCCTTTAATAAATTGGCAATACTGATCATAAAGGTTATATCGGCTCTTGAAGCATCTTCAAAACCCACAGTTACGTTATATCCCTTATCAAGAGCAAATCCCACGCATTCCTGAAGATTTTTCTGAAGCCAGATCTTGTTCTTTTTAAGTTTTGAATATATATGGACATAAGATACAGGTGCACTGATATGAATAGTGTCCGGATTACAGTCTAAGGAATGCTCAATATCCTCCCTGTTCAACCTGTTCCAGGTTGAGACTCTTGCCCGGTGCCTGTTTTCCATTATCCTGCATATTGAGTCCTTTTCATACTTACCCATAGCAGGGATTCCCGCTTCGATCTGATGAATTCCTGCCCTGTCCATCAATATTGCCAGTTTTACCTTTTGCTCCATACTGAAAGCAAAACCCGGACTTTGTTCTCCATCCCGAAGTGTCGTATCTATAATATATTTTTTCTGCTTCAAAATTAAGCCCACCCCTCTGCCGGAAAATCGACCAATCGGTTAAACCGATTTTATTGACATAGGAAGATTAAATAATAAATTGTTATTTGGACAACTGACTGCCTTTAAAGCAGGTTTATTATTTAATCTTTTCTTAATAATACTATTTCGATAAATTATCGGCAAGCTTAATAAATTCCTCATCTGTTATACTTCTTCCCAAACTGATGCTCATATCCTGAACATTGCTTAACAATTCAGGTATCCTTTCTTTCGGGAAGACTATTCCATACTCCTTCAGCTTTAGTTCAATAGCAGTTCTGCCGGAATGTTTACCGGCTATTATCTTCCTTTCCATTCCGACAACGGAAGGTTCAAAGGGTTCATAGTTGGCGCCGTTTTTATATATTCCGTCCACATGAATGCCCGACTCCACATCAAAAATTTTGTCTCCTATTACAGGCTTGTTTGGAGATATTGCAGTTCCGGTTATCTCTACAAAAATGCTTTTCAGTTCTCTTAGTATGGACAAATCCTGATTGGGTTTATGGCGTTTTGTTATACGAAGTGCCATCAAAACTTCTTCCAGAGCTGCATATCCGCCATTTCCGCAAAAACTTGCAGCGATACTGTCTCCACCGTTTAATATCCATTCAACTGCAAGAGCAGTTGCGCAATAGTAATTATTTTGAGGACAGAATTCAGGCTGGCTGCCATTTATTCTCTTCAGTCTGTCAAATACATTCATATAATCATGCTGCAAAAGGTCATCCATACCTACAATACGTATGTGCTGATACTCGGAAAATCTATTAAGTATATTGATTTCTCTGATATCATTGACCTGTATTTCGGAAATGGTACCTGAAGGAATATCAAAACCGCTGTGCCTGCAAACGTACCTTATAAAACCCAGATGAAATTTTATTTCTGCAGGATGTCCAACTCTCAGTATTGTTTTGCTCAGATCAATACTATCACCAATTATGTTTAAAATGGGTATGGTAATTTCTATAAAATTAACCCCCGTTTGAAGCAGAAGTTCATAGAGCTTCAGCAGTAATTCCCTGGAGGCAGACTTATAATTTATGGTACATAGAGTTACATCTGTAATTCTTATCATAATAATTACCATCAGCCTTTCTGGCCCATAGAAATTGAATGAAATTCATAAATACACACCTACCATGAGCCGGGTAAGGCGTAAATAATATTCTCGATACAACAGTTCCATACTAAATAATCAGCTTTTTTACCTTTTCTCCATTTTCCAGATGACTCTCTACGATTTCCTCAACATCATCCTCTGTCACATTTCCGTACCAGGTACCTTCAGGATAAATTACAACCACAGGACCTTTATCGCATATTCCGAAGCAGCCTGTATTGGTTACCATTACATCGCCTGACAGATCTCTGTCATCAATCTCCTCCATAAACTTCTGAATTAAATTTACTGCTCCTTTTGAATGGCAGTATCCCTTCTGGGTTCCGTTAATTCTGCAACTTGCACAGACAAAGACATGATATTTCGGACTGATCATAATAAATTCCTCACTTTCGTTTAAATATAATTGTATTACTAAAACCCTTTTAAAATATTATATTTCCCCGTAAATGCACTGTATAAATGCCTAATAAGTCACGGAAGCAATATTTACACACAGAGTTTTTCTACTGCCTGCCTGACAGCATCTTCAATGCGGTCATAAGTAGTAAAGGTTTCGATGGATTTCTCCTTGAGTTTCTGCTTTGGTGCCTCTCCGATACGCATTGCCAGAACTCCTGTGCAATCCTTTACCACCTCAAGAATAGCATCTATTTTACCTTCTTTTTTCCCGCCCCCCATCCCGTCACAACTGTCCGATCCGTCACAGTACTTGGATACACTTCTTCTTTCCTTGAATCTGATATTGTTGTCCTTATACTCGTATATATAGAAATCTGTTGCATGGCCAAAATGTTGGTCTACCAGAACTCCACTCTTGGAAGAAACAGCAAAGAGTATGGGCTTTTCAGCCTTTGCCTCCTTTTTCTCACTTGGACAGGCTACAGTACAACCTCTGAAATTTATAGACTGATCATTGTCAAGAGTTCCGATGGCATCTGCTCTGCACTGGCGGCAGTGATACATTTGCTTCATTGAAAGCTCGCATTTTTTGCGCATTTCCATAATCTCTTTATTGCTTGTAAGAGGCATGTTTTCAAAAGCACTTCCTGCAACAGGTATCATCTGCATGATGTTTGTTATTTCACAGCCCAGTTCCTTCACCTTTGCAACAACTACAGGTATATGAAATTCATTTATGCCTTTAAGCATTACTATGTTAACCTTACAGACAATCCCCAGTGAGGTGAGTCTCTTCAAACCTGCCAGCTGATTGGCCATAAGAATTGCCGCTCCCACTTCTCCGAAATATCTGTTGCCCATAAAGTCTATATGCTTGTAAATCTTCGCGCCTATGGAAGCATTAACTGCATTCATTGTCACTGTTACATGCGATACACCTAATTCAACAAGTTCATCAGCGTACAGCGGAAGCATCAGTCCGTTTGTGGATAAGCAGAAGGTCACCTCAGGATCAATTTCTCTGATAAGGGTTAAGGTTCTTTTTGTCTTTTCAAACTCTGCCAGAGAATCTCCCGGACCTGCTATACCCACAACTTTAAGATTAGGCATCTTTTCTTTCACTATTTGATACTTTTTGCAAGCCTCCTCAGGTGAGAGAACTTCAGTGGTAACTCCCGGCCTGCTTTCATTGGGGCAGTCAAACTTCCTGACGCAGTAGTTGCATTGTATGTTACAGGCAGGTGCTACAGGCAGATGCATTCTTGCATACTGACTGCCGCAGCCGTTAAAGCAGGGATGTGTCTCAGTTTTCTTTGCCATAACAGCTTTTTTGTCCATAACAACCTTCAATTCAAGCTTTTCAGGTGTCGTACCGGCAGACACATCTTCATCTTCTCTATAGTACTTTTTGTAAAGCTCATTTCTGAATCTGTGTTCTTTTTGACTCAGAAGAGTATTGGTAATACGGTCCAAAAGAATAAGGGAACCCTCATAGCCAAGCATTCTGACCCGCTGTCCTCCCACATGGTCATGGATGGGAAATGCGCATCTTACCAGAGGAAGCTGATATTTTTCTTCTATTCGCCTGCCGTCGGAGCTTCCGACCATAACATTTGCTCCCAGCTCCAAAGCATATTTTTCTATGTTATCAAAATCTGCATTATCTATTATTTTGTAATTATCTATAAAGAGAAAATCTGCTACCTTTTTAATATCCTTTTCAAGCAGTGAAGCCAGTGAGCTGCATTTTGCCCCGGTTGCAATCAGAACCGGCATTATTCCGTTTTCTGCACACAATCTTGCGGCTGAAAATACAAAATCAGGTTCTCCGAATATTACTGCACGGCCTTCGGCATTATATTTATGCGAATCAATCATCGCATCCAGATACCTGCCCCTGTCTTTCCGCAGTTCGTCGGATTTTCTTCCGCCGGCCTTTTCCAGTGCCGAAATAAATGCATCTGTATCACGCAGCCCTACAGGAAGATTGCATCTGATGAAGGGTACGCCATAGGTATCATACAGATACTGGGCCGGTGAATTTTCATCCTTTGCAAAGGCTGAGATCTCAATTGTCAGCCTTGCACCACCCATCAGGGCAATTTCCTCAATTGAAGTACCCCCGTCAGGCAGCCTGTTGTAATTCTCTGTATGCTGACCATCCAGATTGTCTGACAGATCGGGAAGTAATATATAATCAAGGTTCATAGCCTCCAATAACTTTTTCAAGCTTCTTGTATCGGCAGGTGATATCATACCAGTTATAATATTGACTTTATTATTCCTGCCTTGAACCATATCAACGTTTTCCACAATTGCTCTCAAGGCTTTGAAGAAACCCTCATACTGAGTTCCCGAATATCCTGCCGAGGATACGGGAATTATTTTTACATCTATATATGGGTGGGTATCATAGAACCCCTTTATTATTCTCGGAATATCTTCCCCGATGGTTTCTGCAAGGCAGGTGGTAGCTATACCGATTACCTCCGGATTATAAAGTTCTATCATATTCTCAAGACCCTTTATCAGATTGTGCTCGCCGCCGAAGACTGTTCCCTCTTCGGTCAGTGATGAGGAAGCAATATCTACCGGCTCGTTATAATGGGTTGCCATATGGCGCCGTATATACGTGCTGCATCCCTGAGAACCATGAAGTATGGTCATGCATTTCCTGATTCCGTAAAAGGCGCTTACACTCCCCATTGGCATACACATTTTACAGGGATTAACATTCAAACTGGTCAAATTCTTACTCATGGCATCTCCCTTCTGCGTGCCCTGCACGCTAAACAAGTAATAATAAAAGCCTTGTCTTTTGCTTTGAAATATACCAGGACTCACTCTTCGCCGGCTTTAACGTATTCCCAGACCGGACTGTTCAAGGATAGATTGATTTCTTTTGTGAAATTTATTACTCCGTCGTAGCCTGCCAAAGCATGCTTTCTCTCATGGTTGTGGTCACAAAAGGCTATACCCAGTTTATACGCCAGCGGTCTCTCTTTGACTCCTCCCACCAGTATGTCTGCGCCCTTTTCTTTTATAAAAGCTTCCAATTCGGCAGGATTTGCGTCATCTAAAATTACTGTATTCTCTCCTACAAGGCTTGAAATTATCTCATAATCCTCTGCCTTACCTGTTTGTGTTCCTACTAAAACTGTTTCAATTCCCATTTCATTGAACTGCCTTATGAGAGATATGGCTTTAAAGCCTCCTCCCACATAGATGGCAGCTTTCTTGCCTTCAAAATTCTTTTTGTATTTATCTGAAAAACTTTTAAGTCTGTCTGTTTCGATTTCAGTAAAAAGTTCTGCCTTTTTAATACTTTCACCATCTCCCAAAGCTTCAGCTATTCGAATCAGGGATTGTGAGGTATCCTCAACACCAAAAAAGCTTATCTTTACAAATGGGATTCCCATTTCCTGCTCCATTTTTTTTGCCAGATAGGTCATGGAACCTGCACACTGAACTATATTGAGCTGTGCCGAAGGAGCCTTTATCAAAGTATCATGGCTTGCATCCCCTGTGATTGTGGAAACAACAGGAATACCAATCTCCCTGAGATAGTTTTTTATTATCCACATTTCACCTGCCAGGTTGAAGTCTCCTAATATATTGACTCCCTTTGTTTTAGGGAGTTTCTTATAGGGTTCAAGCAATGACAGAATTGCATTACAGGCCATTTTATAGCCATAGGATTTGTTCCCGGAAAAACCCGGTGATTTAACAGGAATAACTCTTATTCCATACTTTTTTTCTGCCTGCCTGCATACGGCTTCAACATCGTCGCCTATAACACCTACTATGCAGGTTGCATATACAAAAATCAGTTTAGGCTGGTGCTTTTCAACTATTTCATCAATTGCTGCCGTCAGTTTCTTTTCTCCGCCAAAGACTATATCCTGTTCACTTAAATCTGTTGAAAAGCTTGTTCTGAATAAATCGCTGCCGCTGGTAAGACTGCCCCTTATATCCCAGGTGTAGCTGGCGCAGCCAATAGGGCCATGTACAATATGAAAGGCATCTGTAATCGGATTCAGTACAACTCTGGCGCCGCAGTATACACAGGCCCGCTGGCTTACGGAACCTGAAAGGCTGTCACTTTCACACTTAATTGTTTTGTTGGTTTTTCCGTAACCTATAAATTCTTTTCTATCATCCAAAATTGTCGCTTCCATAATACTCCTGACCCTCCTTCTCATATATTTATTGCGTTAAATTTTTAAATTGGGTATGCCAGTGAATCTCATGATCTATCTGTTGAATAATAACAGGAGACCAGTGAGATTCACTTGACATTTATATAAAAACTACATTACTATCTCGAAATCCTCGTCGGTGGCATCTCTGTCCTGTCTTTCCATCAATGCATTAGCTATCATTTCAACCAGTCTCATTGCACCTTTGTAACCGACAATCGGTGAATTTGAATGTGCATATCTGTCAAGAATGGGAAAACCGGCTCTGACAAATGGAATATCTTCTGCCTTGGCAATCTGCTTGCCATAGGAGGAACCCAGCAGTAAATCAACCTTTTCGTTTTTGATCCACTGATGAAGCTCAAACAAATCACCTGACGCCCTGGCTGTACAGCCTTCTACCCCATATTGGGCAAATATTGCCTGAGCAAGTCTGACGAAGTTTTCTCCGGGAGTTCCTGTCAGTACATATTTCGGAATCATACCCATTTCAAGCACCATTCTGGTTAAGCCCAATACAGTATCAGGATCGCCGAATATTGCCACAGTCTTGTTGAAGAAATAGAAATGTGCATCCAGCATAAGATCCACCAGCTGTCCACGTTCTTCCTCAAGTTCGTAAGGTACTTCAGCATTGGATATTCCGGCCAATGCCATTACAAATTTGTCTGTGGCTTCTATTCCTATTGGAAGCGGCAATAGCTCGTACTGTACCTTGCACTTTCTTTCCAGTATACTTGCCGGTTCCGCACTGGTTAGTTCACCTAATGCCAGAACCGTCCCGCAATCACCTAAGCCTACTATTTCAGGTATGGTGGTTCCGCCCTTCGGATACATCGAATAGTCACCAGTCATTGGTGCATCCATTACACCGCTCTGGTCCGGGAACATTGTAAACGGTACCTTAAGGAAATTGGCTATTTTCTTCATTTCCCTTATGTCCCCGGGATTAACGAAACCCGGGAATATAGCAGTTTTGCCGTTTGACTTTCCGGTTGATTTTGACAGATAGGTTATAAAACCTGCCATCATATTATAAAAACCGTTAATATGTGAGCCTACATAGCTTGGTGTATTTGTGTGAACTACTATTTTACCTTCGGGCAAGTCAATATCCTGTATAAAAGCATTCAGGTCATCTCCTATGGTTTCACTGAGACAGGTAGTGTGAACAGCAATTATGTCCGGATTGTAAATATCAAATACATTTTTAACACCTGTCTTGATGTTGCTGCCGCCGCCGAATACCGATGCACCTTCAGTAAATGAGCTTGTTGAAGCAATTGCCGGTTCCTTGAAATGTCTGCTCAGGAAAGTTCTGTGATAGGATACGCAGCCTTGTGAGCCATGGCTGTGAGGCATACAATTGTGAACCCCCAGTGCTGCATAAAGAGCACCGACAGGCTGACAGGTTTTACACGGATTGACTCTGAGGGCACTGCGTTCCGATACTTCTTTTGGTGTCAAATTAAGCATTACCGTTCACCTCCTGCTAGTTTCGCCTTTAATACGGACTTGTTTTTCCATGGAGCTGTGACAAGTCCCCATGCCGGAGTGTAGAGTCCCATTGTTACATCACGGGCAAAGTTTATTGCTCCCTGGAATCCTGAATATGGTCCGCTGTAGTCATACGAGTGCAGCTGTTTTGATACAATTCCTGCTTTTTGAATCTGATATTTGTCCTTAACACCCGAGAAGAAAATATCTGGTTTAAGTAACTTAATAAATTCATCAGTTTCAAATTGGTTCAAGTCATCAACGACTATGCTGCCATTTTCCATATCAGGAATCATCCCATAGTAATTTTCCAGCTGTATTTTTGATTTAAGAGCCTCGTACTGCTCTTCTGTAAGGAATGCCTGATATTTTTCGGGATCCTTTTCAACCTCGATGTGTTCAATGTTTTTACTATCTGCATCTTCCTTGATCGTCGGGATAACATATCTTCCTTCATAGTCATCTCTGTGAGCAAATTCGTACCCGGCAAGAACTGTTTTTACGCCGAAATCCTCCAGCAACTTCTGAAAATGATGAGCTCTCGAGCCTCCAACAAATAAAGCAGCTGTTTTACCTTTTAGCTTAGAATAATAGTAGTCTTTTGCTTCGGCAATGCTTGCCAATTCATCTGCAATGACCTCTTCTGTTCTTGCTGTCAGTTCAGGATCTCCAAAATATAAAGCCATATCTCTCAGAGCCTGGATTGTTGCTTCCAGTCCGACAAAGTTTACTTTAATCCAATCTATGCCATATTTAGTTTTCATCATTTCAGCTATATAGTTTATAGAACGGTGACACTGAACAAGATTCAGTTGAGCAGTGTGTGATTTTGTCAGAGCATCATAGCTTCCGTCCCCTGTGAATACCGCAACAACTTCATAACCTATTCTCTTCAATATCCTTTCTGTTTCCCAGCCGTCACCGCCTATGTTGTATTCACCCAGAACATTTACCTTGAATTTCCTGGAAGGTTGTGCATCACCGGTTCCAATAACCCTTCTCATAACAGTATTATTGGCAATATGGTGACCGCCGCTCTGGCTGACACCCTTATAACCTTCACAGCTGAAGGCCATACAGGATATTCCATACTCACTTTCTGCCTCTGCTGCAACTGCGTGGATATCGTCACCTATTAGACCAACCGGACAGGTTGAGCATATCATGATGCATTTAGGATTAAATATCTCCATTGCTTCCTTAATAGCCTGCTTCAGCTTCTTTTCTCCGCCGAATACTATGTCCGGCTCTTGAAGGTCTGTTGAAAAACAATATTCAATGAAATTTCTGCCATCATCAGTCTTTGCTTTATTTCTTCTGGTACCCCAGGAGTAAAAACCGCAGCCTATAGGTCCATGTGTTAATACCAATACGTCCTTTAAAGGTCCGAGAACAACGCCCTTACAGCCTGCATAGCAACAACCTCTGTTTGTAATAATTCCCGGAACAGTTCGGGTATTGGCAGCAATTGGCTGATTTTTTGTCTCATCTGTCACTTCCATTATGTGTTCTTTTCTGTTTTTATATATTTTTGCGCTGTATTTATCCAATACAATATTTCTAGCATTCATTTGCCTCACCACCCCGTTAATTATAGTACGGTTTCACCAGTTCTAACCTTGTAGGTCTCGTCTATAGGAAGAATAAATATTTTTCCGTCCCCGGGATTACCTGTCTGGTTAGCATTAATGATAGTTTTAACCGCCAAATCCACCTGATCGTCTTCAATTATTATAGTAAAAAATCTTTTTGGAATAAGTCTTGCACTTTCTGTAAACGCTTCTCCCACCTGTGATACAGGAAGGTCTCCTGTCTCCATAATGTAGTTCAGCACCGTAGCATCAAGGCTCTTTTTCCCTCTTCCCAGGCAGGGTCTGCATGAAAATGCCGGGAAACCGGCATTTGCGAGGGCTTCTTTAGTCCTGTTGACCTTGTTGGTACGTATAAAGGCCATAATTTCCTTCATATGAAAACCTCCTTTAGAGTCCTTGTTTTCCGGTACTGATCGTGTAAGCATCCAGCACCTGGCTGATAAATATCCTACCGTCTCCGAAGTTTCCTTTTTCACCGGTACGGGCATTTCTCATAATAACTTTCACTACATCGTCCTGGTCTTCCTCTTTAACAACGATCAAAAGCATTTCCTTTGGAATTTCATCATATTGAACATCTCCGATAACAATACCTTTTTGTTTACCTCTTCCAAAAACGTCCATTTTTGTAACAGCAGGGAATCCGGCTGCAAGTAATTCCGATAATACAATTCCGGTTTTTTCCGGTCTGATAATTGCTCTGATTAACAACATAATCTCAACCACCTTTTCTTCAATTTTAAGTTGGGTTTTGGTTATATATCCATTATTCCGTGCTCCATCAGCAGCTCTTCAAGCCTCTCCTGCTTTAAAGGCTTAGGTATAACAAACAATTTGTTTTCATCTATCTTCTTTGCAAGTGCCCTGTATTCATCTGCCTGGTTACAAGCAGGATCAAAGTCGATAACTGTTTTTCTGTTGATTTCAGCCCTTTGTACCATATTGTCTCTTGGTACAAAGTGAATCATCTGTGAACCGAGTTCTTTTGCAAAGGCTTCAACCAGTGCTGCTTCACCGTCAACCTTACGGCTGTTGCATATAATTCCGCCAAGCCTTACTCCGCCTGTTTTAGCATACTTCTGAATACCTTTTGAAATATTATTCGCTGCATAGAGTGCCATCATCTCACCGCTGGCAACAATATAGATTTCCTGAGCCTTTCCTTCACGGATAGGCATTGCGAAACCACCGCAAACAACGTCACCGAGAACGTCGTAGAATACATAATCCAGACTGTCCTCATAAGCTCCCAATCTTTCAAGCAAACCTATGGAAGTGATAATACCACGGCCTGCACAGCCCACACCTGGCTCAGGTCCGCCTGACTCTACACAGTTGATGTCTGCAAAACCTCTTTTCATTACCAGATCAAGATCGATATCCTCGCCTTCTTCTCTCAAAGTATCAAGTACTGTCTGCTGTGCAAGACCGCCAAGAATCAATCTGGTTGAATCCGCTTTTGGGTCACAGCCCACAATCATAATCTTCTTACCCATTTCTCCCAAACCTGCAGTTAAGTTCTGCGTTGTTGTAGATTTACCGATTCCACCTTTTCCATAAATAGCTACCTGTCTCATAAAATTACCTCCAATCTGGCGTGCCTGGCACGCGTCGTTTGCAAATTTTTAGTTTTGTTGACTTTTAGTTAAATAAAAAGGTCTTTAAACATAAGCATCAGCGCTAAAGTTTAAAGACCTCTTCGTCTATCGATAATTGTTAATAGAGGATAATGCAAGTTGATAAAACAGAAAAGTCTCAATATTCCTCAAGTCATTTTTGACTTATTTGGAATACGAGACTTCGTCGTCGTTTTTATTGAACTGGCATACTACGAGTATAAAGGTTTATCTATCCCTTCACAATACACGAAGATGTACATATTAGATATGGTTTTTCAGAGTGTTTTTGTATATTACTTACAAATATGTTTTATAATCTGTACATTTTGAAAAATAACAGTTGCTTAATCCGGTATTGCTTCATATAATAAAATTAAATGTTAATAAAAAACAGTTGCAAAGAAGCGCATTGAGTTTCAACTCAGTTCGCTTTTTTTGTTTTATTCTAAGGCATGATTAAATAATAAAACTCCGTTTTGAGGCGAGATATTTTTTGTCAAGACAAGGCGGAGGAAGGCGCAATAATTGCTTTATTGCAACTGACGACAACAAAGTATTGACGAAAAATATACGGCTCAAAATGGGGAAGTTATTATTTAATCATGCCTAAATCCAATAAACAAGGGGGAATCTGATGTGACCGGTAAAATTTCAGTTATTATTAATGAGGATAACGAACTGTCGTCTTTTGAAAACGGAGCAAGTCTGCTTGTCTTCAGTCTTGTTGACAAGGTATGGCAGGTAGCAGATGAAATAAAATATTCTCTTGACACTGCAGCAGCAATGTCTGATATGAGAGATAGCATCAGAACTATAATACTAAAGCTGGAGGACTGCAAAACAATAATAGGCCGATCTGTAACCGGCCTTCCTTATAATATTCTGGAAAGGATGGGGTTTGATATTTTTGAAGCTGATGCCTTGTCAGATCAGCTGCTGGAGCAAATAGACCTGGAGCTGAAGGCTGATACCGCAAAAATTGCAGATACAGCCGCCAATACTCCAACTTCACCTGTTTTAACCTCAACAGATGGTGTATATTACCTTAATCTGATTGAACTGCAGGAAAAGCATCCGGAGATATCCTCCAAAAAGGCACTTCAGGGTTTTATGGAAACAGCTCTTTTTTATAGGCTGGAGGTTGTCTGCAGTCATATACCTCCGTGGTTTGATGTCTTTCTTCCACAGAAACGGATGACCTATACAGTCGAAGAGCTGGATAAAAACCGGCTTAAAGTCTCTATTTTTAAAAAGGTCTGTAAGTGTTAGCAGCTTGAAATAGCATAAAAAACATATATTTATTAAGTAGAAGGAGGGGTTATTTTGTACGAGATAATAAATGAAACAGCCGTAATTCTTGAACTCAGGGGTATTGCCGATTCATATTGCTATGAGGATGGAACCTTGAAGGATTGTATCCTGAATGAAGCAAATGTCATAAAAACCAGGTATGGAGAGCTTATACCAAAGTATGGCCATGAAGAAGCAAGAACAAAATACAATCATTCTATTTCTTTTTACAAAAGCGGAGCTGTAAAAAGCATAGCTATGGAAAAGCAGACAAATATTATTACTATCCTTGGTACCTTTCCTGCCGAACTCGTTACCTTTTATGAGAGCGGAGCACTTAAACGCCTTTTCCCTCTCAATGGGAAAATAAGCGGCTACTGGACTGAAACTGATGAAGAACAGCTTTGTGAGGTATTTCAGTTCAGGTTCCCATTTGGAAGTTTCAAGGCAAAAATAATAAGTCTTTGTTTCTATGAAAACGGCAATTTAAAAGCTCTGACCCTATGGCCTGGAGAAACTGTCATTCTTAAAAACAAGGCAGATCTGTACCCTGTCAGAATAGGATTTTCGCTGTATGAGGATGGGGGTTTGAAATCTGTAGAGCCGGCCTATGAGCTAACTCTTGCGACACCTATAGGCAATATTAATGCGTTTGATGAAAATGCTCTTGGCATATGTGGAGAAACCAATTCATTGTGCTTTAAAAAAAATGGGACCATTCATTCGTTGACAACCTCAAGCAGCAAAATCGCTGTTTTTGACAAGGATGGTACAGTAGATATACTGGAGCCGGCTCTGAAACCCGATCCTCTTGAGGAAGACAAATTCATGATTATACCTCTTAAGATTACCTTTGAGGGACACCATGTAAAATTTGAAGGGGATACTACCAGGGTTTACGATCTGTATACCTCCAGATTTTCAGTGGCAAATGACAGTATGCCTAAAGCCGCCTCAGGTTTTTCCTGCGGAGACTGCAGCAGCTGCAGCTTGTGCAAGTGAGTAGTTGCATGAAAACAATTGTAATATTTTAAATGTTTTGATAAGAGCACACCCTTTGGGGACACCAAAAGTAAGCAATTCAGGTGTTCCCGTTTTTATTGCTTATTTCTGATCAAGCTGCCTTCCGTTTGTAAATACCTACTGATGCAACATAGGTAACTATCAGTATTCCGATACACCATAATATTGCAGTCAAAGCATTGTTTCCTGAGGTTTCTCCCAGCAAAAGCGATCGGACTGCTTCAATAATGGGTGTCATAGGCTGATTTTCTGCAAACAGTCGCACAAGCTTTGGCATGGTTTGAGTAGGGGCGAATGCGGAACTGATGAAGAGCAGAATCAGTAAAAGATAGCTGAACACACCGGCACCTTCGGCATTACTTGCCAGTAAGCCAAACATGACCGCAGTCCAGGTCATGGCAAGGGTAAAAAGCAGCAATACCAATGCAACCAATAGCCAGCTTGTAAGCCCTGCATCAGATCTGAATCCCATTATAAATGCAAATGCCAGAATTACAATTGTCGAAAAAGCATTAAAAAGTACTGAAGTAACTACATGACCACCTAAAATTGATGATTTTGCAATGGGCATGGAATGAAAACGCTCAAATATGCCTTTGGTCACATCATTATTCAAACGGACTGCAGTATAGGCTATTCCGCTGAGAATACACATCAGAACAATACCCGGGACTACATAGTTAATATATTTGACAGAACCGGTATTCATGGAGCCGCCAAACACATATACAAACATTAGCATCATCATAATGGGCATTGCTACTACGGTAATAATGGTATCAATACTTCTCAGTGTATAATTCAGCACACGCCCTGTCATTACCAGAGTATCGCTGACATTATTTTTAATATTGGTTAGAATATTCATTATATAGCCTCCTTTTCTTTGTTTTCTCCTATTATAGTCAGGAACACATCCTCCAGGGTTGCCTGCTTTTGTGAAAATTCAGCAACAGGTATACCCTGTTTTTCAAGTTTATTTAAAATATCAGTTATTTGTTTTAAGCTTCCATCTGTGGCAACTGAAAGGGTTGTATTCTGTTTATCGGAGCTGCAGCCGTATTCTTGCAGTAATTCTCCGGCTGCTTTCAGGCCCGTATCGTTGTAAAACTTTAGCTCTATATGACCATGCGGAAGTAATTTTTTAAGTTCTGCTGAAGTCCCCTCAGCTACAATTTTTCCTTCATTTAGAATTGCAATATGATCTGCAAGCTGATCAGCTTCATCTAAATACTGTGTGGTCAAAAAGACTGTAATTCCCGATTGTGTGAGATCCTTAATAATCTTCCACATGGACAGACGGCTTTGTGGATCAAGCCCGGTGGTTGGTTCGTCAAGAAATATAACCGAAGGCTTTCCAAGCAGGCTCATTGCCAGATCCAGTCTTCTGCGCATACCGCCCGAATAGGTTGCGACCCTTCTGTCTGAAGCCTCAAGTAAATCAAACCGTTTGAGCAATTCATCAACCCTGTTATTGACCTCAGAAAGGTGGCGCAGCTTTCCGATCATCCGTAAATTCTCTCTTCCGGTCATAATCTCATCTACTGCAGCAAACTGACCTGTTAGACTTATTACTCCCCTCACTTCATTGGATTGACGAAGAATATCATACCCGCATATCTGTACACTGCCTTTATCAGGTTTGATTAAAGTGGTCAAAATCTTAATAGCAGTTGTCTTCCCTGCACCATTCGAGCCTAAAAGTGCAAAAATACTGCCTTTTTTAATGGAAAATTGAATTCCCTTGAGTACTTTTAGATTTTTATAGGACTTTTCCAGTCCCGTTACCGAAATTGCCATATCATTTTTAAGCATTATTTTCCCTCCTAGATTACAGTAACATTTGAAAGATCAGCCTTTGTTCCCTTTAATACGGCATAAGTCAACTTATCCATGGTGGCACCGTCGAATATAGTTTTTTTGGGATCGGACCATCTGAAGGAAACATCTCTGAGAAATGCATTTCTAAAAGAAGTTCCCTTTAATCCGGTTTTGCCGAAAATAGTACCTGTCAAAGTCATATTATCAAAGCATACACCTGACAAATCTGACGAACTGAAATCTGTATAATCCAGAATACAGCTGCCGAAACTTGAACCTCTGAGGTCACACATTTTTAGTCTGGCTCTGGTAAGGTTTGCACCGTCAAAATTGGCATTTCTCATGTCGGACATATCCAATTTTGCTTCAGTAAGATTAGCACCGCTGAAACTTACATTTCTCATGTCAGACATATCTATTATCGCTCCCGACAGGTTAGTTCCGTCTAATCTGACATCTACCATGTCACTGCTTTTAAAAGAACTTTCAGAGAGGTCCGAACCTGTGAAGTCGGATCTTTTCAGGTCACTGTAGTCAAACTTGCTGTCGTGTACCGATACTCCTATGAAATCGGAATCCTGCAGATTTATTTTTGAAAAATCCTTGCTGGAAAGCTGCTTAAGTTCTCTCGTATTTGCAGATATACACTCTATGATTTCCGATATATCTCCAATGGAGTTCACTGTCATATTGTAGGCAGTTTCCTCATCGTATCCCTGATGCTTATAATCATTAAATTTCTCATGCAGGTCATTAAGGAGTTCTTCCTTCAATTCCTTTACAGTAGGCAAATCCTCATAGGGTAGAAATATACCATCTAAATATTTGTTTAGTTTATTATTCATGTTAATCTCCATTCTGCTGCTGAGCAGCGGCATAAATAGTGATGAAAACCCGTTGGCGGTTTTTTTATGCGTTATAATAATTGATCCAGAATACGTTTTGCATCTTCCCAGTTTTTCTTGTTTTCAAAATAAGTGCTTTTGCCCTTTTCAGTTATACTGTAGTATTTTCTTCTTCCTCCCTGGGTTTCATTACCCCAGTAGGAGACTATACCGCCATCACTCTCCAATCTCTTAAGACTGGAATACATGGTAGCTTCCTTAAGCTCATACTCTCCATTTGAATTGGAATGTATCAGTTTTGATATCTCATATCCATATTTATCTCCGCTTATTAAAAGTTTCAGAATAATAGTATCCGTATGTCCTCTTAGCAAATCCGAGGAGATTTTATTATCAACCATTTATTCACCTCCGCATTTACAATATACATCATAGTACTATGACTGTCAAGGTAATTTTACAAGCATAGTACTTTGATGAATAAAAAAAGACAGTTGAATCTTTTAAAGACCCAACTGTCAAACAGGAGATAAAAGTTAAAGTCTGAACTTCAACTTTTTTTAGGAGAATATATCTGAAGCATGACTAAATAATAACTTCCCCTTTTTAAGGCGGATATTTCCCGCCTTAAAAAGGAGTTTTATTATTTAATCATGTTTAAAGAGAGCATTTGCTAAATTTTAATTACAGCTTTTACAACATCCTGTTTATTGTTTATAACATAATCAAAAGCTTTTCCCACGTCATCAAAATCAAACTCATGAGTAACAATACCTGTAATATCTATTGTTCCGTTTGCAATAGCTTTTATAGCTGTAGGATAAATATTTCTGTAGCGGAATACCGATTTAATCTCAGCTTCCTTTGCCATTATCTTTGCAAAGTTAAACTCTATGATATCCTGTGGTGCAAGACCCACCAGAACAATTGTACCGCCGTTTTTTATCAGGTAAGGAGTCTGTGATATGGTTCTTGCAGAACCAGCGGTTTCAATTACAATATCGGCTCCCCTTTTAGCAGTCATCTTTTCAATTTCTGTATTTACATCGACTTCAGCGGCATTCAGGGTTGCTGTAGCACCCAGCTTCTTTGCATACTCAAGTCTCTTTGGTATAACGTCTACAACTGTTATGTCAGTAGCACCGTATGCCTTGCAGGCCAACAGGGTTACAAGTCCGATTGTGCCTGCTCCCAATATTACAACCGAGCTGCCAAGCTTTACATTTCCCTGCAAGGCTGCATGCATGCCAACTGCCAAAGGTTCCACAAGTGCACCTTCTTTAGTTGTGATATTTTCAGGAAGCTTGAAACACATATTTTCGGGAAAAGCTATATAGTTCATCAATGAACCGTGATACGGCGGTGTGGCAAGGAACTCAACATCCGGACACAGATTGTACTTACCCGACTTGCAGAACTCACATTGTCCGCAGGTAATTCCGGGCTCCAGTGCAACCTTGTCACCAACCTTGAGATTCTGTACTCCGCTGCCGATTTCAACTATAGTACCGGCACATTCATGCCCAAGTATAAAATCTCCGTCTACTATAAAATCACCTATTTTACCATGTTCGAGATAGTGAACATCTGATCCGCAGATCCCAACGTATTCAAGCTTTACAAGTACATCCTTATCTCTCAGCTTTGGAACTTCAATATCACGGATCTCCATTTTATTTAATCCAGTCATATATGCTGCTCTGTTTTTCATCATTAAACCCTCCTAGATTCATTATTGTGAAGTAAATAAATTAATATATCTTAAAATTAAAATATATCTTTATATAAAATGTAATTAGATTTCAATGTTAATTGTAAATACTTTCGAACTTTCAGTAAATAGTTTTATTATATAGTTTTATAAAAGTTTTACATGTATCTTTTGGTAATTATTTATAATATTCTGGATGGCTTTTCCTTTTTTTCTTATATAGCACCAGAGATGCGTGAAACAGCTTCACGCATCTTTCTGTGCTATTGGTTTATCTTTGTTGAATGGGATTACATATATTATTTAATTGCTCCGGCTTTCTTCAATACATCAATATACTGCTGAACATTATCCTTGTTAACCAATGGGTTTCCGATATCTGTATCAATCTGCTTTTCTGCACCTGTCAACAATTTGTTGCTTGTTTCAAGCAGTTTTGTTGCAAGGTCATAAGCACTCTGCATACAAGTTGATGTCATTTTGCCTTCCTGGATAAGGAGAAGGGCTTCCGCTGTTCCGTCAACACCATATACAAGCATATCTTTGAACTTTGCATTATCTTTAACAACTTCAATTGCACCGGCAGCCATGTTATCGTTCATTGAGATAACAGCATCGATCTTGTCATTGGCCTGAACCCAGTCTTCCATGTACTTCATGGCTTCATCCTTGTTCCAGTTGGCTATCTGCTCTCCAACAATTTTTACGTCTGGACGTTTGTCGAAGAATTCTTTCTGCCAGCTGGCACGTCTTTCATCAGCGTGGAAATTACCTGAAGGTCCTTTTAATACAACAACTTTTGCATTCTGCGGAATTTGTTCAAGTGCGGCACGAGCATTAACTGCGGCCTGTTCGTAAGGATTAGCGTCTACAGAAGATGCTCCTTCAATACCTGAAATACGAGCGTTTGTTGTTATTGCAAATATTCCTGCCTTAACAACTTTTTCAACGTATGGTCTTTGAGCTTCACCGTTATTTGGCTGAACGATAACCAAATTGTACTTGTTAGTGATAGCGTTCTCAATCATTGAGTTTTCTTTCTCATCATTTGCTTCACCATCAAAAACATCAAGAGTTATATTTGGATACTTCTTGGCTTCCTCTTTAACAGCATTTGCAAGCCATGCTGCAAATGAGTCGGATTGAGCTCTTGCAATATATGCAACTTTGAAATTCTTTGTTCCGGCGGCACCAGTGTCTGTGCCGGCAGCAGTGGTATTAGACGCATTTGGAGTACCTGCATTACCACAAGCAGCCAATAATACAATTGCTAGTAACATTGAAAGTACGCTTATAAGTCTCTTCTTCATTGTTGACCATCCTTTTTAATTATTTTATATTTTAAACAGCCTTTATGCTGCTTAATACTGAATGAAAGTAACATTACTGATCTAAAACAGATTTAATTCTGCATTAAGACTTTGCTTTAACTTCCTTTTTTGTTTTTTCCTTGTCTTCAATTCTTCCCATTGCACTTTTGGTTCTTTTATTCTTTGAACGTATATCGTAAATAACTGCCAGTGCGATAATTGCACCTCTTACTATTTGCTGCATGTATGAATCCACACTTGCAAGGTTCATTATATTGTCAAGGAATCCAACTATAAATGCACCTGCAAGAGTACCGGCTGCAGTACCGACACCGCCCGAGAAGCTTGTTCCGCCAATGATGGCTGCCGTCAGGGCTGTAAATTCGTAGCCAACCGCACCGTTTGGAAGTCCTGCATTAACACGTGACATGAAGAGTACACCTGCCAAGCCTACAAAGATACCATTTATAATAAATGCAGTGTATTTAACCTTGTGAACATTGATACCCGAGGCAATTGACGCTTCTTCGTTGCCTCCCACCGCATACAGGGATCGTCCGAACCGTGTGTGCTTTAATATATACCAGGTGAAGATTGCAACTACTATCAGAAATATAATTGGTATTGGAATCACACCTGCGGAACCTTGTCCAAAAACTACAAAATCACCAAGCTGGAGGAGATTCTGTCCCTTTGTATACAGGAGAGCTACTCCTCGGGCCATTGTAAGCATTGCCAGTGTGGCAATAAAAGGTGGTGCTTTAAAGGTACTTACCATAACAGCGTTAACAATGTTACACACAACACCTGTTACTATTCCTACCAATACTGCAATAAACAATGAACCTGTGGATTTGTAGGCTGATACTGCAAATACACCTGACAGCGCGAGAACCGAGCCCTGTGACAGGTCAAGCATACCCGATATGATCAGCATAGTCTGTCCAAATGCCAATACGGTAGTAACAGCAAGCTGTCTTGAAATATTGGTCAGATTGTTTGGTGTCAAAAAGTTTTCATTAATTATTGAACAAACAAAAAACAGTAAAAACAAAACCATGAAAATACTATATTTTTTCTTCGCCGTGCCCCAAATATTTTTCAACTCCATTTTAATTCACCTCGTTAGATATTAAAGTTCCGGTAGCATACTTCATAATAAGTTCCTGAGAGAAATCCTTTCTTGCAATTTCACCGGTTATGGTACCTTTTGACATTACATAAACTCTGTCACACATACCAATCAACTCAGGTAATTCTGAAGAAACCATTATAACTGCCTTGCCATCCTGGGCTAAATTTGTCATCAGCTTATAGATTTCGAATTTTGCTCCAACATCAATACCTCTTGTTGGTTCATCAAGTATCAATATGTCAGGATTTCTAATCATCCATTTAGCCAGAACAACTTTTTGCTGATTACCACCACTTAATGACTGTATTGTTGTGTCCAAAGTAGGAGTTTTTACCTTCATTTTTGTAAACATGTCTGAAACAATGTTCTTCTCGGTTTTGTGGTGAAGTCTGAATTTGTAAAAGACTTTCTGCAAGAAAGATAATGTAGTATTTTCTTTAACAGATCTAACCGGAATAATTCCATATCTTCTTCTGTCTTCTGAAAGCATTACCAACCCGTTTTCAATACTCTGTCTTACATTTTTTATCTTAACCTCTTCACCCTTTATGGAGACTTTTCCGGAGGTTATGGGATCCAGTCCGAACAGTGAACGCATTACCTCTGTTCTGCCTGCTCCCATCAGACCTGCAAATCCGATTATCTCTCCTTTTTTCAGGTGAAAACTCACATCATGATATACATTTCCATTGCTTAGTTTTTCAACTCTGAGTATGTCATCCCCGATTTCAACTTCTTCTTTCGGGTATGTGTTAGTGAGCTTACGGCCTACCATAAGAGCAATTACTGTTTCTATATCCAGCTCTTCCCTGGGATGGCTCTCTACTACCGTACCATCTCGGAAAACTGTTATCTCATCAGCTATCTGGAATATTTCATCAAGCTTGTGAGAAATGTAAATTATGCATACTCCTCTTGCTTTTAATTCACGGATTTTTGTAAACAGTTTTTCTACTTCCTTTTGGGTTATGGCTGATGTGGGCTCATCCATTATGATGATGTCCGAATTGTAAGAAATAGCTTTTATTATTTCCAGCATCTGAATATCAGATACGGTCAGATCTTTTAGCAATGTAGTCGGTGAATAAGGTAAGTTTTCTTTTTTCAGCAATTCTTTGGTTCGTTGTCTTACCTCTTTCCAATCAACGTTTCCCAATTTTCCCACCGGGAGGTTTCCCAAAAAAATATTCTCCTCAACAGTCATTTCAGGGACATAGTTCATTTCCTGAAATATCATTGAGATCCCCAGGTTTCTGGCCTGAATAGGATTGTTGATTTTTACCGGTTTCTCATCAATAAATATTTGACCGCCGTCAGGTTGATAAACTCCATTAATGATTTTCATCAATGTAGATTTTCCTGCGCCGTTCTCCCCACACAAAACATGGACAGAACCCTTCTTTACAGTAAAATCGATTTTATCAAGTGCCTTTACTCCTGGAAAGGATTTTTCAATTTGTGAAACTCTTAGTTTAATGTTCTGGCTCATATCCTTCTCCCGTTAAATTCCACTGATTAAATTTGTTCCAAATTATAAGTTCTTGTTTGATTCTGAAAAAATCTTCTGATTAATCGTTTTTAAAAACACATTAAATTATAAATTTATATAAGACTTTTATAAATTACTTTTAATAAGATTATATCGTTTTTTTATACAAAGTCAATATATTTTTTTTAAAAATTTATACCATTTTTAGTCACAATGTATAAAACACCTTCCGCTACTGAATCTGTACATACTAAAAAAGAGTATATAACCCTCTAATAAGGTTATATACTCTTTTATTTTTTCCAATAGTTATTAAAATTATTTCTTCCAAATCAAGAATTTAAGAATTATTATAATATCTATATAATCTATTTATATATTTCTGATAAAATCCTCTACATGAAGCAGGGCTGCGCCAACAGCAGTAGTTTCAAGTTTGTATTTGCATACATGAAGGTATTTGCCATCCACTTCAAAGGTATTGTATCCTGATACCAGTTCTCTTAATTCATCCAGATACTCGTCCATATAAGCTCCGGCATAGCCTCCCAGTATAACTTTACAGTCAAAAAGCATTCTTAAGTTATTTATAGCTACAACAAGATGGGATACATATTCCTTCCATATACTTTTTTGGGGTTCCTGCTCCAATCTCAACAGTCTGAAAAACTCTGATATGTTGCCATTGGTACTGTCAGACAGGATTTTAGCAGAACAGTAAGCATCAACACAGCCTTTTTGACCACAATAGCAGGTTTTGCCTCCAGGGACTATGGTCATATGTCCAAACTCTCCGCCCCTCTGATTCTGGCCATTATAGATATTCTTTCCAATGATGATGGATCCGCCCACAGAGTTGTTCAGTGACAAATATGCAACACTTTCTTCAGTTTTGTCTCCCCACATTTCGGCAAAACCGGCAGCATTGGCATCATTGCTAAAGGTACATTTGTAGGGGATAAACTCTGAAAAGGCCTTTATATCTCCACCCTCGAAATCTATGACCTGGGCATAGCTGGCGGATTCACCGTCATCAGATAATATAGCCGGTAAAGCAATACCCACTCCAAGCACATTTTCAGGTTCTATTCCGCATTCCTGAATAAAGCTGTTGACCAGGTCTCCCACACCTTTAAAATATTCTTTTGCGTTTACAAAAGGAAATTGATTCCTGAGATTTTTAATAACTTTTGCACTTAAATCTATTATTACAATACCTACGTGATTTCTTGTTATATCAAGACCTACAGCATATTTTGCAGTGCTGTTGTAAGCAATTGCCTTTGCCTTACGCCCACCTGTAGACTCAAACAAACCTGTTTCAATAACCAGGCCGCGCTCATACAGTTCCTTGATGTTTTGAGTTACTGTCGGCAAGCTCATATTGAGAGAATAAGCTATTTCCTGAATAGAAATAGGATCCCGCATATATAAAAAATTATATATTGCGTTTCTATTTATTTTTTTAACTTCAATACTATTTACTCTGCCTGTCGTCATAAAATCACCCAGTTTTATAAATGTCTTTTATTAATGTATTTATAATAATATATTTTTCATATTAATACAATCAAAAGAATAAACAAAAGAATATCCAATTTTTTATATAGAATTATATCTATTTGACATTTTTCAAGTTGAAAATACGAAAAGCTAATAAGATATGTGTATAATTTACTATATTATACCACATTGCAACACACTTCATACCGACTTTTATAAAAATATTGTATACATATTCCAAATCAGTTTCAAATCCTTTCAATCGTGATATAATTTAAATATGAAAAATTAAATAGTGCATGGTTTTACAGTATAAAAATTAGCTGTATGCGGAGGAAAAAGATATGTGTATTCATAATCGCTTGTTCGCATTAATTTTTAGGATTCTGTTATTAGTTGGATGTGGAATAGGTCTTTATCTCAACTCCGGCCTTCCAAGCGGAAAGCCTGCCCCTTACATGCTCATTTTTTATACAATTCAAAGTAATGCATTATGCTTTATTTTCTTTTCTCTTCTGACAGTTAAAACCTTTATGGACTTAAAAAGCATAGGCATAAAAGGTTCAACGGTATTCCTGCCGCACTTCAAGGGTGCTGTCACTATGACAATAGCCGTTACGTTTATTATTTATCATTTTGTACTTGTCCCTAAATATCTTAATGCTCCAAACTCAAATTACAGCCTGCTCAACTGGCAAAATGTTCTTGTTCATTATTTCGTACCTCTGGCAGCTATTACCGATTGGCTTGTCTTTGATGAAAAGTTTTATTTTCGCTGGTTTGATCCAATATTCTGGCTGTTGCTGCCAATTACATACTTTATATTTATATTGATAAGAGCAAAACTGGGAGGTATCATTGAAATTGTAAAGAGCCCCTATCCATATTTTTTCATCGATGTTGAACTGCTTGGGTGGCTAAAGGTTATTAAAAATGCCGGCTTATTGATGTTTGGCTTTTTGGTATTAGGCTATATATTGTACTTAATAGATAAAATCAATATCAGCAGCTATAGGTCAAAAATAAGTCTAATTCTGTCAAAATGAAATATAAAAATATTATTTGTAAATTAAACTTAATATAAATGTCTTTGATTTGTGTTATTATATTTGTAACATTTAAAAAGGTTATGTATACTAGGAATTGTTATAATTGAATTTTGATGCTTACATAAAGTTTTGCCAATGTGTTATTCTTTTTTAAATGGCCTTCGGGCTTCGCATCACACTTTTTGATTATTCTATTTGCTTTAAGTCTATTACCAATTCCTGTAGATGATTTTTTATATGGTGAAGTGGTTTTTTTTATTGCGTTTTTTGCGTAAAATTCCATTTCAAAAATACATAATTTATTGGAGAAAACATGAATAAGAAAAACATAAAGAATTTTCTGAGTAATTTCAAGCACAAAATCAAGAATTATAAAACAGAAAGTCCTAAAAAATTCAAGTATCTATTAATTTCCACTTCCGGTGTTGCAGCCATTACCCTAACAGTAGTCATTGCTACAACAGCGTCCCTTCCTTCATTAAATACTACAGCTCCCTCTACACCCAGTCAGGAAGCTGCTACAACCACAACGCTGGCAGCTGAAAGCTATTCGGCAAAAGCAGCCGATCAAGCTTCAATCAAAGTTTCACGAGGCAGACAGGCTCCGCTTGATCCTGCCAAAGGTGATATAATCAAGCTGGGAATAAAAGACAGTATAGTCGTTAACCTTCAGAAAAGGCTTGTGGAACTGGATTATCTGGAATCAGACGAACCCTCCGAGGAATATGGAGAAGCAATGGAACAGGCAGTCAAATTATTTCAACGTAAAATGGAGCTGAAAATTACCGGAGAAGTTGATGCTGAAACCTATAAGATTCTGATGTCCGATTCGGCAAAAGAATATACTGTTTATCTGGGGGCAGACGGAACAGATGTTGAACAGCTCCAGGCCCGTCTTTACGAATTGGGATATATTCCAAAGATTACGGGATACTTTGGTACTGATACAGAGGCGGCTGTTAAGGAATTTCAGAAAAGAAACGGCCTTTATGACGATGGCAATGTAGGAAAAAACACCCGGGAGAAATTATATTCCACCGAAGCTATCCCTCTTTCCTTTTATCTTGGAGATGAGGATGACGAAATCTTAAAATATCAGCAGCAATTGAATCAACTTGGCTATCTTACTACAAAACCTGATGGTAAATATGGAAATGACACAGTTCTGGCCGTTAAGCATTTTCAGGATCATAACGGTTTAATCGCAGACGGCTATATGGGACCGGCAACAAAGGAATTATTAATGTCTGGTAACGCTGAGGAATATGCAATAAAGACCGGTGACAGAGGCTCTGACGTAGAAAACATTCAGACTTATCTCAAAAAATTAATGTATTTAAGCAGTGTTACCGGATACTTTGGTTCAGACACCCATGATGCTGTTGTGAATTTCCAGAAGCGTAATGGATTGTCGGCTGACGGCAAAGTTGGTTCACAAACCATAAACAAACTTCTTTCTCCTGACGCAAAGAAATGGAATGGCGGTTCAAACAACAGTGGTTCCGGTGGTAACAATTCCGGCGGGAATGGCGGTTCACAGGGTAACAATTCAGGTAGTGGCAGCACCGACACCCCCGGCAGTTCAAGCTCCATAGTAAACAATATTATATCCATTGCCAAATCCAAGCTGGGCGCCAGATATGTGTATGGAGCCAAAGGACCCGGCAGTTTTGACTGCTCAGGGTTCGTGTACTGGGTACTCAATCAGGCAGGTATAAGACAGAGTTATATGACCTCCTTCTCATGGCAGAATACCTCAAGATATCAGAGGATCGACAGCATGAAGAATATTAAGAGAGGTGACATTATTTCCTACCGTGGTCATGTGGGAATTGCATTGGGTAACGGCCAAATGATAGATGCCTCCTCAAGCCAGGGTAGAGTGAGGGTTACATCCATAAACTCCTCCTACTGGGTAAATCATTTTGAATGTGCATACAGAATTTTCTAAAAATACTACATATAAAAAATAGGCCTCCGGTTTTTTAAGCCGAGAGCCTGTTTTTTTGTGCAAAGCTTTAATATTTTTTACGTTCGCTTCTGCATTTTTAATATTATTTTACGTTGTTTCCGTAATTTTCTGCAATTGATATATTTCACCATTTGCTTCGCAGGACATTCTATCAGCAAAACTCTTAATGAACCTGATTTTATCTTCGAATATTGCAAGAGATACATCAAAATTCAATAAGTTTTTCATGTCTGCAGCGTGCTGATCAAAATGCTCCTTATAAAACTTTACCGATTCCCCAATAGGCTGATCCATATAGGCGTAATAATGGAAATTCATCCATATCTCGATAGTTCCATAATGATCCAGCATGTCTGCATCCTGAAAGATTTTAATGAATTCGGAGTAATCAGGATCTTTCTTTCTCTTCTGATGATAAAAAATCAATTCTGCTATTTCATCAATTTCATGGGAAGAACAATGGTCCTTCAATATTTCTTTTACCAGAACAGCCCCATATTCACCATGCGGCTCAATTCCTTTTGCAACATCATGAAAATGTGCAGCTGCCTTCATTATTTCATCCTTTGCAGAATTTCCCGGAAGTAATATTTCTCTCAGGGCGACTGCGATTTTGCCCACCCTTTCTCCATGGTAAAAAATAAAACCCTTTTCTCTTTCCCTGTGAGCCTTTCTGTCGGCCAAATGCTTGCAGGCCAGTTCTCTGATAGCTTCCATATTCATAAGTAAGAACCTCAATATTTTCTATTTTAAACAAACAAAGTTTACTATATTCCCATCCGGATCTCTGAACCAAAAGGATCTGGCACCCCAGGGATGAGTCGTCGGCAGCATTATAAACTCAACACCCAATGCCTTAATTCTTGCATACTCTTCATCTGCATCCTTAACCTTAAAACTCAGTGTAATGCTGCCATTACCTGCTCCATTCATGGAATTTGGGGCCATTCCCTCCATCCCCTCTAAAGAGTAGATCGCAATATTTGCTCCATCTGTTTTCAGTTCAGCATGAACCTCATTCCCCTCGGCTTCGACAACCAGTATTTTTTTGTAAAACTCAGTCAAAGCAAGCACATCTTTTGTTATGAGACATATACCGATAAACTCCATATTAACTCCTCCTATCATTAAATTGGCATCCTTAACCAAAAAATTGCGATATAATTCTGCCAAAAAATCCGGCAGCTTTGGTTTTTATAAATCCGGCACCATGCGCCGTATAATAGTTGCAGCTATTTTTCAGCCAGCCTTTATCCCTCCAATAAGTATAATCAAATGAGTTTATATTCTTTGTTTTTTGCCAGTATTTCTGTTGAACCCTAAACGCAACCAGGGAATACAAGGAGGGATAACCGCCCTTCCTATCTGTCAGGTTCTTATGTAATTTTTCGGCCAGATACTTTATTTTTACAGCATAACGTTTTTTTAAGTCTTCCTTTGCTGTTAATGCTCCTGTTATAAATTTATCTTTTGCAACAACTACTCCTCCCCATCCTATAAAAGCTCTAATCATTGTTTTTAAAGTGTGGTCGGAAGAATATGCACCTGAGGTAGCAATAACAACTGCAGGTTTACCGCAGAAAGCCGGCCGGTGGTTGTTAAAGGCCATCCGGTCTATCCAGTTTTTCATGAAACCATTTACATCCTCAACATAAACAGGACTTGCAAGAACAACAGCATCAGAATTATCAATTTTTGACCTGACTGATAAAACTTCATCCTTTAAAGGGCACTTTTCCTCCCCCTTGTCAAAACAAACCCTGCAGCCCCTGCAAAATGCTATATTTTCATGTGCCAAAAAAATGGTTTCAAATTCCACATTAAAATGCTGTTGTTTTGCAGAAAAGAGGTATTCCTCTTTAAACAACTCCAGAATTCTTTGAGTGTTGCCATCTCTTCTGAAGCTTCCGTTAATAACTAAAATTTTCATTCCCTGGTCACCTCTTTTATTATGCCGCTCCAAACCTGTTCATCAAAATATAAGCTACTCCGGAGACAAGTAATAATGCAGTTACGAACTTCTTTACTGTACTGTCACTTATTCTGGAATCTATCTTTCGGCCTATAAACATACCTATCAGTAATGCAGGTGCCAGCCCCAGGCTTACAAAAAGAATATTCCAGCTGATCAGGCCATTTATACAGTACATTACAAAACGAAAAAGATTATCTACAACAAAGATAATACATAAATTACCTCTGTAATTATTTCTGTTGTCAGTTTGTCTTCCGATAAATGCAGCAAGCAGAACACCTATTCCGTACAGTCCCATCAAAACACCAGAGATCAATCCCACTGCATAAAGAATGAGGGTTTTTGTCCTGGTATTTTCACTGCCCTTATGTTTCTGCTGCGGAACCTTTTGGTTTTCAACTTCAGAAATACTTTCTGAAGTATCTGCTTTATTGTTTGTGCTTTTCCTTGTAAACATTTCTATGGCCAGAAGTATAAGTACCACTCCCAGTATGCTTTTTAGCAGCTTGTCTCCACCGATATTCAGAAGAAAAATTCCAGGTATGTTGCCCAGCAGCACCAGTATTGATAATGGTATAACAATTTTCAGATCTATGGATCTCCTATCCTTCCACGCCATGTAAATATTAGCCGGAATCCCCAATAACAGGTCCACAGGACTGATAAACCTATTCTCTTTTACAAAGGATAACAGAGAATTTATAATGAGTGTGTTGCCAAAGCCGGTTAAACTTTTAATAATATATGCAACGAGAACAACTACGAATAAATATATGTTAGTTTCCATTGAATTCCTCGATTTATATGTATAATTTCAGTACTGAGAGCAGACTTGCAGGATATCCGCTTTTATAGACATTTGTGCCCTATAGAAGCATGTCTATGTCTTTGAAAAAAGCATCCTTGTCCAGCAGCACTTTATAGCCGTCACTCAGAACCCTTCTGGTTCCCTCATCCAGAGGCTTTTCCATCCAGACAGGTGTGGTTACACCAAATTCCACTTCAAGACCGCTGTTGTCATACCATACTCTTAACGATGTAACCCTTCCCCAATCTTCCTTTTGGAATTTGACCACCTTCCCAAAGTCATCAACAAAATTGTTTTCCAGATAGAGCATCCGGTCAGTTGTAATTATTACCAGATCAACATCTGAATCTTCTTTCTGGCTCCCCCTGGCATATGATCCAACCAGAATTATTGCCCTTATTTGCTCTTCTTTCTCTCCCCACGTAATCACGCTGTCCAGGAGATATGTAATATTCATATTAACCTCTTTCAAATTTACATTTAATGATGTACTTTATGAATATTCTACAAAGTGCTTCCATTACCTTTTATTTAAAGACAATTATTTACCTGCATCAATAAAAAAACAGGTGTATATGAAGTAAAACGCATTGTACATCATATACACCTGTTTATCCTATTCAGATCCAGGTTTTTGTAATATTAGTTTAAATATT
>JAQSXC010000010.1 GCA_029266335.1 Eubacterium sp. | reverse complement strand
AGAAAGGCTTTGTGCCTTGCAAGCGGCTTCAACGCCGCCGCAGGGCAAATTCACCACTCAAAAACGTATTGTACATTGTTAATAGAGGGTAGCATTCAATAGTATAACTTAAGGTATACAGGTAAGTCAAACCGGGCGGAGTTATCAGTACTGTTTGTATAAAAACTTTTTCTCTCCTTCGTCATTATAGAGAATAATATCGATCATATTTATGCTTCCGCCTCCGTTTTGAAACTTATCGTTCTGTTTTATTGAAAATTCCGGAGTCAGCATTACTTCAGCTTTTGGTTCAAGGGTGAATTTAACAGGCTTATTAAATTCATCACAGATGGTAATATCCTTACCTTCCGAAGTATTCACAAGATCATAAAAATGTTCATTTAGTACCAATTTTATATGAAATTCGTTTGTATTGCTGCTATAGTTTTTAAGTTTGATCTGTCCGGTGTATAATATTTGTTTGTTCATATCATCCGTTTTGAAGTTTAAATGACTATCCTTTCGCATATATTCAATAGAAGATAATCCACCCAGATTTGATTTAACTAAGCCATAGACCGAACTATATGCAGGCTGAAATATTAAAGCACCAATCAATAGAAAATATAAAGCAAACCTGCCAAACTTTTCATGAACATCTTTTTTAAAGATTATTACTCCCATAATTCCCAAAACCATCAGTAATATTGATATAACAGCTGTATAATGTAGACCCGTCGTTCCGTTGGACCAGGCATTTACACCTATTTTTGCCAAAATAAAATCACCCAGTAAAAATTGATGTTTATTTTCAACAAATAACACTATCATTAATATTATTAATATGAAGGATGATATTCCTAAAACTTTTCTGGTTTTCATATAACCTCCGTGCTGTCTATTTAATACTATACTATCATATTTATCCAAATGCTAAAATGTATGTGAAATATATGCCATGTAGTTTCTGATAAAATTACTTACATTTACTGATATGAAAAAAGCCGGTTTATCCAAATTGAACAAACCGGCTTTACTTCATTTATTGCTGATAATTCTATTTAATTTAATTCCGATTTATTTCTATGACTCTTATTTATTTCTTTAACTGTTGGTTTCATCTGAAGGTTTATTTTCCTGGACTATGGCAGGATTCTTTTTCAGTAAATCCAATACATTCATTCCTGTCAAAGCTTCAACCGTTTCGGGAAGCTGAGAGATAATATCAGTCACATAACCTGTAACCTTTGCTGCTCCCTTGGCTTCGCCTCCATTACCGTTATCAACGATAACAATTTTTTCAGTCTTGGCAAGAGGACTTGCAATAGCTTGTGCAATATCAGGTAATTTTTCAATAATCATCTGTGTTACGGCAGCATCATTGTACATCTTGAAGGCTTCGGCCTTCTTGGACATTGCAGCAGCTTCAGCTTCACCCTTTGCTCTGATGATTTCAACTTCAGCCATACCTTCAGCTCTCTTGGCTTTAGCTTTCGCTTCACCTTCCATTTCAATTGCGCGGGCTCTTGCCTCGGCAGCGGTTACTTCTCTGTACTTGCTGGCATCTGCAACTTTTGTAGCCTGATAGTTTTCAGCATCTGCCTGCTTTTTAACTGTTGCTTCAAGCTCTTTTTCTTTTCTCAAAGCTTCCTGCTCGGCTAATTCTATTTCCTTCTGCTTCTGGATAATTTGAACCTGCATTGCTGTCTCTGCAACATCTTTTTTAACTATGTTGGATTTGATATCGTATGCAAGGTCTGCTTCAGCCTTTGCAGTCTGCTGATCCTTATTGTAGGATTGAACCTTAAGTTCCTTCTCCTTGTTTGCTTCAGCAATCTGAGTTTCAGCCTGAATTCTTGCAGCTTCACCCTCTCTATTGGCTTCGGCAGTTTTTATTTTTGTTTCCTTTGTTGCATTTGCTTCAGCGATCTGCGCATCTCTCTTTACTTCTGCAATTCTTGGCTTACCAAGAGCTTCCAGATAACCATTTTTGTCAGCAATATCTTTTATAGTCAATACTTTAAGCTCAAGACCCATATTCTGCAGTTCAGTAGCTGCAACCCCCTGAACATGTGATGCAAAAGTTTCCCTGTCCTTGTATATTTCTTCAACTGTCATTTTTGAAACTATTTCACGAAGTTTACCTTCCAGTACCTGTTGAGTTGTTTTAGCAATAACACCCAGCATATAATCCAATCCCTTGGAGGTATTGAACTGCTCGGCAGCTGACAGGATGGAGTCCTTATCGGATTTGACCTTTACTACGGCAACACCGTCGGCAACGATTCCAACTCCCTGCGAAGTGAGAGCACCATCGATTCTGATGTCTATCTGCATATTTTCCAATGAAATAACATCAGTTCTTTCCAGCATGGGTATTACTACACCGCCTCCACCGGTGATAACTCTTCTTCCTCTGAACCCTGTAACAACCAGAGCCTTATCCTGTGGAACCTTTTTGTACATTGATATAAATGTGAATAATAATATAAGTATTACCGCCACAATTAATACAGGTACCAAATATACTGAATAATCCATTTTAACTCTCCTTTTAATTTTGTATTCAACTCTTACACCATAGTCTTGATCACCCTGTACATTAAATACCGGTATGAGTGATTCCGGCATACAGTGCAAAAGAAGTTTTTAGCTTAATGTTTCACTTAACTCACTTACATAAAAAGTATTGTTCTCAATTTTGCAAATTACAACCTTACGACCTTGTTTTACAGACTTTTCGTCGATGTGTTTTGCCGGTCCTGTATACATTATTGAGTTGACGGTATACTTGATTGTTCCATACCCTTTCTCCAATATATCAGTTGTAACTTCGGCCGGCATGCCTATCAGTCTGTCTCTTGATACATCAGAGGTATTCTCGCTTCTGTAAATGGGCTTTGCAACAAAATTATACAACAGGGCTGATACAGCAATTCCGGCAGCTAGAGCTGATATGAATATCAATAATGAATTCCAGGACATAAGTTTTACTCCCATAATCCCCAGACCACCGAACACTGTCAAAAAAGAAACCGCCACCATTGGATTTAACAGTATGGCAAACCAGGATAAAATGCCGTTTGAACCGCTACCGCCGTCAGCGGCATGACCATGATCTCCATTAACAGTTCCTCCATGATGCCCAAGGTCTCCCTGACCTCCGTGCTGAATATGCCCCAGATGCCCGGCATCGGTATGAACATGCCCAAGTTCCACATGTCCGTGATGGCTTAAATGCCCGTCAATACCAGTTCCTACATCACCACCTGAATGGAAGGCACCTGAAATGCCGCCTATTATAAGCGATACAAAGGTATACAAAACACCAATTAAAAATATAACCATATAAAAGTAATACATAAACACACCCCCCATCTTTTTTCCATAGGCCTTACGGATTATCTGTGATTCAAAGGATTTTCTTCTATAGAAGCCTGCTGATTTAAAGCAGCAATTTCAAATATTTTCCTTCAATCAACATAGATACATTATAGCTATTTGTTGCAAAATTATCAAACCCGGTTACCCCCCTATTTGATTTAAAAGCATATTATTTATGTTACTGCTATTATTTTGCAATGAGGTAAAATATCCAATCTTCCTCAATGTCTTAAAAGCTCTTGTTTTCTTCATTTTTCAAAATTGTCAGCATTCCCTTGAGTAAATGTCCGTTTACTGCAAGTATAAAACCATTCGCCATTCCTGGTGTCAGCATTCCGTCACCTAATAAAATCAGATTTTTAACAGGTGTACTTACTGCAGACTCCATCATCATCTTGAATTTTGGATTGGAATAATCTATTCCTCTGCACTTCCAGCCCATAACCAATTCAACGATTTTGTGTACCAGGCGTACAAATCTGCTTTCCAGCATATCTGTAATTGTACAGGTCAAATCATAATTCCCTTTGGTTTTTTTTATTAAGGGTTGTACCTTTCGGCCCAGCAGAACTTCAAACTCCTGGCAAGAGGGTTTTCCTGACGGATTGAGATACCATTCCGGTACTGCGGTTTTTTTAGTTTTTTCAATTCCATCAAGGATAACCATATCTTTTAAACGGATATCTCTGCTTGAGGCTCCAGCCAAAATTGAATACTGTCCTTTTTGAATTAACCATTCTTTTTTTTCAGTATCATAATATGAAAATGCACGTGAATTCAATCTGAAATTGACTTCTTTCTCTTCTCCCGGCTGTAAAAACACCTTATCAAAACACTTTAACTCTTTTTCAGGAGAAAAAACACCATTTTCGGGTTTTCCAACATAAAGCTGAACTATTTCAGCACCAGAAACACATCCTGCATTTTTTATCCTAAGACTGACAAGTATATCTTCAGCTACATCTCCACCAATTCTCAGGTCCGAGTACTCAAAGGCTGTATAGCTGAGTCCGAAACCAAACGGAAACAATACCTCACGTTCAGCCTTGTCATAGTACCTGTAACCTACATATATGCTTTCCCTATAGAGCACTTGTTTTGGATTTAGCCCGTATGAATCCGAACAAATAACATCTTCATATTTTACGGGATAGGTTTCGGCCAATTTTCCTGAAGGATTTACGCTTCCTGTCAAAACATCGGCAGCAGCAAGACCCCCTGCCTGACCTGGCAAGTACATGTTGACAAGTCCCTTCACTCTATCTATCCAAGGCATTGTTACAGGCGAACCTCCGAATAAAACAACAATAACATTTTCATTTATATCTGCTATAGCATTGATTAACCTTGTGTGAGCAGGTGGTAATTCCATGTTTGTACGGTCAAAGCCTTCACTCTCAAAATCTTCGGTAAGACCTACAACAACAATTGCATAATGGCTTTGTCCAGCACCTTTGACCGCCTCTTCAAGAAGCTTGAGCTCGCTTTTTCCATAACTTTTCTTATGGCCAATTTCACTATAGCCTTTAAAGTAAGTGTAGGAAAAACCATGTTCCTCAAAGCCCTCAAGAACGTTTGAAATTCTGTGAGGTGTAATTTTTGAGCTGCCTGTTCCCTGATAGCGCAGGTTTACAGCAAGCTCACCAATTATGGCTATGCTTTTAGATTTATCCAGCGGCAGAATATTTTTTTCATTTTTAAGAAGAACAGCAGATTGAGAGGCTATTTCTCTGGCCAGCCGATGATGCAGTTCAACATCGTATCTAAATCCGGCCTTTTGCTTCAAACTTTCGCTGTATGTGAAGATTAAAGCCAGCAGCCTGTCAACACATATATCTATATATTCTTCCGCAAGTTTACCTGACCTTACTGCATTTAATACAGCTTTGTCAAAATACCCTCTGCTGCCGGGCATCTCAAGTTCCATACCAGCTTTAAACGCCTCGGCACGATGGTTTGTGGCACCCCAGTCAGACATTACGGCACCTTCAAAGCCCCATTCTTCACGAAGTATATCGGTTAACAGATACTTATTGTCACTGCAGTAGGTGCCGTTTAAAAGATTATATGCGCACATGACTGTTGCAGGCCGGGCAACCTTTACAGCTTTCTCGAAGGCAGCCAGGTAAATTTCTCGAAGGGCTCTTTCGTCCATGATGCTGTCAGAGCATAGTCTGTGGTTTTCCTGGCTGTTTCCTGCATAATGCTTGAGAGAAGCACCTACTCCCCTGCTCTGAATACCGCTTATCCAGGCTGCCCCAAGTTCACCGGCAAGATAGGGATCTTCACTGAAGTACTCAAAATTTCTTCCGCAAAGGGGGTTTCTTTTGATATTTACTCCTGGTCCCAACAAAACAGCTGTTCCTTCCTGAATTGCTTCTTCAGCAAGTGCCTCCCCCATTTTTCCAAGGAGTTGTCGGTCCCAGGAGGCACTTGTAGTACAAGCTGCGGGGAAGCATGTCGACGGAATGCTTTTATTTATGCCAAGATTGTCTGATTTATCCAGTTGTATTCTTAAGCCATGAGGCCCGTCATTAACCCTTATTGATGGGATACCGTATTCGGGAAAGGCCTGAGTTGTCCAGTAATCAGCTCCCGAACAAAGTTTTATTTTGTCTTCCAGCTTCATCTTTTCAATTATATTCCCGTATTTCACCGAAAGACCCCCTTGTCTAAGAAATATCTTCAATACCATTTTAGCAGATAATAATTCAGCGGCAAACCCGCAACAATATAAATAAATTAAGGGCTCTTAAAACAATAACCTCCCATTTTTGAAGCGGTAATTTCTCGGTATTGCTGCATTTTCGTAAGTTGCAATAAAACATATTGCGCTTTCCGCTGCCCTGCACTATCAAAAAATCCCTCGCTTCAAAATCGTGTTATTATTTTAAGAGCCCTAACTGGGATAGTCATCATCCTTCTATCTGCGAAATTCAATTTTATTACTGCTGCACGTTTCATCGAGGCGGGAGATATTTGATCACCGTCTGAAAACCAAAGCGTTACCAGCTACATGTGGAGGAGGAGAAATTCTATTGCCTCCTTATATTTGGTAAAGTACTTCTATATTAATCAATACTTGCTTAATAGTCCTTAAGATTAAACATCTTTGTCAAATCTTTATCGAAAAAAATTGTTTTGAAATGCAGTGACTGATCCTTTTCTTTTAACTAGATCATCTTTTGAATCAGCTTGTTTCTGATAATCCTCTCTGAAGTTACCCTATTATTTTTGCTTAATGTTTGTGCAGCTAAATCAAATGCTTTATTGATAATGCTGTCACTCATCTGAAACTCCTTAGCTGCCAATTCCATAACAATTCTGTCATGCTTGGGACTGTAATGCCCATTTTTCTTTTCCAGCTTTTTATACTGCTGCTGGCAGAATTCATAAATTTCCAAACACTTTTTAGAATCCAACAAAGCTACACTCTCCTTTCATTTTTTCAACTTCACCCCGGCATACTGCGCTCCAATTTCATTTCTCAAGGTGAGATAGTCCAGCCAATCATATGCGATTGCCGAGGCCCTTCATCAATGGAAAACAGGTATTAACCTTGGTTCACTTTAGTTTGATCACTATCATTAAAATTTGTGAGTCAAAACTACAAGTTATATATACCAACATTTCCTGTTATATAAACATTATACTTAAAAAATATTAAGAATTTGTGTAGTTTTTATGAAGATTTAATGACTTTTAATAAATAATATTAAGACAATGTTAATAAATTCCTCATTGGAATTAAATAATTGAATGTTTTCTATAAAAATTACACATATTTATATTAGACTCAAATAAGAATAAATTCTGAAAGGATTGATATAATGCAGAATCATAAAAAACAGGACAGCATCTCAGTTAATCAAATAAGTGAGCAAAACGAAGTAAGACCAATATCTGAAAAACCTTTCGGCAATGCGGGAAAAGATCCTTTTTGTGTCTATGACCATAAGAGACATGCTGTAGGATCAATTATCGTCAATGAAGATGGCACCAAAGCAGTTTGCTGTGAGGATGGTTCCTGGAGAAACAAATAACAAAAAGCTGTAAATCTGCAATATTGCAGGTTTACAGCTTTTAAATTTTACTCTGAATCCAATTAATGAAAACCTTACCATTCACACGCGTCTTCAATAACCTTCGCTATTTTTTCAAGCTCAGATGCATCCACAACATCAAACCTGCCTATTGAGGGACTGTCTATATCCAAAACTCCCACTACTTTCCCTTTGCTTCTCAATGGAATAACAAGCTCCGAATTTGATGCGCTGTCGCAGGCAATATGTCCCGGAAACAGGTGAACATCCTCAACCAGCTGAGTTTTATCCTGTTGCACCGCCGTCCCGCATACACCTCTGCCTATGGCAATGTGTACACAGGCTACCTTACCCTGAAAGGGTCCCAGAATAAGCTCATCTGCATTTATAAGGTAAAAACCTACCCAGTTTATATCCTCCAAAGCTTCATTCAGAAGAGCAGATACGTTAGACAAATTGGCTGTCACATTATGCTCACCCTCAAGTAATTCCTTCATTTGAGCCAGTAATAGTTTATACATCTGTGCTTTATCTTTAGGGTATAAGGAATTAATATTTTTCATACTGTGAATTCCTTCTCTGATTTAAAGTTTCGTCGCTTTCATCATCCTCTTCTTCATTGGACCTCTTTTTTGACTTCTTATTTGGCTTAGTATTTATATCTCCCGATTCCATAAACTTTTCAAGTTCCAGTATATTTTTAAGTCTTAAAGCCTCTGCCTTTAGTTCAGTATCAGCTTTGATCTGCTCCTTTTTCAACAGAAAATCCTTTACTTCACCTAACATTCTCGGACCGAATATAAGTACCAAAACCACAATCGGAATTAAATAATCCCAATCCATATATATAATAACCCTCCTGTACTCTGCTTAATAACTTTAGATAATTATATCACATAAATTAAAAAACAATATATTTACGTTAAGTAATTTCCATAACTAAATTCAATTCTATAGTAATAAGCAGATTATACGGATTCATTGACGAAGTTCACTTTATTCAAAATTACTAGTTGCATAAAAAAGTCTCATAAAAAGAAAATCACGTAATTAAAATCAAAATGAAAGCTCTTTGATTTTACTGTTCAAGTCTCCAGCCACAACGCCTCCATGATAACAGAGGATTCGTTGTATATCAAAGTCCGCCAGAGCAGTAAGAGATTGTTTTGCCTTCGCCATATCATAGGTATGCTGAGGGTTGGGACCCATAAGTTCACCGCTGTCAGCATTAAGTGCATCTCCAGCTATCAGTGTTTTAAATTTTTTAAGGTAAATACAAATGTGCCCCGGAGTATGACCCGGAGTATGAATCACAGTCATGCCTCCGCAGCATTGAAGCTCCAGCTTATGGCTTACTGTCCCGGTAACTTTTGGCTTATTGGCAGCAAACATTGCCTGAAACTCTTTCTGGTGCTCCTGAGGTAATTCCGCCAATTGTTTTTTGAGTTGCTCCAGCATCTCGGGAGTAAATTTTATCGGCATCAATTCTCCCTGTATATAAGGTTTTTCAATTTCATGGGACAGTACTTCAACCTTTAGCTCCTGCTGCCTACTTCCAGCTAGAGCTGTAATTTGAGCCAGGCTGCCGATATGATCCATATCATGATGAGTTATGATAATTTTTGTAAGCCTTTCAGGCTGTACTCCTTCCTTAGAGACAAGCTCCAGAATTCTGTCTCCCTGACCCGGCAGTCCTGCATCAACCAGTACAGCTTCCCTGTCATCCCAGACTAAAACCGGATACATTAATCCGCCAACATTTGGAACATTCGGCTCCAATTCCAGCACTGCCAATCCTTCTGCTATCTTCATAATACACCGAGGCTTTCTACGCCTCTTCACCTCCATTAAAATTTTTCAGATATTCCTCTGTTTCGTCAAACCACTTCAGAGAAGCCTCAAGCGATGTTATTCCATACCTGAGAGTTACAAGCCAATATGGGTACTGAGGCTTTTTCTGCGATTCCTTATTCTCAAGGTAATAGGCATAAATATCACTTAACTGCTTAAACTTCAACTCATTTCTTTCTCTGGCAGCTTTCAGCATATCAAGAGTTTCTTCCAGCTTCATTTTGCTTCCAAAGGAAAGTTTGAGCAGGAGTTCAGACCTTTCAGGCTGATATTCAACCGGCTCGACCAACCAGTTCCTGAAAGCTGCCATACCCGTCCCTGTAATAGAAAAGCTTTTTCTTCTGGAAGGCTGTTCGTTATTGTCTCTTTCAACAAGTCCTGAAGCCTCAAGTTGGGCTAATACGGGATATAAATGTCCGAAATTCTCATTCCAGAAGTATGAGATACTTTTGTCGCAGAATCTCTTTATATCATAGCCTGACATTGGTCCTAAAAGGCTGAGTACGCCAAGAACGGCATACATGGTTTTATTTTTCATAAACATCTCCTTAAAAATGTATCAGAGTGATATATTTTTATTGTATCACTCTGATATATTTTGTCAATATTATTTGCTCTGCTTAATAAAAATAATCACCTGCCGGTTAAATAGCCGGCAAGTGATATATTAGAATCTTTTAATAATTGACAGGGATTTCCTTTCAATATTTCAATACTATAATAAATATTATTATTTTTACTGTTATTACTCCTTATAGTCCAACATTTGGTCCATAATTGCATACGCATTTTTATTTTTTATATTTGATTCTTTATTCTTATCATATTCAACTCTGACAGTCAAATAGTAATCCTCCGCAGGAAAGCCTGCATCCAGCAGAAACTTTATATTTCTCATAGGCAGGGCAAAAATATGTTCCACATTATCGCCCTCAGCCCTGGACATGACCTCTGTATTTCCGCTGACATCCATTCCATGCTTTTTCACAAAGGCATCCAATGGCTCTAGTGCTCCCATATCTTTATATTTGACCAGCGTATTGCTATCCATAAGTATAATCTGTGCTCCGTCAGAAGCAAATTCCAGATCCACTCGCGGCCCAATCAAAGGGATGAAGCTTAGCAACTTTTCGTTATCCTCATTTACATCCGTAATCACATTTTCGAAGTATTTGTTAATATTCGCCTTTGCCTCTTCGCTTATTTCCCTGCCATCGGTAACATAGCCGATCTGAATATCAGGGTCAGTTCTTTTCCCCGTTAAAAGTACCGCAATTACAATTGAAAGCGCAATGAAAAATATAACTATTACATGAAACTTGTAATAATACCAGAAATTTTGAAATTTGCTCGACATATCCTTCCAACCTCTCCTTAGTTTTTTTAAATGCTTTTACTTTTGTACATGCATATAGAATAAACTTATATCAGCTTTTTTAAACTCTATTGCTCACGTTTTCCCGCTGAAGCTCCGATTTCTCCGTTTGCAAAGCTTGCCCAAACATTTACGGTCAGTTTGTCTGAATCAAAGCCAAACCTGTATTTTATTTCACCAGAACCCCGGAGCATTTTCTTTTCCAGAATGAAGACCTTACTGTTTTCCCAATAGCCTTTATATGCATCTGTGTGAGTTACCCTATACACACCATCAAGCCCGATCCACATTTCATAAGTGTTGCCGTACAACTGCACAATCATTTTACACTGATCCTTGTCTTTAAAATAAAATGTGAATTTCTCTTCTTCTATTGTAGGCTCCATTCCATATGTAATACCTGATATCAGTAACGCTGTTTTGGGCAGCATACGGACAGGTTTGGACTTCGGAGGGGCGGATATTTCCTCAAGCAGCCTGTCAAGCTGTTCCTGCCTGGAGACTCCATTTCTCTCCACCATATGCTTCGCCGCCGGAAGTATGTATGTCTCGATCAACGTTTCGGGTAAATGGAGCTCCTGAATCAGTAATGAACCGGCCATGGCAATTACAATGGAGTATCTCGGCAGTACATAAATCGAATAACCTTTAAGACTTTTGACGCAATAGCCTCCAAATCTGTTCATATTCCAGACATATCCGCAGCCGTAAAAGCTCCATGGTCCTTCGGGAGTATCCATATGCTTTTTGGTGGAAGCCGTTATCCAGGCTTCAGGGACAATTTGTACTCCGTTCCAGCTGCCCTTCTGCAGATATAATTGGCCCATCTTTGCCATATCCTCCAGTTTCAGACACAGGCCATAAAAACCCATTGCAACATTCTGTCTGTCTTCAGCCCATTCAGGTGCATTTATACCCAGGGGCTTAAATAATTTTTCAAAAGCATACGCAGGAACAGCCATTCCGGTGGCCTTTTGCAGAATGGCGGAGAGCAGATGAATCCCCCCAAGATTATGATTGTATTTTACTCCGGGCTCATGAACCATGGGTCTGCTTATAATAAATTCTGAAGAATTATCGCTGTGCCAAAGTTTATTTAAGGAGTTGTTTTCATTAAAGCTCACATCATTCCATTCCATGCCTGAGGACATGTTAAGCAGATGTTCAATAGTGATTACCTCTTTTCGGGCAAAATCCTCCTGTGGTATATCAGTAAAATAATCAATAACACGATCCTTTTCACTACCAATATATCCCTCTTTAATAGCAATTCCGACCAGGGTTGCTATGACAATAGAGGTGCAGTTATCAATTTGGTATTCTACAGCATTATGGTAAGGATAAAAATATGCTTCAGTAACAATATTTCCATTTTTTAAGACCATAAAGCTGTTAATACCTATATGACTTTCATTAATATATTTAACTAATGAAAAAAGCTTATCAGTATTCAGGCCCTGCCTGGCAGGAGTTGATCTCTCCGGTGTCATACACTCTCCTCCTTCAGCCTGACTGGGATGCATACCTTCATGAAGGAATCCACACAGCCTGTTTTTCCAATAACCTCACGTTCACCAATAAGCAGGTGCGGCCTGAAATCATACTGGTAATCCGATGCCGGCAGCCAGGTCTGATATGCATAACTGTTCATTTCAATAACTCTATATGGAAAGGGACCTCCACGTATTGTAAATACAGCATATGTACCGGCCGGCAATACTTCTCCCGTCATTCCCTCCGGAATATACTCAAGATTTTGTACCTCTTCCCCTGTTATAAAAGTAAAATAATTGTCTTCATATCTGCAGGCGGCACCAATTCTTATTCCGGGATTTATCCGTCCGGGAATGAATTCTGCCAGGCCCATTTCAAAATACTTATTCTCCATTTCAGGAATTTCTCTGTCACTCAGTCCGTTCTCTTCTGTGGTTCTGACAGATATGCCAATAATTTTAGTTTCCTCCCTGTATACTATTTCGGGGATTATATAAGAGGTTGGAACATACAAATTTCTGGCTCTGATTAAAGCTATCTGTGTAATAACCTGTGTTAAAGTCTTATAGGGCTGACCTATAACTTCAATGTCATGGGACCAGATAAACCTGACTGCCATATCAAGAGCTCTATCCAAAAGCCAGTCCTTGCTGTTCAGGCTGTCGTAATCGGTCATTGCAAGAAACAGGCCGGCCAGCACCTGCCTTTTTACGGCACTGTTGACTATTTGAATTAAATTATATGCAAGCCTGCCGTTACAGTGATAAATGTCGGTTATTGCATTCTTAAGCTGCCGGGCACTGTTTTCTGTTAACTCCAATTCCAACGCCTTTGAGATCATTTTTATATTTTCCTCAGACAATCTGTCCGAAAACTCCAGTATCTCAATTGCCTTCATAAATATGGCGACTGCCAGTTTCAATTCTATAACCTCAATACTTTCGCCGGGCTCAAACTCCATATTCATGACAATTATATCGCATAAATTCTGAACTACTTCCTTATAGGTTATTAGAGGATTCAATTCATTCCCTTCGGAATTTAACAGAGTATCTGCAATTTTGGATTTAATAATTTCTGCCATTTTATATGAATTATATATATCGCTCAGATTCTTTCCATCTGAGAGAATAACATTATTCAGCCCAAAGTATCTTCTGTGGTTTATAAAGAAATTTTCCAGGATATCTGCATCTTCCTGTCCGAGTATGAAAGGAAGATACAAGGCATTAAAATCTTCAGCTCTGACCAGCTTCAGTACATCAAGATCCTTATCCTTCAGTATGGCTAACTTCTTTCCGGGGAGAATTTTATTTGTTGCTGCGGCTGATTCATCAAGCACTCTTATTGAGTCAAGTCCGCTCAAAAGACCTATACTATCTATGCTTTCATCTGCTTGATTACTGCAAACCTCAAGAAATTCATTGAGAATTTTAATACAGTTGCTATAAATAATGGACTTCTTCTCAAGACTCCTGAGTCTGTTTCGTATTATGCTTACTATGGTGTTCTTCTTTCCCTCAGAAGTAATAATTGCAGATATTTCCTTCAGTGAAAAACCCATTCCCTTAAACAATATTATCTGAGATAACCGTTCAGATTCATTTTCCCCATAAATTCTGTAGTTGGACTCTTCATCCCTGCTGCTCTCTATTAGCCCCAGGTTTTCATAATGCCGTATTGCCCTGGCCGAAATATTGTACTTCTGAGCTAATTGTCCCACTGTAAGCCTTGTTTCCATTCTATATTTCTCCCTTGACACAAATCAGGTTCTTTTTGCTGTGTTTTACCTCAATATCCATTATATAGGTTGTCATTACGTCAATGTCAATATGAAATTTTATTAATGCCTTATAACTTTTATAAATGCTGTTGATCTATATAATTTATGACAATAAACTGAATGAAAAAAGCTCTATACCTTTTGATCCATAAACAGGTATAGAGCTCGGGATTTAATTTTTATAATCGTTATTTTAATAATAATTACGTTAAGCTTTGAATGTTGCACAGGTTAGCGTAAACACCGTCCAATTTCATCAATTCTTCATGCTGGCCCTGCTCGGCTATCTTACCGTTTTCAAGTACAATTATCCTGTCTGCCCTCTTTACGGTTGACAATCTATGTGCAATAACAATCAGAGTTCTAGTACCAGCTATCTGGTTAATGGCCTTCTGAATTTCGGTTTCAGTTTCAGTATCCACAGCAGAGGTAGCTTCATCCAGAATAAGTATGGGAGAGTTTCTTAAAACAGAACGTGCTATGGAAATTCTCTGTTTCTGCCCTCCGCTGAGACGTACACCTCTTTCCCCAATGACTGTGTCATATTTTTCGGGCAGAGAACTTATATATTCATCAATACAGGCAGCCCGGGCTGCTTCTTCAATCTGTTCACGGGATGCGTTTCTGCAGCCGTAGGCAATATTTTCAGCTATTGTGCCATTAAACAGAAAAACGTCCTGAAGAACTATACTCAGCTGATTCCTGAGAGTTTCCAGCGTCATGTCCTTTATATCAATGCCATCCATCATTATTTTCCCGGAGTTTGGATCATAGAAACGGGCGATAAGTGCAGATACTGTGGTTTTTCCCACTCCGGTAGGACCTACAAGAGCAATCATCTGTCCAGCTTGAACCTTAAAGCTGATATCATCCAGTACAGAAATATTTCCTTTATAAGAAAAGCTTACGTTTTTGAATTCCACTGCACCTGAGAGTTTTCCTACTTTTCTGGCCTCAGGCTTATCCTTGATGTCAGGATCTGTATCCAGCACTTCAAATACTCTTTCGGCTCCTGCAAGAGCCTGCTGCATATCCTCAACCACTCTGGTGAGCGTTGATATCGGTGTATAGAATAAATTCAGGTAAAGCAAAAAGGCAACCACCTCAGATATGCCAAGTCCGGTTTTTAATGCCAGCAAAGGTCCCACAATCAATACAATAACGGTTCCTATTGATGAAATAAAATTAACAGCAGGATTTAATATACCCGAGTAAAAAAGTGCCTTAATCAAGGCAGTCGAATGTTCATTTGATTTTTCAGCAATTTTGCCCAGCTCGTATTCCTGCTTGTTAAATACCTGTATTTCCTTCATACCCGAGAAATTGTCCTGTAATACCGCATTCAATTCAGCTATTTTCGCCTGTCCTACCTTGAAGTACTTCCTTATTCTGCGAAGGACAATGGACATAAATGCGATTAAAGGTATGGGAATACAGACAAATAAGGAAAGCAGCGGGTTAATAAAAACCAGGATAACCAGAACACCCACCAATGTAACAATATTGGTGATCAGGTCGGGTATGGCGTGGGCTATAAGGTTTTCAAAGGTATTGATATCATTTACAACTCTGGACATAAGCTGTCCGGTCTGTTTGTCGTGATAATAGCTCATGGACAGTTTCTGGAAGTGGTCATAAAGTACTCCGCGAAGACGGGCTACCAGACTCCATGAGGCAACATGAGCAAAGTAATTGTTCAGGAACTGGAATACTGCTCTTAAAGCAAAAGATCCCAAAAGAATCAAGGCCAGGATAACTATGGTATCAATTGATTTTTTGTAATCTCCCTTTTCCATAATTGCTATGATTTTTGAAGTTATGTAGGGTGCAAACAGGTTTATTCCCGAAATCAAAAACAATGAAATTGTAGATACCACCAGGTATTTGGCCCAGGGCTTTGCCAGCTTGAAAAGTCTAATAATGTATTTCATATTTCACTCCATAAAAATATTCTGAGGCCATGACTTTGGCTATCAGAATATTATATCACCAAGTAGAAGGAGATAGTATATTGAATTAATTTATAAATTGATTTTAATTAATTTATAAATTGATTTTAATCTCTGGTTTATAGAATTATTTTAAGCAGAATAGAATTCTCAGAACATCATACTCTACCCATTAACCTTTACAAGTCTTGTTAAATCCCCAATGGACTCAAACTCGCAGCTTATGCTGTCATTTACCTGATATTTCTCATATACTTTTTCATCTACCATAACAGGCATGCTTCTCTGGTCTGAGTTTATTACAAAAAAGTGATCTCCGCGCTTTGTAATCTTTTTCTTTTCAATTTTGGCCTGCCGGGTAAAATTCTTGCCGGGATTGGCATTTTGAGCATCTGTTAACGCATCATACACTTCATTTATACTCCACAGGTTTTTTTCAAAAGATTGCCCGGAACCAAACAATCCCCAGTATTTCTTCTTGTATATATCCAGGTTATCCAGTCTTACCCCTATATCGCCATTGAGAGGGTGCTTCTCAAAAAAAGCAGTGTTAACTTCAATCCATGAATCATCTTCATTTAAATATACAGATGACTCAGCATTTTCAGGCCTTATTTTTATATAGTTCTTCCCGTCTGCAAATTCCTTTTGAGCAATTGTACCTGACATTATTTTGACATCTTTAAGATAGTAATTACGGGGAAGGTTATCACCAATAACCCCCAGAATTATGATTAAAGCAATAATACCTACAATAGCCAACAAGCCGATCTGACTCGGTGTAAATCTTTTTCCGGCTGTTTTTTTTGCAGCTACACGTCTGCTTTTTCCGTTTCTATTATTTGACACTTAAATCAACTCCTTAGATATTTTCTATATATGAAGGCAGATATACAGCCCACCTGTTGGTTACGCTGCTTCCCATACGGGTGTATATTCCTCCGAATTTATCTCCGATTATATAAGCTCCTATAACAGGATAAACTATTTCTCTTGAAGAATTTATCGCTGTTTCTATATCAAGCCTTATACTTTGTATGTCAACCCATTCCTGGTATATATAATCTTTAATATCTCTGGACAGAAATGGCTGCCTGAAGCTGAAGGCTACACTTTTTCCTTCCCTTTCAAAATATGGCTTTGCACAAAATATGCCGTTCAGAGACTTTTTGGGCACTAAATAGGTTTCAGGAATATATTTTTCTATGGCACAACATTCACTTTGATTAAAAAAATTACTGTTTTTCAGTTCAAAAATCAATGCAAGGAATGCCTTGCTCTGACAAATGATTGTTGAAGGCGGATTAATACTGACAGTCCCCTTCTTCATGGCATTTATGGCACCGTCAAAATAGCTGTCCTTATCAAACCAATCAAGAGGATAATACCTGTACACCGCATCAAGTTCATGACCATACAGTTTGATTTTATTATTTTCTGCTTTCAGTCCTGATACTTCTCCAAGCACGAACTCATATGGCAAATCCTGAAACAGGTTCATTAAAACCGATGTATTGTACCAGTCTTCTGCAAAGCTGCTTGAAACAAAGCCAATATTTTTAATCTTTCCTGCTTTTTTATAATCCTCTAAAATATCTGTAAAGTTACTTCGTAAAAGTTCACTCATTTGTCTGTTAGGGTCTTGTTCTGAAAGCTCAAGATATTTCTTGATTTGAGATGAAAGAACCAGGCTTTCCATCATACCGGCAGGAGTCTCCGAATTTAGCTCCAAAATACGTAAATTGCCCCTGGTGTCCATTACCCAGTCAAATCTCCCTACAAGTGTGAGATTTTCCGTTCTTTCATTCTTTAACAAATTTATAAGATTATCGCTTATACCAAGTACCGGACAAATTATATCCAAATTTTCAAGAACATAATTTCTGGCTTTTTTAAATATTGAAGCCAGCTTTTCAGTGGCCTCTGCAAGCTCTTTATACAGGTCCCTTTGAATTAATAAACAGTCCAGTGAAAAAGATTTGTACCAGCTTGTATATCCGCCTGTATATCCGTGTTCAAAGGCAGCGTAATCATTCACAGCCTCCCACTTCTGTGCCTTATCAGGTTTGTCATAACCAACTGTTTTCAAGTTTCTGTCACTTACACCTACAGCGCTAACCCACACATTTTCATCAAGTGACAGATAATCCGGGCTGAATCTGACACTTACTCCGGAATATTCCCCATTCACCATGTAAAGTCCGAAGTTGCCGAATGCATCTGCTTCCTCATAATGATTGCCGTTATATTTAAGCACCCGCTGTTTTTTTATCTGACAAAACTCCTGCACTATATGTATCTTTTCACTTTTTTTAACGAATTCAAGAGTCTCTTCCCATTCCTCAGAGCTGTGCATATTTCCAATATAAACTTCTTCACTGTAGCGTCCAAAAGAAGCTTTGATTACATACTTATCCTTGTTTTTTCTCAATTCCTCTTCCATTTGAGTATTAAATATTACCGTGTAGGGAAGTTTCTCCCTTATAGTATTCTTTTCAAGCTCTGTGAGAAAATCACTGTTTTCTTCAACCATTTTCCACAATGCTGCAAAAAGACTTTTTGCCTGAATAATTACTGCCCGTGGATCATTTAAAAGCAGCAGCCTCCCTTTGTCATACAGCTTGAGAATTTCCTTGTAATTATTAATTTCATTGGAAAACTCCGTTGGGAACTGTCTTAATATTATGTCTATCTTCTGGTCAAAGGCCATTGCGCAATCATTTTGTATATAGAGATTGCCCGCGCCTGCAACAATAAAGTTGCAGCCCAAAGGCTTCAGCATATCCATATATAAATATGCCAGATGTAACTCTTCATAATGGCCGGGGTCCATTACAATGGCAACAGTTGGATTTGATGTTCCTCCGGAATAATCTTCCCATAATTTTTTAAAGCCCTCCCGAAAATTCCGGATAAAGTCTTCATTTGGATTATTATGAGGCTTCATCATATCCGACATGGCCATCTCACGTTGTGCACAGGGCTTGTCATAATTGAATTCACTAAAAAATATCCCGCCATTTTCCCGTTCAAACACATCATATCTGGCCCAAAAGAAAGGCGGCAGAGAAATACCAAGGTCAATTATTTCTCCTTTTGCGTCAAAATCATCAAGAGGCAGCAGGACAAAAGTCTTTTCATTTAATACTTTTGTCAAAAATCTGTTAACAATCCTGTCCAGAATCAATGTTCCCTGAACCATATCCTCATATACTTCCTTGCTTAGATAAAACGGAAAGGTTGAATAGACCTGATTCTCCATCGTTGAACTGACCATATAAAAATCAAATAAAGCCTTCTCGGTAAGTATCTGCTGGTTTATGAACATATATGTACAGTTTAGCCCCCTATACTTCCGCCATGGATCGATGAGTAGCCACTTTTACCCGAAGAGATTTTTGAACCGCTTTTTGAGGCATAGTCACTGCTCCAGCTACTACTTCTGTATGAACTGCCGCTGGAGAAAAAGTAGTGTGACGAACTATGGTATCCTCCTCCGCCTCCATAATAGTAGGAGTCGTCCTCCTCTTCCTCCTCGGGTTTGTCTGCACAGCCTGAAAGTGATACGCTAAAAGTCATGGCAACTGCCAAGCTCAGGGCAAATGCTTTATTTAAAGGTAATGCATTCTTAACTTTTTTTATTTTGTCTTTCTCGTTCATTATGGGTATCCTTTCCGAATTAAAGCTTCTCATCCAACAAGGTTAATTTTCTCTACAGAGATATTTGAATTTGACAGGTATTCCAAATAACCTGCCATATCTTCCTTGTCACGGTCACAAAGGTAACAAACCCGTTTATATTTCAGAAGTTCCAGCATCTCAACGGGTGGAAGGTCCTCTTCGCCTAATTCGTACTGATTGTTGAAATTCTCTCTTAATTCCTTATCGGTGTAATCTCCATACCTATCGCTATTCAAAACAAATATATAACCGTTCTGCTCCCTGGCTTTATTTTTCAATCCGAAAGCTATTAGCAAGCTGATATACTCCCGGCTTCCAACCAGTCCAAAGGGATGCATTACACCGTTAAAAACCGGTATTGGGGCAACTGATAGCAATTCTCTCAAGCAATACGCCGCCTTTATTGCTTCAGTACCATTTACATCAAGAAGAAAAAGAGTACTGCTATAATCATACTCTTGCAGGATTTTATGTATTTTGTCAAAGAAAATACCCCAATTATCGAACCCCGGATTTAAAACAAAGTCGGGATAATGCTTTAAAGATACAAAGTTTGTAGATTTGACAAAACATTCAAATGGTCCAAGATCAATTTTCCAGTTCTTATAGACCTGAAATAAATCTATATCCGAAAGTCTGGTTTCCATATATCACCTAATATACAACAGCAAACAGCTTGTTAATATTGATTATCTGTGTGAAACCATTTTCAGCCGAAATCTCAAGGTAATTCTGGTTCTTGCTTACAACATACCCTTTTATGGAGGTGCTTGGATTATCATTAATCCATTGCTCCATGGTTTCATAAAAAAATATCTCCATCATATGAACATCTCCTGTAAAGTAAAAAACTAAGATATACTTGCGCCGATAATTAAACTGAATGCAACTGAGAATACAAGTGATATAAAGCCGACTGCCTTATTCCCCTTGGCAATTTCTTCTGAAACGTTAAGTTTGGGTGTCAGAAGTTCGAATGCTAGGTAAACTACAATGAGAATCACTGTTCCTACTCCACCCCATATTATGGTATCTATAAGGGAATCATTGGCTGAAATGGCGCATTTCAATATATTGGCTATTCCAAAGGTTATTCCGCCTGTAGCAAAAGCAACGGCCATATTTCCATTGTTTATCTCCGTCCATATTTTATATCTGGTACAAAGATCAAAAATAAAAATTGCAATTAATACTACAATTGAAGTCACCATAAAATACAAACCTGCTGTTAACAAATTGCTTATCATTTTGTCCTCCTTATATGTGCTAAACGTTGTAAAGTACGTTGGCAAGAAAATAGTAATTAATTTTAATTATAAGAACCTAAAAATTATTCTATAAATTATAAAAATTACCAGTTTATTATACATTAAGTTTTTAACATTTAAAATAGTATTTAAATAAATAAACCAACGGTCTATAAATTGTGGATTAAATTAATACTTTTATCTCTGAAAATTAAAGCTGAAGTAATAAAAATTGCTAACCCCGATACAGACATTAATATAAACGGATGTATACTGTCAATTGTCAATCCAGTTAGAAGAATACCAAGGGGAGCAATTCCTCCTGTTAATGTACCTAACATACCTGTTATCCTTCCTCTGAGGTTTTCAGGAGTCATTCTTTGCATTAAAACAAGTATGGGTGTATTTATAGCCACTAAAGTAACTCCCAGTATAAATAAAAGAATGACATTATATGAAACAAGCAGTGGTTTAAAATTTAGAGCTGTTATACCTAAAGACGGAAGTCCAACAAGTACTAATATCAGACCAATAAGAGCCAACTCAGAGGCAAGAACTTTTGTGGATTTCTGTTTGTCTTTTCTATTGCCGATGTAAATAGAGCAGGCAATCATTCCTACAAAATAACAACCCTCAAATAATCCAAAATAAGTAGCTTTCATCTTTAAAACATTGTTAATAATATAAGGATAAACAACACTGATGCAAGCATTTAAAAACAAATTTATTATCAGAACATACTTTAAGAAAGAGGAAATTACTTTCTGCTGCCTTACATAGCTAATTACCTCACTCATCTCATGCCTGATATTTCTTAAGCTTTTTTCAGCTTTCAGTTCCGGATTAATGTGTTTAATATTTAAATCAAACTTTATAAATAACTCTAAAACAGCTGATATGAAAAAAGAGAAAGCATTTAGAATTAAAAATAATTTAATAGTTACCATTCCGAATACCACTCCCGCAATTACAGGAGAAATAACACCTGCAACTGCTCCGGCTGTTGCAGTATAGGAATTTATTCTAACAAGCCCCTGATCTTTTACTAAATTAGGAAGAGATGACATTAACGACGTATCATAAAAGATATTAATAGTTGAAAGTATAAAGCTTGTCAAATACACTAATAAGACTTTTAGTCCGGATATTTGAGTATAACCCAGAAGTACTGCAACTACCAATCCGCTTAAAATATCAAAAGCTATTGTGAGCTTTTTTCTGTCAACCCTGTCGGCAATTATGCCTGCAAACGGTCCCAGTACTATTCTCGGCAGCATTCCTATCAAAACATTTATTGCAAAAGATGCACCTGAACCTGTCATTTTTAAAATAAATAAAGAGAGTGCAAAGTTATAAATATTAGTTCCAAGCATGGAAATAGTTTTAGATGCCAAATATAAAGTTATATTTAACTTTTCTCGTTTTGCACTTTCCTCTCCGATTTCCGTTTGATTATGTCCTGTTTGAATCAAATAAATCACTCCTCTTGTAATATAAATTTCAAGCAAATTAAATAAATCAGCAACCCAATAAGTTTAATTTCACTTAACTATAAATCAATGTTAATTCAATTTTCAAGCAATGTCAATACAAAAGTTTAATTCAATTTAACATAAGTTTAAATTTCATTATAATCCTATTGTTAAATTAATAATTCTGTACTATAATTTAAATAACAGATTCTTATTCAGTAAAATTTTTTCTTGAAAAATATGCAGGTTTAGTTTTATTTAACTAATATATATGAAAGGATGGACGGCTTGATTAATAAAGTTGGAGAGAAGATTAAGGCAACAAGAAAAGCATTAAATATGACCCAATCCGAGCTTGCCGGAAGTGACCTGACCAAAAGTATGTTAAGTCAGATTGAAAATAATGTATCAAATCCATCTTTTAAAACACTTCAATACCTTGCCGGGCGATTAAATAAGCCTGTAAGTTATTTTCTGGACGATGACTCTCTTCCACAAACAAACAGTCCTTTGAATTTAGATGGAAACAATAATGTAATCGAAACAATTACTGCTTTAATTGATGATGATAAGCTGGATGCGGCTCAAGACATGGTGTCGGACTATGCCGGAAATGAGCCGGGTAATTCAAAAATAACTGCAGCTCTGATGTTCAAATTGGGCAGCAGATTACTAAAAAAGAATAAAATAAGCAAAGGAAGGGATTATCTAGGTTTTTCCATAGATATGTATTCCAAAGCAAAGCTGAACATTGAAGCTGCAAAAGCATGTATTGAGCTTGCATTCAGTTACTATCAGGAATTCGATTACCCTAAATGCTGCGAATTATCGGATAAAGCCTTCGATTTATATAATAAGGAGATTAACAAAGATCCTCTTTTTGAAATTGAACTGTATTATTACAAGATACTGATTCTGTTTGCCATCGGAGACATCAAAAATGCTTCAATTGCTATCAGCGAATCCATTCACCTGTCATCACAGACTTCGGTTTATTTCAAAACCGGAGAACTATACAGACTAAATGCCATATTTACTTATTTGACCAATAATACTGAAGAATACCATAAATGTATCGAAAAGGCTACCCAGTTTGCCCGGTTTACAGAGGATAATATTTGCCTTGGCAAAATATATAGTGTGAAAGCATTATTCTCACTGGATAATAATAATTGGGAGGAAGCTTTGGAATGTGCTAAAAATACAAGAATTCAGTTCGGGCGTGAAACTTATATATATTACCTGATAACGGGCAAGGCTCTTTTTTTAGCAGGTAAATATCAGCAAGCCTATGAAAATATAATAAAGGTTGACTATCCGTCCAGTGAAAAACATAAATTTGACTATTTGAACATGTGGTCTTCAAAAGTTTATGAGGGGATGATTTTAAATAAACTGGGAAGATATGATGATGCTGTAGCTGCAGTAAAAATCGGAATAGAAAGGATGTCTTTGTTTAAGGAATCAAAATTTCTGTTAAGAGCATATAAAGCATTGAGTGACATATATTCTGAAGCTAATGACTTTAAAAATGCTTTTATTTATTTAAAATCAGCTAACGAGCTTCAGGAGAAAATCAATAACGACAAAAATATATTATTTTAAAAGAAACCCGAAACATATGTTAAAAATATATTTCGGGTTTCTTTATTACTCAGCCTTCTACTTTTTGATGTGCTTTTAAGTATTCCAGAGCATTATATATCTGTTCTGCAGCTTCTGCCCGGGTAAGTTTATCCTTGGGGTAAAAATTCCCCTCCTCATCCAGCTTTACTACTCCATATATCAGTGCTCGTTGTATTGCGCCGCTGAATTCAACGTTTATCTGATCTGTATCCTTTATGTCGACCGGCTTTATTTTAAGCATTGGAAGGTTAAAATGCTTTTCCATGGTTGAAATCAAAATATTGGTAAACTCTTCACGAGTCCAATCCTTACTCATATCTATTTCTTTATCAATCTCCACTCCATTAACCGAAGCGGTAATTAAAGCATTAGCATACCAGGCATCATTATGGGCCTTGGTGAAATAATCGGTAGCCTTTGGTTCTTTTGCAAAACGTACAAGCTGCAGATTCAGATCAAAGGCTTTGACAAGCAGTTGTATGGTCTGGGCAGTGTTTATTCTGGAAGCAGGTGAGAATCTGTTGTTACCTGTACCTGAAACATACCCTCTCTCCTGGAGGGATATAATTTTATCCTTCGAAGCTATATCCGATATATCAGTAAAGGGTACTGAGGCTGCTACAGCATTGAATGCAAGCGTTAATGATAAAATTGCTGCTGATGAGGCTGTTAATATTTTTTTCTTTAAGGTCATTTGATCACCTCGTATAATTTGTATTTTGTTAACTATACGATATTAGACAATTCAAGAAGAAAAAAGTTCCATATTATTTCTGTTTTTTTATCCAAATAAAATATATAGCATACGCTGCCAGTCCGGTACCCGTAATTGCTATAAAAACCACTGCTGCATGTTTATAACCCGCCTTGATTTCCTGACCTGAATAGGTTGCCAGATCTGATTGGACTTTTTCCTCCGCAAGGCTGCAAAAAATATAGTGATAAGAAAAGTATTTTTAAAATCCCTGATATGTCCGGAATACTAATAAATCCTTGCACCGAAAGGTATAAGGCCCAATTTTGCAAATTTAAAATGTTGTATTCCAAAGGGTATTCCTATTACCGTTATGCAGAAAACCAGCCCTATTATAAGATGTCCTATGGCAAATTCCCATCCGAACAGCACAAGCCAGATAATATTGAACAGCAGTCCGCCTGCACCAAATTGTCCTATTTCAACCTGACGGCCGAAGGGCCATATGACAAACCCTGCTATTTTGAAACATTGTATCCCAAATGGTATCCCAACTATGGTTACACATAACACTATACCGGAAACAAACCATAAAACCGCTGAAACAATTCCCCCAAACACCAGCCAAATTATATTCCCAAATAAATTCATTTTTTACCCTCCTGTTGCTCTTAATTTAAATTATAGCAATCAATCCATATATATCCAATATCTTTTTAGCCCCATCCTTATTTTTCTTAACTAGCTCAAAAGGTAACATAAAACATTTCCCAAGAATATTATAGAAATATAAAACTGTTTGGGAGATGAAATTATGTCATTACCTTATATGAGATATCCTTTTATAAGTCAAAATCAGGATTCAGTGTATTCTCAGCAACAGCCCGGTTATTCCGAAATGCAATACTCAGATGAATATATGTCAGCACCGCAGCATTACCCGCCTATGAGTTCATACGACATAGATGAATACTCAGATACCTATGATATGTCAGATTCAAGGCAGCCTCAGCCGCAGTTAAGCAATAACCCGGTAACTGCCAGAATAACATTATTTAAAGAATTAACCGCGTATCCAAACTATGGTAACCCCAGCAGGAACGCTGACATCCTTTATACTGGGAACCGTGGAACCTGGACCTTTGATTCACCGGCCTTCCTGTTTGTTCCCGGAAATCAAAGAGCACGTATTGTAATCCGTGTAGCTCTGGATGACCATTTTAATGTACCTGTCAATCGATATACGGCCAGAATCACAATAAACGGTACGGTAGTGCACAACGGCAGAGTTCCTGCCGAGCATGGATCTCCTGCGGGCGGTATGTTTACCAACTGGAGGGAGTTAACCTTCAATGTACCGAATCTTAGAAGAAATAATAGGGTTGTTATTGAAAACACCTCAAGCACTGGCCCAAATGATTGGATTGCATTTGATTGGATGGAGCTCCAGCTTGTTCCGAGATAGTAAAAGCAGTTGTTCCTATTATACAGAATATAATATTTTAGAATAACCAAAGGCTAATGGATGTTTTCAATAGCCTTTGGTTGGATATCCTATTAATTTTTGGTAAAGGTATGACCACTTATGCCTCCAAGTAGTTACAGAAATCAAGTTTAACCCAGCCAACCGTTAAGCATTTCCGCCCACCACTCATCCTTCCTTCTGAAAACATCACCATGATCTGCTTTGGGCCCGGGTACATACACTATTTTAATCCTATCGGCAACCTGGGGTGAAAGCTTCGCCAATTCAAATAATAAAAATTATATTCGCACTTAATTTCTCGTTTTCAACTCGATAGCTCTCTTAATTAAATCTATAAACTCGGAATCCTCATTCTTTAAATCCAGATTACCCAAATCATCCTTAAGAATATCATATACATCCTGTAAACTTGTATTACTGGCCCACGGACTTCCTTTCAAGATTTCTGCTGCCTGTGCAACCATTGCAATAAACCTGAATCTTGGAGTTGCATTGTAAAAGCTGTCGCAGATCAAAGAAGATTTAATGTTTTTACTTATTTCAGTTACCTTAGCTGTTTCGGGGTTCTTATATCTTAATTTTACAACTCCGACATGTTCTCCAACAGAGTTTTTTAGCTTCACTTCATATAATGCGGTTACTGCATGACCTGCACCGATTTCTCCTGCATCAACACTATTGTTTTTAAAATCCTTATCCTTCAATGCTCTGTTTTCATATCCTATGAGCCTATAACTTTCCACACTTTCCTTGTCAAATTCTATCTGAGCTTTGGTATCCTTCGCAATGACTTCCAGTGTACCGGCTAATTGGTCTATAAATACTTTTTTAGCTTCATCCGTAGTATCAATATACGCATAATTTCCGTCTCCTTTGTCGGCTAGCGTTTCCAGAAAAATGTCGTTAAAATTATCCATACCGAATCCAAGGGTTGTCAGCGTTATTCCCTTGGATTTATAATCCTCCACCATCTTTAAAATATCCTCTGCATTTGTAATACCCTGATTAGCTACCCCGTCGGTACATAGAATAATTCTGTTATTTCCCTCATTTATAAAGGAGTTGTAGGCCATATCATAACCTAATACCAGGCCTTCTGCAGCATTGGTGGAGCCTTCGGGTTCCAGTTGGTCAATTGAATTCAATATCCGATGCTTATTACTCCCAGCAGTTGGCTCCAGCAGTTTTCTTCCATTAGTACCATAGACCACTATTCCTATTTTATCGTTTTCACCCATCTGATCCACCAATATTTTCAGGCTCTTCTTAACAAGTGTAAGTCTGTTATCCATATCCATAGAACCTGAAACATCTATAACAAAAGTTAAAGCTGTTTTCTTTATATTTGAAACTGCAATTCTCTTGCCCTGTATGCCAATCTCCAGAATGTGATAACCTCTGTTGAAAGCTGAAGGAGCCATTTCAGTATAAATTGAAAACGTATCTCTTTCAGTAACAGGATAATCCCGCCTGAAATAATTTACGAACTCTTCTACTCTTACGGCATCTTTGGGAGGAAGTGAACCTGAATTAATGTACTTCCTGGCAATAGTATATGAAGCAGTATCCACATCAAGTGCAAACGTAGACAACGGTTTATCCTGAGTATCATTAAAGGGATTAACCCCATAGTTTTTAAAATATGTACCGTTATTTTGGCCATTTGCTTCCTGAATCTTAACTTTATTTTCTTGTTCTGCTTCCTCGCTATCCAACATTTCATTGCCTCTTGTATTGCCAGAATTTTCATCGATTGAATAAACATCTTCAGATTTGCCTGTAAGCCCGTTTACACTGCCATCATCAACACCTGTGGTTGTGGCTTCTGCAGTATATGATGTGTCTGATGATTTCCCACAGCCGCTTAATAAACTAATAAAAATTAAAAATATCAATACCAGGCTAACCCAAAATCTTTTCTTACCACAAAATACACTCATCATTTTTAAGCCCCCTTTATTCATCTCTCTACTTTGCTTCCTTATAGGTATCATTATATATTGGGCTTATTTCTCTTCTAATTCAAAGTTGTATCAAACTTGTAACAATATACTGCTTTTACAAAGATAGCGTTATGCAGTTAAAGGCAATAGCATTGTAACTTCTGTACCTCCGCTTTCAGCATTATTCATGGTAATCTGACCATGATGTTTTTCGATAATTTCTTTACATATGGCTAGTCCCAGGCCTGTTCCTGCTATTCCGTTTACATTTGATGCCCGGTAAAAACGTTCAAAAACCTTATTAAGGTCTTCTCCGGGAATTCCCATGCCTTCATCTGTAATAGTTACTATAGAGTTCTTACTGTCTGCAGAAAGATTTATTTTAACTGGTGTTTTCTCTGGTGAATATTTGATAGAATTATCCAGTACATTAACCAGCACCTGAACCAGCTTGTCCCTATCCCCTTTTACAAAAAGGTTGGGATATATATCACAGGAAAATTCAATCCCTTGACTTTCGGCTCTATCTCTCAGCTTTTCTACAGTCTCACTTAAAAGGATAGAAAAATTTATTTTTTTAAATGTAAATATCTCGTTAAAAGAATCCAGACGTGACATCTGCAGCAAATCATTCACCATATTTGTCAGCCTTGAAGTCTCATTATTCAAGTGATATATGACTTTGTCAAGGCTTGGATCTCCCATTACTTCATCTGCCAAATATTCAGAATATCCTTTGATTGCTGCCAATGGAGTCCTCAGTTCGTGTGATACGTTTGACACAAATTGCTTTTGCCTGTCTATATGCTCTTTAAGCTGCATACCCATATCATTTATACTCCTGCTTAATCGACCTAATTCATCCTTACGGTCAATATTTACAATTTCAAAATCTCTTTTTGCGTATTTTTCTGTAGTCGTGACAAGCTTGTTAATGGGAACAACCAGTCTGCGGGAGATGAAAATACTCATAATAATAATAATAAGGAAGAACACAGCTGCTCCGATACATAAAATTACAACTACCTTGTTTAAAATCAGATTCAATAAATCAAGCTTGTAATTTAATACTAAAATACCTAGCATTTTATCATTCATTTCAACAGGTGAAGCTAAGTAATATATGTTATTTTGTATATAATTAACTGTATTTCCTTGTCGTGCAGGCAGCAGAACCCGGCTTTGGAAATCCTTCATATTAAAATCAGGGTGCTCAAAAACATCAACTAAACCGCTTAGAAGCTGTAAATCATTATTATATATGAGAAGCTGTCCGATTCCGGAACTTAAATTGGCAGCTACCATTTTTGCATTCTGTTCGTTCAACTCCTTTGTACTATTTTTTTCAAAAAGAAATACCTGTTTTATATAATCCTTTACAGTACTGTTTTGCTCTGTCAACTGTTGATCTACTTTATTTATCCAATAGGTCTCAATACTTTTAATAGCAACGGCTCCAACAATAAGCAGCACCACCACAGAAGTCAAGGAATAATACAGAACCATCCTCGTACTAAATTTCATATTTCTCTCCATTTCCGACCAAGTTTCCAGAAATTTTCTGTTTCTATCAGACTTGCCCTCCTCCGAAGCGGTATCCCAAGCCAAAAACTGTTACTATATGTACAGGGCAAGCGCTGTCCTCTTCAATCTTTTTTCTCAACCGGGCTATGCAAATGTCTACAACACGGCTGTCCCCCATGTAATCATAACCCCAAACCTTTTGAAGAAGTTCATCCCGGCTGAAGGTTTTCTTCATGTTTCTGGCCATCAGTTCCAAAAGCTGAAACTCTTTCGCTGTAAGAACAATCTCCCTATCCTCCCTATTTACCGCCATGTTGGTAAAATTAATTTTTAACCCCTGATGAGTAACTTCTTCCAGCTCTTCCTCACTGTTTGACCTTCTAAGTAAGGCTTTTATTCTGGCCATCAACTCCATTATCTCAAAGGGTTTTGTTACATAATCATCTGCTCCCAGCTCCAAACCCAAAACCTTGTCTATGGTTTCATGTTTTGCAGTAACCATTATTGTAGGTATTCTCCTATGTATGTTTAACTTTTTGCATACCTCATGACCACTCATGTCAGGCAGCATTATATCCAATAAAATCAGGTCGGGCTTAAAGGAATCAGCCAGTGCCAATGCAGTTTTTCCGTCAACAGCAGTGGCTACTTCATACTTTTCCCGTTTTAAAATGAGTTCTACAAGATCTCGTAATGATGGCTCATCATCAACTACTAAAATTTTTTTCATATCAACCTCCATGAACCACTAGCGGCTACAATTCTTAGATATACTTGAGAAGAGACGAGTGCCGGCGAAATCTTTCAAAATAATCTCTATTATTTCTTCAGACTGGCAGCAATCGATAGTTAATTTTAATCACTACAACTTTCTACTTTTTCAGTTTCTTTAATATAATAACACCCATAATTACTGCCACCATCAAAATTGTAATATTAAATATCAGCTTGTAATTAACTGTCGATGTTTTAGGGCTAACAGAACTGTTCTGGGTTTTGTTTATCGTTAAGTTTAATTTATCGTAACCCTCGTTTAAAATTTGCTCCTTGTAATTTGATATATCATAGCTTTTTGGGGTCTTCAGTTCCTCATTGCCATATTTCAAAAAATATCCGCCTGCTTTAGAATCCTCGAAAACCAGTTCATAAACAGTATATTCAACCTCAATACCTGTTATTTTTATTGGTTTATCATCATTGTTTTCTATTTTAATTTCTGCGTCATCCGCCTCAACTCTTTGGAAATCAAGCGGTATGGTCAAATCTTTATACCTGATATTTTTGAATTCAAGATAGTAAAGCATTTTATAAGCAGCATTGTTAAAGGTAACATTCCTCTTGAATATGCTGTCGGTTTTGACAGTTATATTATTAAGCCTCAGATTCTTTAAGCCCTTAACCCTGACAACCGTCACGTTTCCCTGCTCCTCAACGGCATATTCAGGTGAAATGGTTTCAATAAAATAGTCTCTTTTTTGTATTACATTGTTGTAATTTAATGAAACTGAAGTAAATTCTACCTTCTCAAGATTGTTAAATATCCTGAAACGGTAGCAGGTATACTTCTTTGTGCCGTCAAAGCTTATTTCAAGCCTGCTGCTGCCGTCAACATTATATAAAGTATCCTCCTGAACTTTTTCCCAGTTGATATTGTCATAGCTTCCCAACAGCTCAACCTTCTTTGCAAAGCCGGTGTTACCGGTATGAACTCCAATGGATGTGGCAGCAACATCTTCTGTTACCGGAGTTTTCAGCGTATAGTCATAGTAATAGTAATCATCTTTAATAAATGAATTGATTTGTTTAAGTTCATAAGCCCTTTTGGTTTCAATTTCACTTTCAATAAAACTGTTTATAAAGTATGGTACCTGCTCATTCTGTTTATCTAATATGGCCAGATCTGACATATTTTCAGATATATTATTATAAACATGAGCAGTAAGTCTTACAGCCTTATACTTTTTATCTCCCTCATTTACAATCCCGGCGCTATACTTGAAATCGGCAGCATAAATATATGTAAAACAAAATAAAAACAATACTGCAAAACTAACTGTTACTTTTATTTTCATCCGGCATTACCCCGCCAATTATATTTATTTTTTTACTGAAATATTGATAAACAAAGGATATTGCAATCAGTGTCAAACCAAAAATAAAATATGACACTATCCTATAGCCTTGAGTGAGGAATGAGAGATCTATTAAGAATAGTTTTGCTACTGACAGGATGCATAAGCCCAGGCCAAACCTTCTTATAAATACATATCTCTTTATAAAGCCGAAGGTAATCCATCCCAGAGCGGTCACAATATACACAATACTTATCACTGCATTATTAAATTCCAGATTATATTGAGTTATAAGATTTTGAGTCAGTATAATAACAAAATAAAAAGAAATAATAAGAGGATACCATTCTATTCCAAGCTTTTTATCTGCAAGCAGATTCAATACCAACTCCCTGACAACCGCCAGTGACAGCAGAGTTATTACTGCCAGTTCAATAGTTCCTACAACACTTATAACCAAAGGAACATCGCTTAGATTACCATCTTTAACGGGAGAATTGAAATTTAACAAAAATAATGCAAATATTCCTATAATATAAATTATTGAGGATGTGATTTTTAAAACTCTGTCAATCAGAACTTTAATCCTTGGTATGAGATATGCAAATGTAAAACTAATAAGAATCATAGCAGAGTAGATAAGATATTCCGGACTGAAACTGCTTCTTAATAACAACTCTGACAAATAGCTTCTCAATTCAGTCTCAATGATATATAAAGAAAAGAACCATATATTTAAAACCGCAATATACTTAAACAATTTTGCAAGCTTTGATGCCAAATTATTTTTATAAATTAATGAACCTAAAACCACCATACTGCCTGCAGTTATGGCCAGATATTTACAGGTAAATATTGAATCCTCAAAATACAGGACATCAATGAGCAGAAATGCTGCCAGGCAAAGAAGTGAAATTATTGCACCTGCTCTCTTAAAGCTTCTTATCTCTTTCACAATTCCGTAAGAAAGAAGTACAACACCTTCAATCAGCCATCCCAGCGAAAACCACATTTTATCAAATTGGAACGGTATTACCAGAGCAACAAATGTCAGGCCAGTGATATAAAATAAAGCTCTGACCTTACGTTCTTTTTCCATAAAGCTTTCAATAAAACGTCCCATAGAAATATAAACAGCCGCAAAGGCAACTGCCAGAATTCCTGTGTAATCTTCGAGAGCCACGATATAGAAAACAGAGTATAGTAAAAGACTGCTTAAGACTGTATTTAAAGCCAGCAAGACAATATCTGAATTTCTGAAGGCAAGTTTTTTTCTGTAGGTTCCGACAATAGGAATCAGTGTATAGATTATAAATGCCAAAACAATATAGAAAATTGCTATTAAATCATCTACTGAAAATAAAGCATCGCTTGTCCTTTCGTTAAACAAAATCAGCAGGATGTAAACCGATCCGGCAACATTCAGCCAGAAGCCAACGTAAGCTGTTACAATCCATCTTTTGTTAACCGATATTATTAATGCTAAAACGTTAAGCACTATAAAGTAAATCATTGCACTGTAAATCATCGCCATGCTCCCCGAAACGGAAAGTATGGGCAGGTATCCGCCCACCAGGGCAAACACCGAAATTGTCTGTGAATCATATCGTTGAGAAAGGACAAAGGCAGCTGCAGTTATAAGAATACACAGCCCCAGTGCCGGAAACATACCGAGGACACCGAAGTTAAAATAGCTGAGAGCCAGCGCCACATACAGGATTGCAATACCTCCGCTGGTTATTCCCAATGAGAAAACATTTGGTTTTCTTTTATTTAAAAGTTCACCTGCAAGCACCATCAAAATTCCTAATACAAATATGAAAATACATTTCAGGAGGTCCGGCAATCTGAAATATGCAAACTGGGCTGCTGTTATAACACCAATTATAAGTAATAGCACTCCAAGTTTATTTATAATGTTGAGTCCGATAAAAGCCTCAATATTGTTCTGTTTTATTCTGCCTTTTATCTCTTCTTCCGAAAGCTGCTCCTGCCTTAATTTATGGTATTCGGCATTTCTGTTTTCGTTAAAAGCTTCAGAATTTCTTAATATTTCTTCCCGGGCTTGTTTCAGCCTCTCCTCAAGAAGTTTGCTCAACTCTGAAATTCTAAAGTACATTTCATCCTGAACATTTACCCTGTTAGCCTCTAAAAGCCCGGTCATATTGTCAATACGGCTTTTTACAGCAATTTCATAAGCTTTTAACCTGTTGATTTCACCTTCAATATTGGAATTATAATAAACATCTAATTTTTTATTAACCAAGTTAAGAATTTGAAGTTTTTCACTATAGAGCTGTTCATAAATGGCATTCCTGAGTTTTTTATTCTCTTCCGTCACTAACAGGCTATTGGCTTTCTCTTTTTCAAATAATTCCTTGTACCGTTCAAGTTCTTTATTTAGGTTTTGATTTTCATTCAAGAGATCAGTTGCTTCGATTTTTGATATTTCACTTTCAAGGTTTGTAACGATTTCTTTTTGCCGGGTAAGAATACTTTTCAGGTTATTGACCTCTAACACAAACTCCACCTCCAAACAATCAGATTTATACCAAATTTTATCATAAATCATCAAATTTGTAACCTGTGATAAATTTAATCAATATTTGCCGGAAAGTTTGTGTAGGTGTGTCCGAAACTATTCACTAAAACTGTCAATAACATATTTTTTTAAGCTCCGATTAAGCAGCTTATTTATCTTACCGAATAGCTCTGCAAAAGCCCCTGTTTTATATCCCATAACTTTTTTGACAAATCCACATAATATTTGTGAGGATTTTCAAACCTTTTTACCTCATCCCAAAGGTTATCCACCTGATTTTTGCAGAATTCCTTTATTTGCTGAGTACTGGGGCTTTCATATACACATTGTCCCCTGTCAAATATCTGTACCAAAAGCTTTTGAGCACTGAAACCGGTTAGTACTTTTCTTTTCCAGGTATATTCGGGATCAAATATTTCATAAGGCTTATCCTCATCAATAACCTCATCATTTGCGGTAATTACATCTGCAATGGCCTTTTTGCTCTCCCTGTCATAAAGCCTGTATATCTGCTTAAATCCCGGATTTGTAACTTTTCCGACATTTTCACTCAATTTGATTTTAGGTACTATTTTACCGTTTTCTTCAACAGCCACCAGTTTGTAAACCCCTCCGAATACCGGCTCTGACCTGGAGGTAATCAATCTCTCTCCAACACCAAAAAGGTCAACCTGCGCACCCTGTGTCAATATATCACGGATAATAAATTCATCCAGTGAGTTGGAGGCAACGATGCCGCAGTCTTGAAAACCTGCTTCATCCAGCATTTTTCTGGCAGCCTTTGACAAATAGGTTATGTCTCCGCTGTCTATGCGTATGCCCTTCGGTCTGAAGCCTCTAGGAACAACCTCTTCCTTAAATGCCTTAATTGCATTTGGCACCCCCGATTTCAAGACATTATAGGTATCTACCAGAAGTGTACAGTTATCGGGGTAGGTTCTGGCATAACTTTTGAAGGCCTCCAGTTCATCCGGGAACATCTGAATCCAGCTGTGCGCCATTGTACCGATTGCGGGGATATTGAATTCCTTTTCTGCAATAGTACATGCAGTACCCACACAACCTCCAATATAAGCAGCTCGTGCTCCGAAAATTGCACCATCATACCCCTGAGCTCTTCTGGAGCCAAACTCCATAACGGCTCTGCCTTGAGCCGCCCGCACTATTCTGTTGGATTTGGTTGCAATAAGGCTTTGATGATTGATGGTTAATAAAATCATAGTCTCAATAAACTGTGCTTCTATTACAGGGCCTCGTACAATTACAACCGGCTCGTTAGGAAATATCGGTGTTCCTTCGGGCACAGCCCAAACGTCACAACTGAATTTAAAATTCCTGAGATAATCAAGGAACTCTTCGCTAAATTGGTTTCTATTTCTTAAGTAATCTATGTCATCCTTATTGAACTCAAGATTTTTCAAATACTGAATGACCTGTTCTACTCCTGCCATTATGGCAAATCCTCCGTTATCGGGTACCTTTCTGAAAAACATATCAAAATACGCGATCTTATCCTTCCAGCCGTTATTAAAGTATCCGTTGGCCATAGTTATTTCATAAAAATCTGTCAGCATTGTCAAATTCATATTATTCATAAAATCAACTCCCAGTTTATTAGATTTATTAAAAGCAAATATACAGCATTTTTAACCATAGTCTGCTTTATTCCAGAGCACCCACAATCTCCACTCCGTTTATGTGCATATTATATAATGCCATGAGATTCACCAGTTCTCCGTTGTGAACACCTAAATCATAAGTTTCAACAGCATTGACAGGAACAATAATTCTTGAAGCTCTGTTTTGCATGTTAAACCAGGTTTTAAGTGTTGTTGCGAACTGTTGAACACAGATATCGGTACAATCTCCGGTGACAATAAATGTATCGATATTAGCATTCTCACTAAGCCAGTTTTGAAATTCCTTCTCTAAAAAGCCATTGGTAGAGTTCTTTGTTATAAGTTTGTAGCCACCTGTATTTTTCAGCTCCTCCACCATTTCTGCTTCCCAGGTACCCTGTAGGCAATGGACCGGATAGGCTCCAAACTCGGGAGATTCTTCGGTATGGCTGTCAGCAAAGGCAATTTTGGCAATTCCAAGCTTACCGCATTTTTCTGACAGCCTGACAAGCTCAGGTATCAACCCCTCAACTCTGCTGCTCATTAAAGCACCTTCCCTTGCAAAGCCGTTAATCATATCAACAATTACAAGTACTGTATTGCTTGAAGGTAACTTTTTCAATTCTGCGGTTTGGGTATTTCTGAACATATCATATAACTCGTTCAGTATTTTCCCACTATTTATAATGAAGTTTTCAACATTATCAAATTTCATATTTTACAGCCTCCTTATTCATTCTCCTTCTGCCAATTGGAATTAAACCTGTATAACTTGGATGGTCTATGCCCTGCATCCTTTGTAAATTCATTTGTTTCCGTAACCATATGAGCTGTCTTCCTTCTGAAATTTGCCTTGAGCAGCTCTGTATCCAGAATTATCTCATATACCTGCTGCAGCTGTGTAAGTGTGAACAGCTCAGGCATGAGATTAAAAGCAATATCCGTGTATTCGATCTTGGTTCTGAGCCTTTCTATTGCATAAGCAATTATTTTGGCATGATCAAAAGCTATGTTATTGCATTCACTAATTTCATAATAAGTTCTGCAGGCCCGACCTTCCACAACTTTTACTTTTTTTATTACTGCACTTAGTTCCTCTTCTCCCTCATTGGATAGTGTTAAGTTAAACATTTTGCAAAGTTTGTATCCATTCCCGGTCAAAGTCTTTTGTTCCTGAAACAGCTTGCATTTGACTGAGAACCATTTTGCATCACTAGCATCATCATTTGCAATTACCAGAAAATTACTGCTGTCCGCCAATGCCATATATGAAGTGCTGATTATTCTCGTCCTGGGATCTCTTCCGGCATCACCCCAGGTATACAGCTGCTCCATATAAATATTTTCAATATTGGTCTCCTCTTTCAGCTCTCTGATTGCCGCCTCACCAAGGCTTTCATCCATTTTAACAAATCCGCCGGGAAGAGCCCACTGACCAATAAAAGGATGATCAGCCCTTTTAATCATTAAAAGCCTGAGCTCTTTCTCCGGAAGTGTCCTGTAGTTTTTCTTTTCCTCGTCCGTTACTGTAAAAACCAGCATATCCACAGTAACAGACGGCCTGTCATACTTGTTTGGGTTATATGCTTGAAGAAATTCCTCCTCAGTCTGTCCATGGGAATTTACTATTTTATTTAATTTCATAATACCACCCTCATCAATTTTAATCGGTTACATATTAATATTATGTATTATGTGTTATTATTTATTTGATATTATTTATTTGATATTATTTTTATGTTATTATCATTTTGTTACTAACATTATATGCCAACCTGTTCAGGATGTCAATAATAAAAGAAAAAAGCTTATATTTTTTATTAAAATCCATACCGTAGACATAATAAATAGTAAGTACGAAATGCATTATATTTTATATCAGTCCTCCCCGGCAAGCTTTGAGGTTAGTGCATACGGCTTGGTACATAACGTTTGGTACATATGGGTAATTAATACAACAAGGAGCTTTATATGAACTATATAGTATTTGATCTTGAACTAAATCAAGACTTCTCTTCTCTGCAACCAGTCGGCAAAAGTGCCAGGGCACCATTTGAAATCATTCAAATCGGTGCAGTAAAACTTGATTCGGAATTAAATATCATTGAAACTTTTAACCGATATATTAAACCGATATTTTACAGCCGGGTAAATCCTTTCATAACGGAATTGACAGGTATTACAACCGGGCAGCTTCAATCCGAAGAGCAGTTCCCTGAGATTTACAGCACCTTTTCCGAATTTGTTTCCAGGACCGACTCCATATTTTGCGTTTGGGGGGTCTCAGATATAAAGGAATTGTTCAGAAATGTGGAAAACCATCATTTAAGCAGTAAATTCCTACCCACAAGATATATCAATATCCAGCCCTATGTTTCGCTTTACTTCAACTTTGACCCTGGAAACCTTCTCCGGCTCCAGCATGCTGTAGAAGCGCTGAACATACCAATCAAGCATCAATTTCATAATGCTTTCGGAGATGCATTTTACACTGCAGAAATATTCAAAAAAATATATAATTCCTTTATGCAGCCAAAACATTATGACCCATCAGGTCTTATTATCAAACCGAGACAGCCCAGAAGAGAAATTGATATCAATGCTCTTATTGCACAATTTGAGAAAATGTATTCCAGGCAGATGACCGCGGAGGAAAAAAGCATAATAATGCTTGCTTATAAAATGGGTAAAACTCATCAATTTCTTAAATGATATTGTTGTTAAATTACATGGAAAACCCCGGCTGTATAACCTTCCTTTATGGGAAAGCGCCGGGGTCTAATTAAAAACGCAATTATAATTTGATTCTATTGGTTATATATTTCATTAAGCTGATTATATACCGAGTCTAGTGAACTTGATTGTTCCTGGCTTGCTGCTGAAAGCTCTTCTATTGCGGCAGCATTACTATCCGATATTTCCAAAATCATAGTTGACTGTTGCTGCATTTCTTCTGCAGCAAAATTAACTTCCTTTAATGTAGAATTTAAATTGCTTATTTTACTATTAATATTTGAAGTATTTAAAGTAACCTTATTCAGAATTTCACCTATTTCAGATATGAGATTGTCCTGTTCCTTAATTATTTCATTCATACCTGACATTTTTTCGGTTGCAGTTCCGGTTTCATTGATTGTTTCAGATAAAATACGTGAAATATCTTTTGTTGCTTTTGTTGTCTGCTCGGATAATTTTTTTATTTCTTCCGATACCACTGCGAAGCCTCTTCCTGCTTCACCTGCTCTGGCAGCTTCGATTGCGGCATTAAGAGCCAGAAGATTTGTCTGTGACGCTATACCACTGATTACTGAAAGGATACTGTTCATTTGAGTGGATTTTTCATTCATTTTTTTCATAGCGGTATTAACTTCATCTGATGTACTGACAGTATTTTTTGTATTGTCCGTCAGAGTGTCCATAATACCTGTACTTTTATTAACCATACTAACACATTCATTTGCTGCTTTAGACATAATATCTGTTATTCTTGCCACTTCGTCCAGCGATTGGACAACCATTTGAATTACTTCGATTGTTTCATGTATTGTATTGCATTGTTCAGAGCTTCCCTGAGCAATTTCATTAATAGTTGAAGCAACCTGTTCCATTGATTTTGTAATTTCATGTATCGATTCCAACAAGTTTGAATCAAAGGATACCTTGCTTTCTACTTTTTTCTGACTGCTTACAACTGCCTGCGGCTTAACACCTTGACGAGCTTTGTTAATATAACTTATTGCCAAACCCAGTTCATCATTATTACTATACGTACTGTTAAAACTGTAATTTTCTTTCTCAATGGACTGAAGAGCATTTGCTATATCTTTTTTGAATAAACTCAGCTTTCGTGCAACGAGCAAATTAGAAATTGAAACTGCTATAAGTACCAAAAAAATTATTAATATTAATACGGTTGAAGCTTTAAGAAAGCTTACAGCAATACCTGCTATTGATAAAAGCATCACTCCAAAGGCAGTGAGCTGCAACTTTCCTTTAATACTGGAAATATAACCAAACATAACTTTTTACACCCTTTCTTTAGTAAATAAATTCATATTATATTGCTAAATAAATAAAAATAAGCTCAACGGGTACACTTCTCCTAGTTGAGCTTATTTTTCAACACATACTCTTTCGGCAACCTGGCAGTCATAGTTTAAAAACCGTAGACCCATAGCTTTGTGTCCATACCTTTCGGCATGTTTACCTTTTCGTGATACAATAATTTAATTAGTGAAACCAAGTTTATTAATCAAAAAAATCCCAAGCTTCTTCAAAAGTATCAAATGGCTTTTCTAATCCATTAATCCCTATCCTCCATAAAGTTCTTGATTATTATTTCCAAGCATATTTAGTATCAGAACCGAAGAAAGCATATTTGTATAACTTAAAACAGTCATACGATTTTAAACAGTATTTGTGTTAATTAATCCAAAAACAGCAGATTACCTGACTCTTATAGTAAATTATTCAAATAATTAATACATGTAATGATTATAGCATAAAAATTGGCAGAGGCAAACAAAATCTGCTAAAAATCGATAAAATTTAGTAGTTATCGCCATATTTAACCATTTTTCTAGTTTTTCCTACAATCAACATTAAAAGTAGACTTAAATTAATATAAGCATATAAAAACCCTGTTAAATTAATGTTATTTATCAATTAATCAACAGGGTAACTCTTGTATTTTTATTTTTCCTATTAAGAATCGGCGTTTCTTTGTTCTTCCATCTCTTTCATTTGTTTTAAATAGTTAATTTGTGTTTCAGTTTTTCCTGAAAGATTATTCTCCTCAATTACATTTTTATTTGCGCTGGAAGCTAAGCCTTTCATTATTTCGCTATGTTGTTCCTGAGTAATTTTTTTGTTAATCATATCCAAATTACACTGTGCTATTGGCTTTAACTCATTAAACTTCGCATTATCAAGTTTAACTCCATGATTGCATATGGGACATAACATCAGATGCTCTGTTTGATAAGGAATTACGGGTATAAAGAATAGTGTAAACCAGGTTCTCCTGCTGTAAAGCGTCCAATATTTATCATTATTACAATGGTCACAGTGAAAAATTTGAACCGGACCGTGATTTTTAACTGTTTGTTTTCCCCAACCAAAAATAAATAGCATATATTATCCTCATTTCAATGTTTATTTACCCAGCCGATTGCATATCCGGCTTTCCTGCTGCCCATGCAAGTTCCTAGACACATTCTATAACCCTTCTTGCTGTCATATAGGCTTTTTGCCAGTAACTGCTGTTAAGGTCTGATATAACCACTTTTCCTGAGGACGAACCGGAGGTAGCATTTATAAATAAACCTTCACCTATGTATATCCCCACATGAGTTATATTATTATTACCTCCGTCTGTATCTGAAAATATAAGATCTCCGGGCAACAACTCTTCTACGGGGACTTCTATGCCTTGAAGTGCCTGATCAGCTGCTACCCTGTTCAATCCAATACCAAACTTTTCAAAAACAAATTTTGTGAAGCCAGAGCAGTCAAAGCCGGTATCAGGTGTAGTACCACCATAAGTATATTTAGTTCCAAGAAAACTCCTGGCATATTCTATGATTTCAATTTTCAGCGCTTCATTTGCTACTCCTGTTTGAGCTTCAGAATTACTGCCGGAATTACTGCCGGAATTACTGCCGGAATTACTGCCAGAATTACTCTCCAATTCTGTTCCATTTGCAGGCTCTGTTGGGGAATCGCTTGTTTTTCCGGGAACAGTTTCAGTATCAGTTGCAGTATTACCTGGCTTACCTGCCTCAGTATCATTACCTGCAGATGAATCAATTGTTTTCCCTTCTTCAGTTTGAGGAGTTTTTACAGAAACACTGTTTCCGCCTGATTCCATTTTGTCACCTTCGGAGGAATTACTTTTTATACCTGTTGAGCTTACCTTTATGTATGTGCTGCTTACCCAACCCGTAATTCCATTGGAAGTATTGATTTTATACCAATTTCCGTATACCTCCAAGACAGAAACACTGGCAGTCTTGTTCAGTTGTGTAACAACACCGTATTCCAATCCCGGCCCCTTTCTTATATTAACGTTATTTCCGGTTATTGTTCCTGACTGGGTAACGCTGCTTTGCGAATTATTATATGTAACATAGGCAGCTGATACCCAACCTGTTTTCCCGTTTTCATTTACCTTGTACCAGCCATCCGTACTGTCAATCACCTTTAGCTGTTTCCCTTTGGTAAGCTGACCAAGAACTTTTGAAGATGTGTTTGGTGCTTCACGGAGATTAAGAATATTGGCAGTAATAGTGGCATTATTTGGCTCTTCAGCATATGTAAATACCGTAGACATTAAAACCCACAGTGCAGCAAATAAAGTAACAGTAACTAATTTGTCAATATATTTAAATAACATTAAAAATATGCCTCCCAGGTTCCGTATGTTAATCGCAATACAAAAATCAATCTTTCCTCTTAACAGGTGCTTCTTTAAAACTTATAAAAACCAACAGCTATGCCTGTCCCACACCTGTGCAATAATTCCTGCTGCTAATAAAATGCTATTATTGAAATTATATAATTTTAATAATAATTATTCAACGTTATGAACTTATTAAAAACAATATTTTTTGTATAAATAAGTGGAAAAACTTAGAAATTCACCAGATTTCGGCAAAATAAATGTAAAACAACTGCAAAACCGGGAAGTAATTTGCTATATAACATTTGGACTATGTACCGGAATCTCTGAATTAGAAAGTCATAGAATTGTTTTCTCAATAGGATGTTTATTATCTGAACCATCAAGGAATATCCACGGGCAAAATTTTCTTTCCAGTGCATCTATAGATTTAAATATAATTATTCCCATAATGCTGAGTGCCGTTATTCCTGCAAACATCTGTACATAATCTGCCATAACCCAGCAATTCATTATAAAATATCCGATGCCGTATGTGGTTGCGAAATTCTCTCCAAAAAAAAGTGTAGCAATACTCACACCTGTACTCACTCTTAAAGCTGAAATTATTTTGGGAAGTACGGCCGGTATTATTAAATTAATACAGGTCTGTCCCTGGCTTAGTCCCAAAGCCTTTACAGAATAAAATAATTCTGCTGGTATTTCTTTAATTCCGTCTCTGACGGCCAGAATTATCTGAAAAACTATAATTGTAATTATAAGTATGATCTTTGAGCTGTTTCCCAAACCAAAGAGAATCATAAACAAAGGCAGAAAAGCTATTTTGGGAATAGGATAAAGAATATATAAAATTGGAGACATAATGTCATCCGCCTTTTTATGCAATCCCAACCATATACCCAGCGGGATTCCAATACTCATAGCAATTATTACGGCAGCTGTTATTCTTATCATACTTGTAGTAACATGCAGCAAAAGCTTTCCATTGAGAAGCTTTATAAATGTAATTAAGGTTTCGCAGGGTCCGGGCATAATATTTGAATTTATGACAAGATGAATAATATACCAAAAAATCAGTACTGCACCAAAACCATATAATGTTTTGCTTCTTAACCATCTTATTAACAAGTTTAGAGCTTTCATTGGCTATCATCCTCACTCAGCCATTTCCTTACCTCCAGGCAGATCTTATAATAGTCTGACTTTAACCGGATGTTCTCGTCTCCGAAGAAAGGGTTCTCAATAATATGCTTTACAGCCGACCTTTTCATCACAATAATCGTCTCTCCAAGAAAAACTGCCTCTTCAATATTATGGGTAACTAATACTAGTGTCGCAGGCTTTTTTTTGTAGATTTTGAGAATCATATTTTGAATATGCTCTCTATTTATAGCATCAAGTGCTGAAGACGGCTCATCCATAAGTAAAAGATCCGGCTCCAGAACCAGGGTTCTTGCAATAGCTACTCTTTGCCTTTGTCCTCCGCTCAGTTGGGCAGGAAATTTATGTTTATGCTCCAGTATGCCCAGTTCATCAAGAATTGAAGCAACCTTTTGATTAATTGCGACCCTGTCCTGTTTTCTGGCGCTAAGCCCCAGAGATACATTATCCCATGCAGTCTTCCATGGAAGCAGCCCGGTATTTTGTAGTATTACTCCCGTATCTTTTCTAATGCTCCTTATATTTTTTCCGTTTATTATGACTTGTCCCTCAGAAGGGGTAAGAAGTCCTGCCAAGGTATACAACAGTGTTGTCTTTCCACAGCCTGAGGGTCCGATAATTGCACAGGTTTTATTTTCAGGGAGCACCAGATTTATGTTGCTTAATACAGCTTCACTTCCGAATTTTATTACCATATTTTTCACTTGTATCATTATTCTGTAAACTTCCTTTCGACCAGGTCATCCGGCTTGACCTTCAAGTCTTTATTCATGGCTACGGCTGTCCAGCCGATAATCCTATCAATATACTGGTTGTCCGGGAGCGTCGCTTTTGTATACTTTGGAAGAATCATATTGTTCCTGACCTCAGGCTGCAGATTTGGAATTTTCTCCATTAATATGTCTCTTGCTTCCTGCTGACTATTGTTTATATCATCAACTGCCCTGTTATATGCTTTGTGGAACAGTTTTACGGCTTCCTGCTTTTCATTAAGAGCCTTTCCCGTAAAAACAATCACATCTGGACAATACGCATCTGCCGAGGCATAAATTTTCTTTTGAAGACCTTTCAGCTCTCCCATAGATGCCACCGGCTCGGGAAACAGTCCCATATCCAGCTGCCCACTTCCTATAGCTGCCAACCTTGCAGGTATCTCATTTATAAATACTTTTTCAACTATGTATTTGTTTCCTAACCACTCATCAATGAGGAAATTGGAAACGCTGACTTCCATCATCCCCACCCTGATGTTCTTCTTGCTTTCGCTTCCTTTCCCGGTCAGAACAGGGAACACACTGTTTGTCATAGTAGTAGCTCTTATATCAAATCCGGCAGCCACATTTACAGCAACGGCAATCAAATCTGATATTGCACCGTCTATTGAATGAGTCTGCAAGGCACTCTGCCTGTCTTGCGCATTATTGTATATTTCCTGGCTAACATTAAGGCCAAGTTCCTTGAAGTACCCTTTCTTTTCTGCCAATAATACCGGAGCAGCATCCACGGCAGGCATGAGCCCGATCTTCAACGACAAAGCCTTAACCTGTTTTTCTTCAGAAGAGCCGCACCCTGTTCCCGCGAAAGCCAATAAAGCTAAAGATAAGACAAAAAAGATAAATATTAAATATTTGTATCTCCCCATTTTCCTTCCTCCCAACAAGCTAAGCAAGCTGAATGGCTGTGTATTTTATACTGAAAACATCCACTTACTAGTGTTATAATATGATATTTATTAATTTACTTAGAACTTTTTCTCAACAGTTTATAGTACATAAACCAAAACCCCGGGAACTGAACCTGAAAAGAAAGGTCCGGCACCCGGGGCCGCTACAGATACACTATATATTAATATAGTGGATAATTAATTTTTATGTATAACTCACAAACTGTGCAATTATAACTATCTTGGTTATGATATTTGCAAGTTGCCGGCAAAAGCCTGTATATATTCTGCATATATTGAACAAACCTATTTTTATCTTTGCTGCATTAGTTTGAACTATTATTCACATAATTCGTCTGATACTTCTTCCACATCATCTTTATAAGTGTGTCCATTGTACTGCCAAACAATTTTTTCCCCGGGCCAAGCCTGGTCTCATAATAATAGCGAGAATCCAGCCACCCCTTGCTTTGCCAGTATCTGAAGTCAGCATCAGATATATATGTTTTACTTTTCATGCCACAAAACATATATATATCAAAATAACTCGGTACTTTCAGTTTTTTGCCGGCTATTGCTGCCAGCATGCTTTTTGCCTTCATTTTAAGCTCTTTGTTTTTTTTGTCAAAATAGTCCTGGCTATAAAACTTATTGTTACTCTTGGTATAGAATGCACTTATCACCTCAATACATCCCGATAGATTACAGCCCCAACCACTGGCTGTCATTGTCAAATATTTGGTGACTTGTTTCTGTCCACCACCGAAAGTTGTAACAAGTGTAAGCGCCGGCTTTCCTATAAGTTCAGGTCTGTGAAACATAAAGGACAGCCTGTCGACAAAGCGTTTAAAAGAGCCTGTAACCTGATATGCATAGACAGGAGAAGAAAAAATTATGCCATCAGCTGCAATAAGCTTCTGCCTTAGCTGTATTATATCATCCTTAATCGGACAAAACTGTTCACCCTTTGCAAAGCATTGATCACACCCCTTGCAATCTGCTATATCAATGTCTTTTAGAAAAACATATTCAAACTCCACCGGTTGGCTTTCATTCATTGCTGCTTCAATAACTTTACATGCACTTAGACTATCTTTCTTTCTGGGACTGCCCATTAAAACTACGATTTTCATACGAATCACTTGTCCTTTCATTTTTGTTTTAATTCATCTCTGTTTTATATCTTTGCTTTTTAGCTTTTCAGTATATTATTTTTTGCTTTTAACTTTGATTGTTTTTTAGCTTTTTTGTTCATGCCATCAATATATGAATGATGGCACATATCCAACCTTGGATATGTTGACCTAAAAAAATGCCTTTATTTGTTATATAAAAAATAAAACTGTTAAAGTAACACCTATAAAAACATTATTTCTTAAGTATCTTTATCAGTTCTTCCAGCTTTTCCTCTGCACTTGAAGGCTGGGTCAGTATCTCCTGCTTCAACCTTTCTACCATCTGTTGCTGAATAATTTGTGTATTTTCTTCTTCATTAACTGTTGAAAAATCTACTTTCCTGATAAAATCCTCTGTTTTCCTTCCAAGTTGCTGACACTCATCCAATTCCTGAAGCAGGGCGGTATGCCATTTGATCTGGTAATCCAGACTGGACACAATCATTTCAAAGCTAAGAACCTCAACCTGCAAAGAAGCCGGCTGTATTTTAATTTTTTGCCACTTTTCAAAATAATCTTTCTTTTCCTTCAAGCTTTTGATGTGCAGGTTTACATTATTTGCAATCTGCTCTTTATCCATGCAATTTAAAAATGGATAAAGAATAAATTTACCAGAACCCACATCATGAATATCCTTTTGCAGCTCTTCAGCAATGGAGCGTTCCAGTTCTTTTGTCCCTTCGTCGGTTATATTAAATATTTTGCGAACCTTGGAGCCGATGCTTTCTTCTCTTACAAGGCTTATCATGCCTTCTTTTTCGAGCTTATCGAGAGCGTAATATATAGATCCTGATTGTATCTTTGTCCAACTGTCCAATTGTGTATACTTAATAAACTTTTGAATTTCATAACCATGAGTTGGTTTAGTATTCAGATAGTAAAGTATTAATACTCTTATCATTTTTATGTCCTTTCACATTATCCAACATTGAATACGTTATATATACTATACCCAATGTTGGATAATGTCAATATGATTTATAAATTACAGGCCAAAGTGCTTAAAGCTTTCGTTTTATTAAAGGTTGATATTTATACCGTAAACTAACAGTAATAAGCATTTGCATTAATTATATTTATTCTTTGTCAAATACTCTTGAATAATATCAACTGCTTTTTTAACACCATTTTCAGAATCAATTTTTTCACCTAATGCTTTTGCTCCAGCTTTTATTTCCTTATTATTAACAGCGGCATTAATTAATCCTGCCAGCTTCTCAGGGGTCAGCCTACTATACGGAACAGCTTTTGGTCCAACTCCGAGTTCAAATATTCGTTGTCCCCAAAATGGTTGATCGCAGAAAAAGGGAGTAACTATTTGAGGTATTCCAGAACGTAACGCCGCTGCTGTAGTTCCCGCTCCGCCATGATGAACAATTGCTGCCATTCTTTTAAATAGCCAGGAGTGAGGTATGGAACCCACTTTATAAACTGTATCAGGAAGCTCTTCACCACCTAACCCATTCCAACCCGCAGAAAGAATCCCTCGTTGTCCGCTGAGCCGCAGTGCCTCTATCACAATTTTAGTTATACGTTCAGGTTCTTTATCCACCATACTCCCAAAGCCTATATATACCGGCGGAGGCCCAGCTTTTAAGAATGCATTGAGTTCTTCCGGCGGCTGCCAGTTCTCAGGTTGGTCAAGGAACCAATAGCCGCTGATTCTGACTGATTCGGGCCAATCATTCTGTCCGGGGATAATTGACGGACTAAATCCTGCTATTACCGGTACTTCTCCCCCATAAACCTTATCATATATCCCCCAAAAATCACAGGATTTCAGGCCCAGAACATTCTTTCGCCACCTGTTATTTATAGCTCTAAAAGGTTGCCAGACAATTTGTTCTAACAGTTTGTGAGATATTTTATTATATATACCAATATTAAAAAAACCAGGTGCAAAGGGGGATTGAAATCCTGATGTGGGACACGCAGGGATAAGTAATGTATGAATACACGGAATTCCAAGCTTTTCGGCACTATCATATGCCCCCATTGGTCCCATAGTAGTTATTATCAAATCGCAGCCTTGACAGGCCTCCCAGGTCTCGTTAAATATCCCTTCCATCATTGGTGCCAATGCCTTAAACATTTTATTTAGAAATATCAGTTTGTTTTTGCTTTTGGCGGCCTCTTTCATTTCCAAGCTTCTCAAAAATTCCTGAGGGTTGACACTGTTTGTTTGAATATACTCCATTCCGTTTTCCTTAATAATATCACGAAATTCTTCTGCTGCAGGCATAAGCACATTGTGTCCCGCCATTCTCAAGCCTGATCCCAGGGCAATATATGGCTGAACATCTCCGCGTCCGCCTGCTGTTATGATTGCAATTTTCATAAAATACATCTCCTTGTCAATTTATTTGTAGCCAACCGGCAATCACAATTTGCCGGATTTACAAATATAAATACTTTACATAATATTAATAAAAACACGGGTTAATAAGCCTGAATAATACAATTATCCATAGCTGTGTCAGGTTTTTGTAAAGTTTATTTAATTGACAAAAGGCAAGTACTTGGAATATGTTTTATACAGAAATGGAATAAGTATGTAAAAAAAGAAAAGAATATCTAAAGTAATCAGACTATGCTTTGATATTGTGTTGAAGGAACAGCTCAAAAAAACAGCTGTCAGAATTATACTAACCACAGCATATGATTTGAAACGGCATAGCCTTTTGTTATCTTTATTCTTGTAATCAAAATCTTCATGCGGAAGAACTATGCTGAGTTCTTTCAGAATAGTCGTAAATACTAATAAAGGAAATGATAACAGATATTTAAATAATATGCTTAAATTATTAAAGCTCCATGCTTTTTTCATAAAACTCCGCCAGTTTATAACCATTTTTTTCAATTTATGTAACAAGTATATATTATCTTTAAAAGCATGTAAACAAATTGTTTTGTAAAACCCCAAAGGCATAAGTCTTTCTCATTCGTTAAAGACCCATAATGTTCAGGAAGGTTGTAATTTAAGGAGATTAAGGGGTACTTTATAATACCAGGAATCTGGAATTATAAAATGCCCTAATAAAGCTTGTTCAAGCTCTTAACCATGTCCTTCAGCTGAGCAAGGAGACTTTGCGGACCTATGATATGTATAAATTTTGGATTTTTAAGAGCAAGTTCAAGTATAGAATTTTCGCTATCGGTACATACTTCAATTTCCAAAAGATCTGACCCTCCGATAATTCTATGATTTTCCATATAAAAGTCATGCTTTATCAGTTCATAAAAGCACCTGTCAATTTGTAAATGGTAACTCTTTATTGATGTATT
>JAQSXC010000349.1 GCA_029266335.1 Eubacterium sp. | reverse complement strand
AATGTAATCAGCTTTCAGGAGGGTAACCTTGTGCGCGTGCAGGTGGATGACAAGGATGTTTTTTATGGTTACGTTTTTACAAAAAAGAGAAACAAGGACGGGACTATCAAGGTTACAGCCTACGACCAGTTGAGGTATCTTAAAAATAAGGATACCTATAATTACGCAAATCTGACTGCAAGCGGACTTGTCAAAAAAATTGCAGAAGATTTCTTTCTTAAAACTGGTGTTATCGAAAATACTGTCTATGTAATAAAAAGGCGTCTTGAAGATAACAAAACCTTGTTTGATATGATTCAAACGGCTCTGGACCTTACTCTTCAGAACACCAGGAAAATGTATGTTCTCTATGATGATTTCGGTAAATTGACACTGAGAAATATAGAAACAATGAAACTTCCACTGCTTATTGATAAACATGCAGCTGAAGACTTTGACTACACCTCTTCAATTGACGGTGAGACATACAATAAGATTAAGCCTATAACAATGAAAAATTGCATAACCGAAACATTTACATGGTAGAGGATACCAACCGTATGGAAGCCTGGGGCGTACTTCAATACTACGAATCAATAGATGAAAACACAAATGGTAAGGCCAAAGCCGATGCATTACTTTCCCTGTATAATCACAAAACCCGCAATTTGTCTGTTTCCGGAGTTGCAGGAGACCTTAGGGTAAGGGGCGGTAGTATTATAGTTGTTGACCTGGAAATTGGCGATATAAACCTGAAAAATTTTATGCTGGTTGAGTCGGTAAGACATACTTTCAACAGCAATCGGCACACTATGGACTTAACTCTGAGGGGAGGTGAGTTCATTGCCTAATATGGTTGAACTTATTAAATCTGCTGCAATGGGAGCAGTAAATGATTCTAAACCCATGTCGGTATTGTTCGGTAAGGTAGTGAGTACTTCCCCTTTAAAAATATTTGTGGAACAAAAATTGACTTTGAATGAAGACCAGTTGATTCTTACAAATAACGTAAAGGACTTTGATCTTGAGATGACGGTTGAGCATATCACAGAAGAAAGTAACCTTCACACTCACCACTACAAGGGTAAAAAGAAATTCAGGGTACACAATAGTATGGTAGTAGGAGATGAAGTAATAATGCTCCAGATGCAGGGCGGTCAAAAATTTATAGTACTGGATAAGGTGGTGAATACATGATTCCTTTTGCTGACGAGGATTTGCAGCCCGATTTTGAAACGGTGCAGCAGCCTACAAAAACTTACAAAATGCATTTAGAGGAAAAAAGGATATCAGGGCTGCTGGACGGCAGAGAGGCAATGAAACAGGCTATATACAAGATTCTTAATACCGAAAGGTATGATTACCTGATCTATAGTTGGAGTTACGGTGCAGAAATGGTGGAATTGCTTGGTCAACCTGTACCGTATGTTTATTCCGATATAAAGAGAAAAATAACAGAGGCTCTGAGCAGAGACGATAGAATCACCGGGGTAGGTGATTTTTCCTTTTCAGGAAGTAAAGGGAAAGTTACTGCAAAATTTACTGTGACAACAACCGAAGGTGATATTGAAATTGAGAAGGAGGTGAGGAATTAATGTATGAAAGCTTAACATATGAAAATATATTGCAGCGGATGCTGGACCGGATTCCCAATACAATAGACAAGCGGGAAGGTTCGGTAATATTTGACGCCCTTGCACCGGCCGCAGCCGAACTTACACAAATGTATATTCAAGCTGATGTTATACTGAACGAAGCATTTGCTGATACCGCATCCAGAGAGTACCTGATAAAACGGGCTGCCGAACGGGGGATCATACCTGCCGCAGCCTCGAAAGCAATTGTCAGAGGTGTATTTAATATTGATGTTCCAATGGGTGCCAGATTTTCCCTGGGCAGTTTAAACTATAAAGTAATAGAAAAGATAGTTGATTGGCAGTTCAAACTTGAGTGTGAGACTACGGGTATAGAGGGCAACAGAAATTTCGGGACGCTCATTCCTATTAATTATATTGATGGTTTGAGTTATGCGGAAGCAACAGAAATACTTATTCCGGGAGAGGACGAAGAAGACACCGAACAGATCAGAGAAAGATATTTTGCCACTCTTGATTCCCAGGCTTTTGGCGGAAATATAACAGACTATAAGGAAAAAGTCAATGAAATACAGGGTATAGGCGGGGTCAAGATATATCCCGTATGGAATGGCGGAGGTACAGTAAAACTTGTTATTATCAATTCACAGTTTGATAAACCTTCGGAAGAACTGATTTCAAATGTCCAAACTCAAATCGATCCTGTGGAAACGCAGGGAACCGGTGTGGGGATAGCTCCCATCGGACATATCGTCACTGTAAAAGGTGTCGGAGTACAAACAGTTAATATTGAAACAAATATCACATACAAACCGGATTGGACCTGGAATGACATTAAGGACTACGTGGAGAAAACAATTGATGATTATTTTAAAGAGCTTAGTAAAAGCTGGGCAGATAATGATAATTTGATAGTCCGGATAAGCCAGATTGAAACCAAACTCCTTAATGTTGCAGGAATTATTGATATTTCTGACACAAAATTAAACGGGCTGGAACAGAATTTTCTATTGGATAAGGATTGTATACCTGTAAGGGGTGATGTATTTGGATAGAGAAATAAATATATTAAACTATCTTCCGGAATTTCTAACGGAGTTCAGAGAATTCAGAGAGCTTGCTGCTGCTGAAAATCCTGAACTCCTTTCAATTTGGGGCATCCTTGAAGATGTACTGAAAGACCAGTTTGTTGCAGATTCCACTGAAAACGGTATAAAGCGGTGGGAGACTATTCTGAAGATATTCCCAAAAGGCTCTGACACACTGGATATAAGGAAGTTCAGAATACTTGCCAGACTTAATGAAAAACTGCCATATACAAAAAGAACACTGGAAAGGCAGCTGACTGTGTTGTGCGGTGAAGATGGTTACTCTGTTAACCTGAAAAACGA
>JAQSXC010000140.1 GCA_029266335.1 Eubacterium sp. | reverse complement strand
AGAATTTCACAAAAAAATTACAGCACTGTCCATGGAGAAGGGACTTCCTTTATCCGGTTCCTTTGAATTAACTTCCAGATGTAACTTCAAATGCAAAATGTGTTATGTATGCAGTCCTGCAAATGACAAAAAAGCTTTTGAGGCTGAGCTTACAGCTGAACAGTGGATCGAGATGGGACGTCAGGCAAGAGATGCAGGTCTCTTCTATCTTATTCTGACAGGCGGAGAAGTATTTTTAAGAAAAGACTTCGAAAAAATATACGAAGCCCTTACTGAAATGGGCTTGAATATAACTATATTTACAAATGGCAGTATGATAACGCCTGAAAAAGCAAAATGGCTTGGAAAAATACCTCCGCACAGGGTAAGCGTTACTGTCTATGGCGGTAGTCCCGAAACCTATGAAAAAGTAACCGGCTGCAGGGAAGGTTATGTAAAAACCATGAATGCACTGGAGTCGCTCAAATCAGAAGGTATAAGACTTGAAGTCAAGACGACAGTCGTAGAAGGCAACTATCGTGATTATAAGGAGTTGTACAAAATAGCTCATACATACTCCAATGTACTTGGAGTTGTAAATTATATCTCACCAAGAAGAGAAGGCTGTTGGTCAGATCCTTTGGGGAACAGGCTTTCTCCGGTTGACATAGTGGAATATGAAGAAAGAATCAGTCTGTATGGAGAAAAAAAGTATCCAAGAAATACCAAGCTGGAACTTAATATTAATGAAGATTCCATGGAGAATAAAATTATTATAACTGATAAAACTCAAAGGATGATTGAAAATTCTGCATTCAGATGCCAATCCGGTAAAACTGGTTTTTGGATAACCTGGGATGGCAGGATGATTCCCTGTGGACTGTTGGATACTCCCAGCGCAAATCCGCTTGAAATTGGTTTTGTAAATGCGTGGGAATTGCTAAAGGAAGGTTGCAGTCAAGTTCCAAAGTGCAGTGACTGTGAAAAGTGTGATATGAAAAATGACTGTATATCCTGTCCGGGAAGACTTCTGACCGAGACGGGAAGTTTTACAAAGCCTGCGAATTACCTCTGTGAAAGTGCAAGACATCGGATAGAAATCAGACAGGGGAAAGAGAACGAAACAGTAAAAATAGCCACATAGAACCTGTCCTGTATCTCATTGTACTTGTGGTTTTGGAAATTTAGCCGCCGGCAATGTATGAGTTTAGATGTTACAAACTACAAGATACCGGACGGATTCTTACACCGGGTCGAACAGCGGCACGGCTGCTGATAGCATATTTATTTTTTATCTGTTCCTGTTAGGAGGTGAACGGAATGAGAAAATACATTACACCTAAATTGGAGTTTGTTGATTTAAAGGTTGAAGAAAGGCTTGCTCATACAGATTGTACAGGCGCTTGTACTGTAGATATTGAGTATAAGGGCAAGAAGTATTATGCAGGAACGACATCAGCTTAAGTTAATACTTATTAATTTTATATGAAACGAGGTGATAAAAATGAAAAAATACGTAAAGCCTTCAATGGATATCGTTAATCTCAGAATAGAGGAAAGAATATCAGGAAGTTGTCCTAATGTAGGGTCATGCCTGGATGATTTGGGAAATCTGATAACTGCTAATGACTAAAAGGATCAGAAATAATCAACATTGGAGGGGCATCCCTTCAGTGTTGATTATTATTTTACAAGGAGTGATAAAATGCTTGCTTATAATGTTGCCGGAACATATATAAACGTAAAATCTGCAAATGTTTATCTAAGAGAAAGAATGAAGTGTTTTACATGTGACATGAATAAAGATCCGGATATATCTGTTGAAATAGATCAGTGTTCTTCAATTGATAAGCCCAGCGGGAGAATGATTATTGAGGACAATATAAAGTGGCTGAAAAAAGAAAATGAAGAAGAAGGATATCATATTTACAGCCTTGACAGAACAAAGACAAATATCCTTTCACATATTGATACAGATCTGGATTGGACTATTGCAAATATAAAATGTTTTAAACCCCCATTGGATGAAAATGCTCCGGAAGTACTTAAAACATGGTCGGACCACTATTCCTTCATGTTGATGGGTATAGTTTTCAGAAATAATCTGCTGAACAATGGAGGGATAGTCATGCATGCCTCTTCCATTGCATGGGAGGGAAAGGGTTTATTATTTACTGCTCCTTCCGGAACAGGCAAATCAACTCATGTGGGATTATGGGAAAAATATTTGGGTGACGCTGTAACAGTGGTTAATGATGATACCCCTGCCATAAGATTTAATAATGACATTCCGCTGCTTTGTGGGACTCCATGGAGCGGTTCATCGGACAAATTTGCAAATACCGAGGTTCCCATAAAGGCAATTGTAGCATTGAGCCAGGCTCCTGAAAACAGTATAAGAAAGCTGGAGATATTTGAAGCGCTGCCCATGATTATGCCGAGATGCTTCCTTCCGTATTTTGACGAGGAATTAATGAAAAAAGCTTATATTGCCCTTGAAAAGCTGGTAAAGAGCGTTCCTGTATATCATCTTATGTGCAGACCTGATAAAGAAGCAATGGAGTTGGTACATAAATGCGTGAGATAAAATTAATAAAGTCTGCTGATATATTTCCTGTTATCAAGGAAATTTTATGTGATGGAACAAATGTCTGGATCACTGTCACAGGAATGAGCATGTATCCGTTTCTAAGAGAGAATTTGGATAGTGTGAAGCTTTCCAAGACGAGTTTTGATGCAATCAGAAAAGGGGACATTGTTCTTATAAAAAGAAAAAGTGGAGAGTATATCCTTCATCGGGTGCTAAAAAAAGAGAAAGGACATTTCTATATTGTCGGTGATGCTCAGAAGTGGATTGAAGGCCCTCTGCAACCTGAGCAGCTGATTGCTGCAGTAACAGAAATCAAGAGAAAAGATCATCAATTCAGCTGTCAGAACTCCTGGTGGAAATTTTTAGTTGGTTTCTGGATAAATATAATCCCCTTTAGAAATTATTTTATTAAAGCAATCAGGGTCTTTTTAAAACTGAAAAAATATCTTAAACCTGCTCAAACATTGTAGTTGACATGCTGGTGTACAAGTTTTGAGCCAATACGGTATTAGTTTTTGGAAATGGAGATGCATGTATATCACTAAAGAATATAAAAAAGTATTTCAAGAAATAAAATGGATTGCCGGTAATGCAAAAACCGTCTCTGCAAGTTTGCTTTTCATTGTTTTATTCGATATATTTACTTCTTTGGCAGGTGTGGCTACAGCAATCTTATCAAAAAACTTAATTGACAGTGCTGTAAAAGGTAGTTTGGAAAGGGCAATACTTTATGCCGGTTTGTTCGGGACATTAATAATTATAAATCTTGGAATTAAAGCAGCTTCTTCAATAATAAGTGTAAGAACCACAGAAGTTTTGTCAAATAATATGAGAAAACGGTTATTTTCAAAAATAACCAAAACGGAGTGGATATCTGTCACCCGTTATCACAGTGGAGATATTCTCACGAGATTGACCAGTGATGTAGGGGCAGTAACAACCGGAGTTGTAGATACCATGCCCGGAATAATTTCTTTGTGTGTGCAGCTGGCAGCTGCATTTTCCACCTTGCTGTACTATGAACCCATGCTGGCTGTTCTGGCATTTATTTTAGGTCCGTTTACAGTACTGTTCAGCAGAATATGGGGAAGGAAAATAAAAAGATTTCAGGTAAAAGTACAGGAATCGGAAAGTGCATACAGATCCTTTCTGCAGGAGTCCATAGAAAATATGCTGATCGTAAAGGCCTTCAGGCTTGAGGAAAGAAATGTCGGAAATATTTCAGATCTGCATAATGTCAGGCTTGGCTGGGTTAAGAAAAGAAATGTTACCAGTGTGTTTGCAAGTACAATATTGGGTTTTGGCTATTGGACGGGTTATTTTCTGGCTTTTTGCTGGGGTGCAATGAAATTGAGCAGGGGAACTACTTCCTTTGGTACTTTAACGGCTTTTTTACAACTTGTTTCCCAGGTGCAGGGACCCTTTGTCGGCCTGGCCAGAATGATTCCCCAAATAATTGCAGCAATAGCTTCTGCGGGGAGATTGATCGAGATAGAAAGTCTTCCGCTTGAAAAGGCATCAGATAAACTTCCGGCAGCAGCGGAGGTTGGAATCAAACTTCAGGGTGTCACTTTCGCATATAAGGAAAACAAGCCTGTATTGGAGATGCTGAATGCAACAATAAAGCCGGGTGAAATTATCGGGTTGATAGGGCCTTCAGGAGAAGGGAAGACGACACTGATAAGAACACTCCTGGCATTACTGGAACCCGATAAAGGCAGCATATCACTGGTAACAAAGGATAATGCAGAATTTTTTGTTTCGGCTGAAACCCGTGATTGGATTTCATATGTTCCCCAGGGGAATACCTTATTCAGTGGAACAATTGAGGAAAATATCAAATCGGGTTCCCCGGAAGCTACAAAAGAAGCTATAGAGGCTGCAGCAAGGGATGCTGGTGCAATGGGCTTTATTGCCGAACTGCCGGAAGGTATGAATTCAAAAATCGGTGAACATGGAATCGGTTTGTCGGAAGGCCAGGCTCAGAGAATATCCATAGCAAGGGCTTTATTGAGAAAGGCTCCTATTTTGATTTTAGATGAGGCTACATCAGCCTTGGACAGAGATACTGAAATGCATGTCCTGACAAGCATACATGAAATGAAACCGGCAAGAACCTGTATTGTTATTACACACAGGTATACCGCACTTTCCATATGTTCCAGGGTGCTCAGACTAAAAGACGGCAAGTTGATAGAACAGCATTTAAAAGATATAAGTGCAAGTAATGAGTATATAGCCAGTGCATAAATAAAAAAGCATACGAGAGAAATCGAAAGGAATTGGTTGTTATGATTGATATACACAGTCATATTATACATGGAGTTGATGACGGACCATCAAATATTACAGAATCACTAAGAATGATTAAAGAGGCTGAAAGGCTGGGGATAGGTACGGTAGTAGCCTCACCGCATTATCAGGAATCAGTATTCAGCCTTGACCGGGTTGACGAGAACTTTCAGGAACTGCTGTACAAAGCGCAGGATTATGACGTTACAATAAATCTTTGGTATGAAGTATTTGCAAATCCAAATAGCCCCGCTCTTATGAGAAACAGAAAAAAACTCAGTTTGAATAGAACAGGAACTATTCTTTTTGAATTTCCATTCAATGCTCAACCACAAAAATGTGTTGAATTGGTTTGGAAATTCAGAATGCAGAAAATTACTCCAATAATTGCTCATGTAGAAAGAAATAGAGCATTTATTAACAAAATAGAGTATTTCGTAGCCTTTATAAAGGCCGGATGTTTAATTCAGGTAGATGCGGCAAGTATAGTCGGAGTTTATGGGCCAAAGATAAAAGAGTTCTCCAAGAAACTGGTACAGATGAAATTCGTTGATATGGTTGCTTCAAACGCCCATAGTGCAATGGATTACGCCAACTGGTATTCAGAAGCGTATAAAAACGTATCCAACTGGGTGGGTAAAGAGGATGCCGGGTTACTTTTCCATACAAATGCAAAAAATATTTTGGAGGGAATAAATAATGATGATCCGGTGCATAGAAATATTTTAAGGTGGGAGAGAATGGTATGAAGGATATTGAGCTTAATGCAGAATATATTGTAGCTCAAAGGGCTATGTTCTATAATGTTTCGATTGTCTACAGCATATGTAAAAGGCTTTTTGATATAGTTGCAGCTCTTGCGGCAGTAATATTGCTATCGCCTGTTTTTTCTATTGTGGCTGTAATAATAAAATTGGATTCCAGGGGACCCGTTTTTTTTCATCAGAAGAGAATTGGATTTATGGGGAAACCCTTTTATATGCATAAGTTCAGATCAATGGTAACAGATGCTGAAGAAAGGTTTGAAGAAGTAGAAGATAAGAACGAAATCAGCGGATTTATGTTCAAAATCAGGAATGATCCTCGTGTAACAAAAGTCGGTAAGATAATCAGAAAAACCAGTATTGACGAATTACCTCAACTGTTCAATGTTATAAAGGGAGAGATGAGCATAGTTGGGCCAAGACCCCCCATCGGCAGAGAAGTTCAGAAATATGATGCATGGCACAATTTGAGGTTGTCTGTGAAGCCTGGTATTACCGGATTGTGGCAAGTAAGCGGCAGAAATGATATAGGTTTTGAAGATATGTGCAGATTGGATTTAAAATACATACGTGAGAGAAATTTTAAAAACGATTTAAAAATTATTTTCAGGACAATACCGGTGTTATTGGGAGACAACAGGGCTTCATAAAGTTTATTGATACGCCGCTTAAAGGAGCCGAAATGAATTATAAAAAGGCAAGTATTATTGCAGTGATAGCTCTGTTATTGATTTGGGTGGGTTTTATTATGTTCATGTCGTCGCAGACAGCAGAAAATTCCGGACATATGAGCAGAGCAGTAACCAAATACCTTATTGGAATAGCAGAAAAGCTTGGAGTTATTGGTGAGAACTCGGAACATGCCGGTAGAATTGTTGACGGATTTGATAATTTGGTAAGGAGTTTGGCACATATAACAATGTATTTTCTGCTGGCATGCATTTTTACAATCATGCTGTGGCTTTGGGGACTTAAAGATAAAAAATGGATGACTATAGTTTTTGTGGTTTGTTTCACCGTATGTATATTTGACGAAATAAACCAGATGAACTACTTTGGAAGAAATAACTCAGGCCTTGTAAGTGCAGCGGTTGAAGATGTTTTAAAGGATACTCTGGGTATTTGCTGCGCTATAATAATTTTTAAAATTATCAGTAAATATTTAATGGTCAAGAAAAAGCCAGCTTATAAAAACTAATCTCGTAAAAAACAACAAAGCTTATAATGGTATATTAAAAGCAACTATATTTTTAAATATTGAATTTAATATGTTATAATCTAAAACATATGATTTAAGTCGTATGTTTTTTTATGTAGAAAAGGTGCTTGAGATTTGAAGCAACATTAGACATTCTATTACAAAAGAGGTTTTACGCGAAATTATGAAAAAGGTTGTTGGTGTCTTGTCATGGGCTGCAGTTTTTCTCTGGATGCTTTTGATTTTTAAACTATCCTCACAGGCGGCTGTGCAATCAAATGGGTTAAGCCTTGGGATTACTTATTGGCTGCAAAAGATTATGGAAAAAATAATAAATATGGAAGTAAGCGGCTTCAACCATATAGTGAGGAAGGGAGCCCATTTTACTGCATACCTTATACTGGGAATACTAAGCTCCAATGCTTTAAGAATAAGTGGAATATCTAAAGGGAAGAGGTTTGTTCTGGCGTTGGGAATATGTGTATTGTATGCCATCAGTGATGAGATACATCAGCTTTTTATTGCCGGACGGAGCGGACAAGCCACGGATGTAATGCTTGATTCTCTGGGGGCGGCAACCGGCCTGGGAATTTTTATGTTGATGGAAAACAGATTAAAAAAAAGAAATCTTAAAAAAGTTACTTGATGCTTTTATATATTATAGCTATAATAAAATGCGGAGGTTAAATTTTATGGAAGATAAAATTTTAAATCTACTGGAAGCATTGGGACAACAGGATTTTAATAACAAAGTTGAACTGGTTGAAATAAAGAAGAAAATAGCTGAATAGAAAATAAAGAGGGGATAGTCCCCTCTTTTCTTGTGTTAAGGAAATCTTATTTTGTCAGAATAGCTATAAAATTTAACCCAAAATAGTGAAAGAAATTTGTAAAATTTAGTTTAAAATAAATCTGACTTATATATTGACCTTTGTAATGTCAAAATATAAAATATTAAAAGGTGTGAGCAAATATATAATTAAATTTTGCATTTCTATATATAGTATCGTATGAACATGTCGAGAGGAGTAAAACAATGTCAGTAAAGTATATCTTCGTAACTGGTGGTGTGGTTTCCGGATTGGGTAAGGGAATAACGGCGGCATCGTTGGGAAGGCTTCTAAAAGCAAGAGGTGTGCACGTAACAATTCAAAAGTTTGACCCGTATATAAATGTTGACCCTGGCACAATGAGTCCATATCAACATGGAGAGGTATTTGTTACAGAGGATGGGGCTGAGACAGACCTGGACCTGGGACATTATGAAAGATTCATAGATGAAAATCTAAGTAAGAACAGCAATGTTACCACAGGAAAAATTTATTGGTCGGTAATCAGCAAGGAAAGAAAAGGTGACTTCCTCGGGGGCACAGTTCAGGTAATCCCTCATATTACGAATGAAATAAAGGAAAGAATCTACAGAGTAGGCAAATCAGAAAGAACTGACGTTGTAATCACAGAAATAGGCGGAACTGTCGGAGATATAGAAAGTCTTCCGTTCCTTGAAGCAATAAGACAGGTATCTACTGAAATAGGCAGAGAAAATGTAATGTACATTCATGTTACCCTGGTACCATTCCTGGGTAAATCAGGTGAACTCAAAACAAAACCAACTCAGCACAGTGTAAAAGAATTGATAAGTCTTGGAATTCAACCGGATGTAATAGTTTGCAGAACTGAAAAATTCCTTTCTCAGGATTTAAAGGACAAGATAGCATTCTTCTGTAATCTTCCGGGCGGTGCCGTTGTTCAGAATCTGGACGCAGAAGTGCTGTATGAAGTACCGTTGATGCTTGAGAAGGAAGGACTTGCAAAGACAGTTTGCAAGAGACTGGGACTTGCCTGCAATGAGCCTGACCTTTCCGAGTGGGAAGAAATGGTTAACAAACAGAAAAATCCTAAGAGTACAGTGACTATTGCACTTGTTGGAAAATATGTTGAACTGCATGACGCTTATCTCAGTGTTGCAGAGTCCTTAAGACATGGTGGAATAGGAAATGATCTTGAAGTTGATATAAAATGGGTTAATTCAGAGGAGCTTGAAAGCGGGGAGGTCAGCAGCTACCTTAAGGGCGTTGACGGAATCCTGGTCCCAGGAGGCTTTGGAGACAGAGGTATTGAAGGTAAGATTCTTGCAACCAATTATGCGAGGGAGAATAAGATTCCATTCTTCGGAATATGTCTAGGTATGCAAATGGCAGTAGTGGAATTTGCCAGAAATGTTGCAGGACTTCATGATGCCAACAGTTCAGAATTTGGTGAAACTCCATACCCGGTAATAGATCTTATGCCCGATCAGCGTGATATAGATGAAATGGGCGGAACAATGAGACTGGGTGTATATCCGTGTAAAATAAATGAAGAAACCATGATTCACAGGATATACAAGGATGAACTCATATATGAAAGGCACAGACACAGATACGAGTTTAACAACGAATACCGTGATATATTTACAAAAGCAGGTATGGTTTTATCAGGACTCTCTCCAAGCGGAAAGCTTGTTGAAACAATTGAACTGAAGGATCACCCTTGGTTTACGGGAGTTCAGTTCCATCCGGAATTCAAATCCAGACCAAATAAGCCTCACCCTCTCTTTAAAGATTTTATAAGAGCGGCTTATGAATATAAAACCAAATAATATATTAATGATTGAAACCCCGGTTTGAGCAACCGGGGTTTCGTTGTGTTAATATCCTGCAGATTTTTGTCTGGTATACTCTCCATCATTTTGCGGTGGAAATCATCATCAGCTAAAAAGCGGTTAATTTCTTTTAACGTATATAGCATGTGCTTCCTTCCATGTATTTGAGTATATGTCCTCCTCTAAGGTAAGAGTCAATATTAATTTCTCAAAATTAAAAAAATATACGCTTGGTATAAAAAAACGTATAACTGACAATAATTATTATTGAAACCTATTTTTTAATGCTTAGGAAATTTAACTCTAACTTGTTTATTTATTTCTATTTGAGCATTATAACAAAGACTACGTTATAGATCTTATTCAAAGGCTTTGTTCCTGACAATTAATAGGTTTAAATAAAATGATTAGATACAAAACATTATATTTAGTCATCGATTGGGGAAGGCGAAGTATTGTAATTCAAGATGGACTTCGCAGGAGGGGAGAATTATGAGTAAGGGAATTTTGTATTTAAAGCCGTTAACAACAGGTCAGAAAGTGTCCAACATTATTAAAATATCAATAGCAGTATTACTGTTGATAATCCTTGGGGCATGGATGATTTCATACACTTACGCAGAGGATGTTAATGCAGGACTTTCACAAAACCTTGTCAGGCTTCATGTTGTTGCAAATAGTGATTCCGCCCCGGATCAGGCATTAAAGCTAAAGGTTCGGGATGCTATTATAGAATTTATGAAGGACAAGCTGGCTAATTCAAAGGATATTAATGAAACAAGGGAAATTATTAATACTAATTTAAAAAATATTGAGCTGCTGTCAGCCGGTGTTATTAAAGAAAATAATAGCAATTATGGCGTAAAAGCATCTATGGGAAATTACTCTTTTCCCACGAAGACATATGGGGATATAGCTCTTCCGGCAGGAGAATATCAGGCGCTTAAAGTAGTAATAGGTGATGGCGGCGGCGCCAACTGGTGGTGTGTATTATTTCCGCCTCTGTGCTTTATAGACGCAACTCATGGAGCAATCCCCGAATCGGTTAAGCAGGATTTGAAGACTTCACTGTCTCAAGAGGAATACAGGTTAATAACTACTGCAGATAACAGTGAAGATATCCCTGTAAAAATAAAATTCAAGCTTGTAGAGTTTTTAGAGGGATCCAAAGTTAAGGTAACAGGTGCAGTAAATAAGATGTTCAGATAAACTGATGCAATGTTACGAGACAAAGGTATCCCTGAGAACGCCTTGTCTCGCTGAAACGCAGAGGTAATAATACTTTTCTTCAGTCGAAAAATTTTATCTGAACCTATGCGTTATAATTGAATCTTCCTTAAGCGAAAAAGGCTATGTAGCGTAAAAAACTACATAGCCTTTTTCGCTGTAAAATATAGTACATTTATTTCAGGTATTGATATATAATAATGTAAAATCATAAAACACAGTAATTAAAGCAAATGCAGCGATCTACAATAAATGCTGTTCTTAAGCGGCAGAAATGGCGGATTTTATATGTGGTTAATTAATCTTTTAAACAATCAGGCTGATTTTTATATTGCAATGATTCTCAGATTACTTGCAGCCTGCCTTCTGGGTGGGATCATAGGCTTTGAACGTGAACACGTACATAGACCTGCAGGACTTAGAACCCATATACTTGTATGTGTTGGTTCAGCTCTTGTAATGATTACATCAGAGTTTATATATTATCACTATTCATCTCATGTAAATGTGGATCCGGCCAGACTCGGGGCTCAGGTTATAAGCGGAATTGGTTTCCTTGGTGCAGGAACCATAATCAAAGAAGGTATAAGCGTAAAAGGCCTGACAACAGCTGCCAGCCTTTGGGCTGTTTCCTGTGTTGGAATTGCAGTAGGAATAGGCTTTTATTCGGGAGCAATAATTGCAACTGTTATAATATTTTTAATACTGGTGGTAATAAAAAAAACTCAGAGCAGTGAAAGAGACGGCGAAATGGTACTACGCTTTACTCTTGATATATCTCATAGTATACCGATGGCCGAACTGATTGAAGCAATTCTGTGCCATGAGTCGGTAAGAAGAGTTTACGAAGAATGAGTCGTGCATGATCCTATCCGGTCTCTCAACCATTAATTAATTTGAAAGTAAAATTAGCTTATGTACAGTCGTATTAAAACTGTTTTTCAGCTTAGTCTGTATCATTTGAAAATTATAATCATCCATAATATAGCAATAATAAATTTGATGTATATGTAAAAGATAATATTATCTATAGGATACTTGAACGAATTATTTCGCTAATGCAGCTAAAGGGATGACAAAATGGAGATTGAATTCGATTTAAACAAACAAGATTACATTGACTTTAACATTTTTCATGCGATGAATTCCGATACAGTTAAAAAGTCATTGGTTATTCAAAGATACCTTGCACCAATTATATTTTTAATAGTGCCTTTTCTAATTGCTGGATTAGCAGATTTGCCGCTAATTTATTGGATGTGTGTGTTTATTGTTATTGGTGCAGTTTGGATTATTTTCTATCCTAAATACTTTAAGGCGATGATTTTAAAAAGAGTCGCTAAAATTCTTGATGAAGGCAAAAATGAAGACTTATGGGGAAAGCATCGTGTTATTGTCAACGAGGAAGGTCTTTTAGAACAAAGTAAAAATGGTGAAAATAAAATTAATTGGAATGGAGTCGAGAGGATTGTTTCTTTAAATCAGCACTTTTTTATTTACATCAGTTCAGTTAGTGCCTGCATTATTCCAAAGAGAGCCTTTAAAACAAATGAAGATACAGTAATGTTCTATGAATTTATAACTAAGCATATAAATAGCAAAAATTGAAAAAAACTTTTCTCTGATCGTTTTCGTTTGCGACACATTGCTTAACTTTATGCGGGAGTACTAAGTCAGTTTTCGATGCTTAAAAAATTGTTTATTTAACATCGCTCCGGCCATGTGGATGCGCAGTTAAAACTAAAAGAGTAAGTAGTTGATAATCCAACTATTTACTCTTTTAGTTTGTGTGCAACACATTGTTAGAATTTAGTACGGGAGCATTTTAAGTTTCGTGAGTAAATATATTAACTGTTCACTTGACTACAGCCCCTGACAAGCTGATTAAATCCCAATAATCTTGTACTATTTTCCCCTCTCTCTGAATAAAAATATTCATAGTACAACGTTCCATAATTTCAGTTGAATGGAGTACTTGTGCTCTGTCAACCCTGAAATGTATATTAGAGTTGACAGAGTACTAGAATACAAGAGAGGCGATATTTATTTATGAGTGTTATTGAATCCATGTTGAATTACGCAAAATCTGAAGGTATACTGACGAAAG
>JAQSXC010000139.1 GCA_029266335.1 Eubacterium sp. | reverse complement strand
TCCTCCTTGGGTAAAAAACAGATCGGTACTCCTTATATAGGCTCGGGACTTGGAATTCATGCAACTTCACAGAATGCCGACCGATTGTTGATGTTTGCAGAGCTGGCAAGGGCCGATAAGGATCTGAATCAATTATTGTGCTATGGAATAAAGGATACTCACTGGCAGTTGATCGATGACAACAAAGTTAAATATATCAGAGGTAATACAAAGGTTGACTACACTGACGGGCTTTCATGGTTCTTCAGAAATGAAAAGTTCCAGTTGAATCCTACAGGTGTATATTCAAACTATGATCCTATATTTGAAGCAGCCAGGAAAAACCAGGTTTCACATGTATTACAGGCCTTCAACTTTGATGATTCCAAGCTGAAGAACGAAGTAGCTGCGGTTTCAAGTGTGGTTACCCAATATGCAGTACCTATTATAACAGGTTTCATGGACCCTGAAACAGGTATACCTACACTGAATGAAAAGATGAAAGCTGCCGGTGCAGATAAGATAATGGCGTCAATAAAAGAGCAGGCTGACAAATTTATTGCTGAAAATAAATAAGTTGCTTTATCCTGTATAACACCGAGGAGCTATGCTCCCCGATTTTGTTTCATAAAAATTTTGAAGGAAAACCCATTTTGAATATAGCTTGTAAGTTAAATCAAGTATACTAAAAATTAATTGAATATTTTTCAATAGGCTGTTAACTAAAAGATTAATTAAGGAGCAATATCATGGCTATAGAATATTTTGAAGAGAATAAAATATTTCATCTTGAAATGAAGAATACCTCTTACATAATGGGTATCAATGCCAGTGGAGGAATTCAAAATTTATATTGGGGAGAAACTGTAGACCCGATTGACTGCTGTCAGATGAAGCAGGTATTTCATTCCGGTTTTGATCCTGAAGTTGAAAAGGAGAGGGAGGAGTTCAGTCCATGGGGAGGATATTTTTATTCCGAACCCAGTCTGAAGGTTACTTTTAGTGATGGAGTCAGGGATTTAAAAATGATTTATTCGGGGCATGAGATTCAGGATAATGTGCTTACAATTACTGTCTCCAACAGCATATACCATTTAAAGGTTTATTTAATTTACAAGGTTATTGAAGAATATGACTTGATTGAAAGAAATATAAAGCTTGAAAACAGCGGAACAAGTTCTGTAGCTGTAGAAAATTTAATGTCTGCAGTATGGATTATTCCTAAGAATAGAGATTACAGACTCACCCATGTCACAGGCAGGTGGGGTGGAGAAACCCAGCTGCGGAAATGCATGCTGACAGAAGGTAAAAAGGTTCTGGAAAGCCGTCAGGGCTTCACTGGCTCAAAGGCTAATCCCTGGTTTGCAATAGATGACGGTACTGCTACCGAGGATCAGGGTTCCGTTTGGTTTGGTGCATTGGGCTGGAGCGGGAATTGGAAACTGACAGCAGAAAAAACCTCCTTTAATAATCTCCGCGTAGTGGGGGGAATAAATGATTTTGACTTCAAATGGGAGCTGAAAGCAGGAGAAACAGCTGATACACCGGTTTTCACAGGAGGTTTTTCAAGAGACGGGTTCGGGCAAATGAGCCGCAATCTGCACAAATATGAATTGAACCATATTATGCCGGTGGCAAATGCTCATAAATTAAGAAAGGTTTTGTACAATTCCTGGGAAGCAACAGAATTCAATGTAAAGGTGGAAGAACAGAAAAGGCTGGCTGAGCTTGCGGCTCAGATAGGAGTTGAGCTTTTCGTTATAGACGATGGCTGGTTTGGTGCACGGAACAGTGACAGGGCAGGTCTCGGTGACTGGCAGGTGAGCCGCGAAAAATTTCCGGACGGACTTGAGCCGCTGATTTCCTACGTAAATTCCCTGGGTATGGATTTCGGAATATGGGTTGAGCCTGAAATGGTTAATCCCGACAGTGATCTGTTTAGAGCACATCCTGACTGGATATACCATTTCCCCGGAATCGAGGGCACAATGGGACGCAATCAGTTTGTTCTGAATCTTGCCAAGGAAGAGGTTCAGGCTTTTATACTGGACTTTATGACAAAGCTTTTAAGCGGGAACAATATAGCTTTCATAAAATGGGACATGAACCGGTCTTTTAGTGAGCCGGGCTGGATGGAGGTGCCTGAGAGCCGGCAGCGTGAGATCTGGGTAAGACATATTCAAAGTATATATAAAATCTGGAACGAACTGCGGAAAAGGTTTCCCCGGGTTATCTTTGAATCCTGCGCCGGGGGCGGAAGCCGGATAGATCTGGGTATCATGAGATATGCCGACCAATTCTGGCCAAGCGATAACACTGATGCCTTTGACAGGCTCTTCATCCAGGAGGGGTTCAGTTATGTATATGCACCAAAGTCCATGATGTGCTGGGTTACCGAGTCACCAAACTATATGAATGGCAGACAGCTCCCCTTGTCATACAGGTTCCACTCCTCAATGACGGGTTCTGTTGGAATAGGCGGAAACCTCAACAAGTGGAGCGGTGAACAAATGGATGAGGCAGCAGAACTTGTGAAGCAGTACAAAGAGATACGGCATATTGTCCAGGAAGGTGAGCTGTACAGGCTGAATTCTCCCGGTGAAGACAGTATAGCAGCAGTGCAGTATGTATCTCCGGATAAGTGTGAGAGTGTGGTTTTTGCTTTTAATCACTCGCGTAATTTTGGAGAAAAGGAGGATCAGATATATTTACGCGGACTTGAACCTACATACAGGTACCGGATAACAGTGGGAGAGGATAAGCTGCTGATGACAGGAAACGGATTGATGAAGGTCGGAATTCCGGTAAAACTTTCAGGAGATTTCAGCAGTGCATTAATCAGGATAAATTCTACGGCAGAATAGTAATTATCTCAGCTTTACATTTGGGATATACATCTATCTAAAGAATTGACAGCAATTCCAATGAAACGTCACTATGACAGGCCAAAGCTGTTTGATATACTTAACTTACTTTGACAGATAGAATATCGCCTGAGGAGGAAGATTAATAGCATGATTTCAAAAGTGATTACGCAAATTCCCTCTATGGAACCCAATGAAATTCAGTTGGCTCAAATCGGCAGGAAATACGGCATGTTTATTCATTTTGGGGTAAATACCTTTAATAATACCGAATGGTCAGATGGTACTCTGCCTGCAGAATCCTACAGACCGGCTGCAATTAATGCGGATCAGTGGATAAAGACAGCCTTTGACGCTGGAATGAATTATGTAATACTGGTAACAAAGCATCATGACGGATTTTCCCTGTGGAACAGCAAATACACTGACTACAGTGTAGGAAGTTCAACCTCAAAAACAGATGTTGTGGGGGAAGTTGCAGGAGCCTGTAATAAGTATGGGATACAGCTGGGCTTGTATTATTCTCTGTGGGATAGACATGAACCCTGTTACGAGGATGATAAAAAATATGTGAAATATATGAAAAACCAGCTGACAGAGTTATTGGACGGCAGATACGGAAGCATTGTTGAAATGTGGTTTGACGGCGGTTGGGATAAGACCAGTTCCAGATGGGAGATGGATAATCTGTATGATCATATAAAGAGACTTCAACCTAATTGTGCAGTGGGAGTAAATCATACAATAGGTATATACGACAGCATCAGTTTTCCTTCCGAGGAATTTCAACCAATGAATTACTTGGAAAACAGCACAATGAAGTACTTTCCTTCGGATTTCAGACTGTGGGACCCATATTTCACCAGGCCCGGAAAGGAAGCAGATCCTAAGATATATATACATAGCGGAGAAAAATACTACCTGCCTTTTGAGGCAACAATTTGTATAAGGAATATGTCAAACTGGTTCTGGGACCCGGAATACACAAAGGAACCCACTGTACCTCCTGCATTCATATCGGAAAAGTACAGGCATTTGACTGAACAGGACAATGTGCTCATAGTCAATCTGGCTCCCAATCAGGAGGGAGAGCTGGAGGAATATGACAGGCAAACTTTATTTGAGGCTGCCAGAATGCTGGGTATCGCCAGAGGAGAAGCAGTGCTTGAAAGGTAATATAAATAATCAGGGATGTCTTTATGAGGGGCAGCATTTACCCAATGCTGTTCTTTATTTTATACCATATCAAATATATGAAAAAAGCTTTGTACAGAAGTTTATGATAAAGCTTTTTTATATTTTGCATTTAATTTAAACATAAAACGTTGAATTTTAAAATATCATCAGTAAAATTCTTTTGCTATAATTCCATTAAGAATTATATTATATAAGTACTGGCTAAATATTTTGATTTAAAGACAGTTTATAAATATAATATGAAAGGATGACTGGAATGCAATTATTCAAAGAAAACCTATCAGTATATACAGCAGGAAAATCTGACTTTACAGCTACGCTTGCAGGATATATACCTGACAACACACCGGAGGTGGACACCGACCGCAAGCGTCCTGCGGTACTTGTTTTACCGGGAGGTGGTTATGAGTACACCTCTGACAGGGAGAATGAGCCCATAGCTCTTAAATTTGCAGCAGAAGGAATATGTGCTTTTGCTCTCAAGTACAGTTGTGACCCTGCACGTTTTCCCCAGGCTTTGTGTGAGGCGCTGACAGCGCTAAAATTTATCAGGGAAAACGCTGAAAGGTTCAGCATTGATGCTGGCAATATCACTGTTTGCGGTTTTTCTGCCGGAGGGCATCTGGCAGCCTCTGTGGGTGTGTTCTGGAACAAACCCTTCATTGCCGACCACATTGGCGAATACGGCAATGTGATGAAACCTGACAAGCTTGTATTATCCTATCCGGTAATTAAAAATGGGGAAAAGGCTCATCAGGGGTCATTCAATGCATTACTGGGAGACAAGGCAGCCGATCCGGAAATGCTGGAGCTGACAAGCCTTGAAAAGCAGGTAAGTTCAGATACTCCACCTTCATTTATCTGGCATACTTACGAGGATGACTGTGTTCCTGTGCAGAACTCTTTGGTGTTTGCCAATGCACTTGTAGCCAACAATATACCTGTTGAGCTGCATATTTACAGAAGAGGCTGGCATGGTCTTTCACTGGGAAATTATGTAGTAGACAAAAACCGCAGGCCAAACGAAATACATGTAACTGCCGAGTGGTTCCACAAGGCTGTAAGGTTTATATATGACTAAGATTAGAAGAATTTTTAGATAAAATTTGCCGGGAAATAACATCGATTATATTATTAGTCGATGTTATTTTTTTGTAAGATAAAGCTGGTATACCGCTCTATTTAATTCTAATTTAACTTTAAAATAACAAAATTCGACTGTATATATTTGGGAAAAAGAATATAATTATCTGGAATAGGGTTAACTAAGGAACAGTAAATAATTTATCTGTTCCTAAATACAAAAGGGGGGCAGTTTTTATGAAGCACTGCAAAAGACTGAGTCTTTTTCTGGCAGTAGTTTTAGTTCTTACAACACTTTTATCAGGTGTTACAATGGCAGAAAGTATTTATACTGTCAAGTCGGGAGATGTATTGTGGAAGGTTGCACAACAGTATGGATTAGGTTGGGAGCAACTGGCCGAGTACAATAAATTGGAAAATCCGGGCTTGATTTATGTCGGCCAGAAGTTAAAAATACCGGAGGAGGCAGGCTCATCTGCTGAAGCAGGTACACCAACTGAAGCAAGTACACCTGCTGTTAATAATGGAGAATCAGGCAATACTGTAAATATCTCACTTCTGGCAACAGCTGATTTGCACGGACGCATATACGCTTACGATTACGCTGTTGACGAAGTTGACCCGGATGCAGGATTAGCAAAGATTCAAACACTGGTAAAACAGGAGAAAGCAAAAAATCCTGATGCAATTTTAATGGATGTGGGAGACACGGTACAGGATAACAGTGCGGAATTATTTAATGATCTTCCGGTACATCCTATGATTCAGGCATTAAATACCATGGGGTATGATACCTGGACACTGGGGAACCATGAGTTCAACTTTGAAAAGAAGTTCCTGGACAAAAATATAGCTGCCTTCAAAGGGGACGTGCTGGCTGCAAATATATATAAGGAAGATGGGAGCCGCTATGTCAAGCCGTATACCATTATATCCCAAAAAGGAGTAAGAGTTGCAATTGTGGGTTTGATCACCCCTCATATTCCAAGATGGGAAGCAAGCACTCCCGAACATTTTAAAGGCTTAACGTTTACCAAAACCATAGATGAAGCTAAAAAGACCATAAAAGAACTTGATGGCAAGTATGACGTTCTGGTGGGTGCATTTCACGAAGGAAGCACGGGAGAATATGGAGAGGTCGGAATTAAGGAAATAGCCGAGGCATGCCCCGAGTTCGATGTGATTTTTGGAGCCCATGAGCATGCAAAATACGATAATATTGAGGTTAACGGTGTAAAACTTATAGAGCCCGGACCTTATGGATGGGCCCTTGCAAAAGCAGATATCAGTGTTAAAAAAGCCGGCAAGGCATGGAAGGTTGAAGCTGTTGCAACCAAAAATATTGAAACTGCTCAGGTAGAGGAAGATAAAGATATTCTGAGTGAATTTGAGTTTGTCCATAAACAGTCTGTGGAAGATGCCAACCAGGTTATCGGTCAAATCACTGAAGACTTTGTAAAGAATGTAGACTATATTACAGGTGCAGCAACGGTTACAACAATTCCAACCGCGCAGGTCGAAGACACAGCACTGATTGACCTGATAAATGAAGTCCAGATGTTTTATGCAAAGGCTCAGTTAAGTTCTGCAGCTGCCTTTAAAAACGACATGAATCTTGTAAAGGGAGACTTTAAGAAGAAGGATGTAGCAAATATCTACAAGTATCCCAATACCCTGATGGGGGTTAATATTACCGGAGCCAATTTCAAAAAATATATGGAATGGTCTGCAAGCTATTATAATACCAGTAAACCCGGTGATGTGACAATAAGCTTCAATCCTGAAATACGCGGCTACAATTACGATATGTTTGAAGGTGTAAGCTATGACATTGATATAACACAAGAGGCTGGAAATAGAATTAAAAATCTGAAGTTTAATGGTAAAGATGAAATCAAGGATGATCAGGTCTACAAGCTGGCGGTTAATAACTACCGCTATGGTACATTATTGGGCCTTGGTCTGGTAAAAAGTGAGGACATATACTATGATTCCTATGTTGACTTCCAGGATGCAGGCCGTATCCGTGATTTGATAATCAAATATATCAAGGAAATAAAAGGTGGTAAAGCTACTCCTTCTGTAAATAACAACTGGAAGATTATCGGGTTTGATTTCAACCATCCTTTGAAGGATATGGTATTTGAAATGCTTAGAAAGGGTGAGCTTGCAATTCCAAGTTCCGAGGATGGAAGGACCCCCAATGTAAAATCCATTAATGTAAAAGACCTGTCCAAAACAGGAAAAGTCAGGGCTGTAGATATATTATCCTTTAACGATTTTCATGGTAATGTGGCAGAGGATGTCAGCGCAACCGGCAAAAATTTAGGTATGGCAAAGCTGGCAGGTGCTGCTAAAGCTGCCCTGGAAGCAAATCCGGATACCGTTATAGTCTCCGGAGGGGATAATTATCAAGGTACGGCAATGTCTAATTTAACATATGGGGCACCTGTTTCTGAAATGATGAAAGCTATGGGAGTTTTGGCTTCTGCTGTTGGCAATCATGAATTTGACTGGGGATCCGACAGGATTCAGAATTGGGCAAAAGATGGAAATTTTGTGTTCCTTGCATCAAATATATACAATAAAAGCACAGGAAAGCCTGTTGAGTGGGCAAAACCATATATAATTACTGAGAAGGGCGGTATCAAGATAGCTTTTATCGGCCTTGCCCATCCAGATACTCCTTCATTGGCAAAAGCTGAATATGTAGCGGGACTTGAGTTCAAAGATCCGGCAGCTGCCGCACAGGAATGGATCGATTATCTCAAGGCAGGAAAAGCGTCCGAAGGCAAACCTGACATTATCATAGCCTTAACACACCTGGATTCTGCCCAGGATTCCAAGACAAATGTTATTACAGGTAATGCAGCCGACCTTTGCACAAAAGTTAAAGGGTTGGATGGTGTTATTTCGGCACACAGCCACCTGGCGGTGTCCGGAAAAGTAAACAATGTACCGGTGGTTCAAGGCATTTATAACGGCCGTGCATTTGCCAAGCTGACGGTTATACTTGATACAAATGGTAAAGTAATTACTGTTGCTCCTTCATTAGAGCAGTTATACACATATAAAAACAACATTACTCCTGATGAAAAGACAGCTGAGATATATAAAAAGTATGAAGCCGAGCTGAAGCCTATACTGGGAGAAAAAATCGGAAAAGCTGAGGCGGAATTTTCACATGACAGAGAGTCTAAGGGGGATGTTACGCTGTTGGGTAAATGGGCCTGTGAAGTAATGCAGAAGAAAACAGGTGTGCAGATAGCCATTCAAAACGGCGGAGGACTGAGAAGATCACTGTATGCGGGAGACATAACGGTTGGAGATTTATATGAGATCATGCCTTTTGATAACTATCTGGTAACACTGGAACTGCCGGGAGCAGATCTGAAGAAGGCAATAGATCACGGAATTAATAACCCGTCTGTCACAGATGGCCAGTTTTCAGGTTTGAAAGTAACATATGATCCCAAGGCCGAGTTTGAAAAACGAGTTGTGAGCATTACACTTGAGGATGGCACCCCGATAAAGGATGACGCATACTATACAATTGTTATAAATGACTTTATGCTTACAGGTGGAGATAAATATGACTTCTCCAATGCGAGGAATATAAAAAACACATATATTCCTGTGAGAGATGTGCTTATTGATGCTATTAAGGCTAAAAAAACAATAACTCCCGTTAAGCCAAACTACCTGTCTCCAATTGCAATATTACAAAGTATTTTTAAATTTGCTGCATAGTCGGATATATTTATTTAAAATAAGTATTGTCAATTAAATAAGAATTGTAAATATTTCGGTATACAATACATGATTCAAGACGCTTTGTCTGATAGTTTTTTCGCAGCGTTTGCCTCATAAGGCGGCAATTGCGAAATATACAGGCAAAGCGTTTTTGCTGTTAATAAAATATTTGAGCCCGGAGAATTATACAATGAAGTGAATTATAATGTCAGCTAAGTGTATAAAAATGTCCATTTATTAGAATTATGCAGCTTTGTGTATTCATACTTTTCCTGACAGCTCTTTACCTTGGAAGAAAAATTTTTAATAATCAAGGTATCTGAGACCGGCTCTTCTCTCTATACTGTTTCGGAGACTCTCCGGCATACTTTCCGAACACTCTGGAAAAATGGCTCTGATTGCAGAAATTCAGTCTGATGGATATTTCAAGCAGAGGAGTTTCGGATAGTTCCAACAGCTTTTTTGCTTCATCCACCTTTTGCATGTGAATATAGTCTTTTATGTTAACTCCGGTTTGGTTTTTGAACACTCCAGAAAGATAATTGGGGTTCATATTGACTTGTCTCGCCAGGTCAGACAGCTTAATGTTTTCATAAACATGTTTGAAGATGTAATTGCGGCATTTTAAAACCAGGGAGGATACCTTGTGCACTTTATTATCCCTGACTCTGGCTGTAAAGTCCAGAAGCATGCTGTTGTTCAATTCTTCAATGTCTTTAATATTGTTAAGTTCCTCAAGCTTCAGAATGTACTGGTCGCTTATGGTATATGCCAGTTCTGAATCCAGTCCCGCTTCAATGGCTGCTCTGGTCGTAGTAGTTACTAGACAAATTGTTAGATTTTTTTCATTTCTTATTGGGTTACCTTTTGATAAAATTCCGGTTGGACCATCCATCAGATTTCTTAATTTCAGCAAACTTTCTGTATCACCCTCCTTTACACATTGAAACAGGCGTTTTTCATAGGTGTGTGAATGATGGAAATGACCGTTTTGCCTGCTCTGTGACAGAGCTGCACCTACTTCCTTTTCAATGCTGAAATCTGCCTCCCTGAAGGAACTGTTGTATTTTAATAATTTATTATAATCCAATTTGCGCTGGTAAATAGAAAAAAATACAAGTATAATAGTCTCGACCAAAGTCTGATAATCCTTTTTTGGACAGCGATTATAATAATTCTCCAATTCCCGCTTTGTTCTTAGAGGTAATTTATTCTCAGCTACAATAGAATCAATAAAGACTCCTGAAATTTCAGACTGAATTACAGGTCCCGAGATTAAGGTTCCGAGTTTTTCACCATTATTTGCTATATTTATGGCAAAGAAATTTTCCATATACTCTGTAGTGATTATCAGCGGTAAATCTTCCTTGGCAGGAGATTTGCCCATATCCTTAAGAAACCTTTCGGTATCAGGCCTGAGAGGATTTACAACACTGGGAAAACAATAAGAAAATAGTAGAGCACCATTCTTATCCATATAATAAAAAGGGATCTTCAGTGTGTTAAAGGAGAGTCTGCAAATAAAATCAATATCACTTAAAGAATTTATATTCATGATCACCAGTCCCTCCATAAAAATCTGAATTTTATACAATAAAACTGATATTTATATTAGAAGCATAGCAAAAGGTTTTGATAAAATCAAAGTATATTTAAGGAATGATTAAAATTGTAACTTTTCCGGGGGGATAACTATGGACAGGGATATAAAAAGAATAATTTCTGAAATGACTTTGGAGGAAAAGGCCGGGCTTTGCTCAGGTGCGGATTTCTGGCATACTAAGGAAATAGAGAGACTTGGAATACCGTCAATAATGATGACAGACGGACCCCATGGCTTAAGAAAGCAGGCAAGCCAGGCAGACCACATGGGCCTTAATCAAAGTGTTCCCGCAACCTGCTTTCCCTCAGCCGCAGCAATGGCTTGCTCCTGGGACAGAAGTCTCCTGAAGAGGGTTGGTGCTGCCCTGGGTGAGGAGTGCCAGGCTGAAGAAGTTTCCATAATATTGGGGCCGGGTGCCAACATAAAGAGGTCACCACTGTGCGGAAGAAACTTTGAATACTTTTCAGAAGATCCCTATCTGTCTTCAGAAATGGCAGCAAGTCACATAAACGGTGTTCAAAGTCAGGGTGTGGGTACTTCTCTTAAGCACTATGCAGTAAACAATCAGGAACAATTGAGAATGACTATAGATGCAGTGGTGGACCAACGTACCCTCCATGAGATATATCTGGCAAGCTTTGAAGGGGCAGTAAGAAAGGCTCAACCCTGGACAATAATGTGTGCATACAACAAGGTTAACGGCGAGTTCTGCTCTGAAAACAAATTTCTTCTTACAGATGTATTAAGAGAGAAATGGGGTTTTAATGGCTTTGTCATGTCAGACTGGGGCGCTGTAAATGAGAGGGTAGCCGGTCTCCTGGCCGGACTTGAGCTGGAGATGCCTTCGAGTAGCGGCGAAGGAGACAAAAAGCTTGTTGGAGCGGTCAGAACTGGTACATTGCCTGAAAGCGTCCTGGATAATGCGGTTGAGAGATTGCTGAACATCATTTTCAAGGCAGTGGATAATAAGAAGACCAACGCTGTTTATGATGAACGGGAGCATCATGAATTAGCAAGAGAGGTAGCCAGAGAAAGCATGGTACTCTTACAAAATAAGGATAACATACTTCCTCTGAAAATGGAGGGAACTATCGCCATTATAGGAGATTTTGCACGCAATGCCCGATATCAGGGGGGCGGAAGCTCTCACATAAATCCTACCCTGGTTGATGATGCGGTGGCTGAAATAGAGAAACTTACGGCAGGAA
>JAQSXC010000348.1 GCA_029266335.1 Eubacterium sp. | reverse complement strand
GTCAGCAGGTTTGCAAGGATAAGTCACCAGGTTGTTATCATTGGTCATTATTCTGTTACTTAGTTTAAAAATTTAACCCGGCAGCATCTGCCTGATTCTTAAACAGTAAATACTTTTACGAGTCATGACACACATAGAACAAGTGTATTCGTTACACAAGAAAAGACTGATGATGGAATCCATTATAGAAATTCCACATCAGCCGCTCTTTACAGAACAAAAAATATTATCTTCTTTTTAAAACAGGTATCCAAATCTCACTTCTGAAATTTTGTGAGGTAACATCTTTATGCTCGTTCCACAATATTTCCGGTCCCATTGTCTGTTCATAGTTTGAAGACGGAAACCATTCCGAGTATATTCGTCCCCAGACATTTTGCAAAGTCTGCGGGAATGGCCCTACAGCTTCAAACACTGCCCAAGTGGAGGCAGCTACTTCAAGCCCTGCCAGATTTCCAGGACACTCCAGAGTGGTTGCAGCTCCTATATAATGGTCCAGCTCCCCCTTTTCCATCATACGACCCTCGGAAAAGTTTACCGATGCACTGATAATTCCTGCAGGTTCAATATTTGACAGCCCTTTCAGCTGTCCGATCATGTCAGGAGTCAGACTTTGCCACATGGAAGCTATCTCGGGGTTGACTCCATTAAATACAATGGGAACTCTTTTCCTGATGCCTGCAATACGGAAGGCATTTTTTTCCTCAATACGATAATTCATTTCATTTCCTCCTTCAATAGTTAGTTGAAAGGTCATTCTAGGAAAGGATTTCAGTGATTGGCCATTAATCCTTGCTTCAGTGGGTGTAACACCATGCAGACTTTGAAAGGCTCTGGTAAATGCATCAGGTGAACTGTAGCCATATTTCACAGCAATATCAATTATCCGGCTTTTGCTGTTATTAAGTTCAAAGGCAGCCAGGGTAAGCCGTCTCCTGCGTATATACTCCGAAAGCGTTATTCCTGCAAGAAAAGAAAACATTCTCTGAAAATGATATTCTGAACAGCAGGCAAGCTTTGCTACCTCTTTATAGTCAATTTCATCCTTCAGATTTTCTTCAATATAGCCTAATGCGTCATTCATCCCTTTAAGCGAATCCATGTCAAGCTCCCTTCTGCCGTGTGCAACAGCACATATATTGTCAAAATAGTATAAAGCAGCTTTGTTAAGCTTGAAATTTACAAATATCATTTATTTCGCTTTCAAGCCATGACCTTCCTTTCAACAATAGAATATCAGAAATCATATTGGTTCTTCCGACTTTATCTGCACGATTAAATGGGGTCACAATACCCTGTTTTCATATCAGATATAAATCGGGTCAAATGTTCAAGGAATGCAGCAACATATTTACTGTTTACCGACCGGGAGTTTTGAACAGCAAATATGGTACGGCGGCATTCGGGATCATGTATGGGAACAAGCAGGGCATTTTTGGCAGTCAGTTCCCCCCAGGCATATTCCGGCCAGAATGCAACGCCAAAGCTGGAATCTATAAGATTTCTGACAGATTCCTGATTATCGCTTTCAAATATTATTTTAGGCGTAAACCCCTTCTGTCTGCAGTAATTGTCACAAATAATGCGAAAGGGCTTTGCTCCTGAAAAGCTTATAAAACCTTCCTTTTCCACCTGCTTTAATGAAATGGAAGCAAAAGCTGCATATTCACTGTTTTCAGGAACTGCCAGCAGGATCTTTTCAGTTAGTAGCCGGGTGCTGCCTTTTGGAATCTTCTCTGTGGCAGTACAGGAAATGCACAAGTCAAATTCCGTTGTATCGGAGTCCTGTAACAGACGGAAATTTACTTCGGGGTATAGCTTTTTAAAAGAAATAATAGATCGGGTGATCAGTGCCGATGCAGCCAGTATGTTGAGCTGTATGGTGCGGGAGGCCTGGTCGCTGCTTTCTTTTATTAGGACAGGCAGTGAGTCCAGAGCTTCAATTATCGGGCGTGCTTCCTTCTGTAATAAATGACCGGCTGCGTTCAACCGGATACTTCTGTTTTTCCGTTCGAAAAGAGGTACGCCCAGCTCATCCTCCAGATGCCGGATGGATTGTGACAAAGCCGGCTGTGCTATGCGCAGGGAATTTGCCGCCCTTGTCATATGCTCATATTCAGCTGTCACAAGAAAATATTTCAGTTGAAGAATATCCATGCCTAACCCCCGCATTCATAAGTAAATACTTATCATTTTAATAGATATTATATATTTTTATTTATGAAGCAGCAACGGTATAATAAGGTTACCATATAAAACAATATTTACTTAATACAAGTTTGCGGGATAAAAGAATATCTGATAATACATTGTTGCCGATAAAAGATTATTTCTCCTTAATATAAGAAATCAGGTGTTTACTGATGGAGCATAAAAATAAAGTTAATGAAGTCATAGAAGTCGCTGAAGTAGTTGAAGTCAATGCAGTCACTGAAATAACCGAAAAATTAAATTTTGGAGTGCTGCTGGCCATTGTGGGAGGAATAATGGATGTGTATACCTTTATTGTCCGCGGAAAGGTTTTTGCTACAGGACAGACAGGAAACTTTGTACTTGCTGCTGTCCGCCTGGCGGAACAGGACTATACCGGACTGCTTCATGCCGTAACACCTATTGCTGCCTTCTGGGCAGGCATATTTACAGTAAGGCATCTTTTTTATTCTTATTTTGAACAAAAACAGCTGTTATGGAAGCGTTGGGTGCTGGCCGCTTCA
>JAQSXC010000138.1 GCA_029266335.1 Eubacterium sp. | reverse complement strand
GCCCCCAGGGCTGCCTATCACTTATTGGATAAAATAACTATAGTTTTTTCCCGAATTATTATCCCAGTTGTCTGAGCCATCCTTAAAAGCTATGTTTAGCTGTTGTTTACACTGAGACGGGACAGATAATTCATACTTGTATTGGTTGGTATTGTGCATAGGGTAAGTTGTACTGTTCTGCCAGTTATTATTGTCACCATAGCTTACAATGGCAAAGACTTCATTTGCACCAATTTTTGAGAGCTGTCCTTCATAGGTTACTTTGACTTTGTCACCAAAGTTAGTAAAGGCTACGCCCTTTGAATAATTATCATCCGAAACCTTGTCAGAAAGCTCGACATTCAAGCTTTCGCATCCGCATTCATTACAGCCCGATGAATTACAATCAGTATACACTAAATTTTCATCATTGCCATACTCTCCTGAGCTACCCATTATAATACCTCCCAACAAACTATATTTTTTTAAACCTATTTTATTTTTTACGGGCTTCAATAAATTATTCTGCAAGAATTTTGGCAATTTTAATAGCTGGTGTCCATTTGTCGGATCAATCTGGCAAATATTCTTTTGATTAAAAACAGTTACAAATAAAAATCCCTGATTAAGAAAATACTATATCTGACAAATTTTATTTTGCGGAGGGAGCCATATGGATTTGTTTAAGAGCTATGAATTAGTTGAAGCTGAAAATGGCGGGTTTGATCTTATTCTACATTTCGACAAGGGAAGTATGGATGCCGAGTTCGCTGGCGAATTGAGCAAATCCGGCAGAGATAAAGATGGCGGTAAACAAAATCTGGTGCAAGGCATTCTTGAGAAATTTCCTGATTTAAAGATCAATACTGTAAAAATAATGCTTGGAGCAGCACTTGTTTCATCCTTTATTCCGGTTTTACCTGCCTATGCGCAGGCAGCTGAAACATCCGCAGGAACAACTCAGACCCAAAGTGCCTATAACTATAACATAAAGGTCTCGGTTAACGGAAGAGTGAAAACCTTTCAAAACAAGCCCTTTATATATAATAACATTACCTATGTACCTATCAGCGAGTTTGGCAGAACCATAGGGGCAAATGTCTGGTGGAACAGCTCTTCAAAAACTGTAGGAATAAAACTAAACGATAAATCCATTGCTTTCGTGAGGGGTAATTCAGTTGCCCGTGTAAATGGAGTTAAGGCTGCAATGCCGGCCTCCCTGTCCATTAAAGGTGTAACCTATGCACCGCTGAGATTTATTGCCGAAAATTTGGGGTACAAAGTTACACTCAATAGCACTGCCAGAACAGTTGATGTTTCTAAAGGAACTGCTCAAACCAAGTACACCGTATCGGGTGGAGATTCTCTGTGGAGTATAGCGAAGAAATTCGGTATAACAGTGGATGCCCTAAAACGTGCAAACAATTTAACCTCAAACAATATTCTCCCTGGCCAGACTCTGAATATACCTAAAGCAGCAGCTGCAACTCCTGCACCTGCTCCTTATCCTGCTCCGGCCTCCGGTACAAAATGGCCCGCAGTGACTTATGTTGTCCAACCTGGAGATACCGCCACCTCTATTTCCAAAAACTTCGGAGTTCCGGCCGCCGATATCATAAAATATAACTACATGACTTCCAGCCAGTGGTTTGAAGCTGGAGATAAAATAGCCATATCCGGCTATGCACCAAGAGCATATACAGTTACACCCGGGCAGGCTAAAGCACCTGCCCGGCGGGGTACACCGGTTGACTGGGTACTTGAGGGTCAGTACCTGGTTAAGAGGAATGCCTCTTTTACTGTTGTGGACGTAGTTACCGGAAAACAATTTAAAGCAAGAATGATTGGAGGTTATAATCATATAGATATAGAACCTCTTACCTCAGCAGATACTGCGACTATGAAGAGCCTCTTCGGAACCTGGAAGTGGTCTCCCAGGGCAGTTGTAATATATTTCAACGGTATGAACCTGGCTGCCTCTCTTTCAGGAATGCCCCATGATGTAGATACCATAACTGCCAATGGTGTAAACGGTCATTTTGACGTGTACATGAAGAACAGTTCCTCCCATAGCAGCACAGCATCCTCAGCATATATTCAGGAACATAACAATATGGTTATGAAGGCGGCTGGGCAATAGAAGGTTTAATGTCCTCTTCATTTTTGTTATATGCATTATAATTATCCGTCCATGCTTTCAATAGTCTGTCGCAGGCAATAAAAATTGCCGAATAAGTGTTAAGGAATACTGTTGTATATTTTAAATCATAGTCGGTATTTAAATCCAGACTTATTAAATAAGAGTTAAAGGAACATTTGAAAGCTATTACCAAAAGAACTGAATATAAGACCACTCTTCTGAAGTTTTTTGTATTTTGATCATTTAAAAAGGCAGTTGAACCATCTGCCTTTTTATTTATACCAAAATAAATCCATAGTCCCAAAAAAACAGGTAAAACAATAAGTAAAAAGAAATAACCCTCATCCGGCCATTTTAAAATCTGAAATAGTAAATAAATGAAGACTATTAAAGGATATAAAATAATTGTAACCATATCTGTTAAAGAGTCCAGCAGTAGTTTCAGCTGGTTCAGCAAAAAGCTACTGCTTTTTTTGGATCTGTATTGCTGCACCGGCATTCCGAAGGATAGAGCTTCCGTATTGTCATTCCTTATTGCCAACAGTAATATTGCCGAGAAGTTAACAAATATCACAGAAATAAATAAAAATATAATGTCTGAAAGTTTTCCGTCTTTAATGAATGCCACAATAATTATGCTCCATAAAGCTACCAGCAGAAAATAGCTTCCTTCCAGATATATAATACTGTACTTCTTATGAAGTTTCGGACTGATTTTTTTAGCCAGTTTATTCAGGAATTTTTCTGCCCTTTTAAAAAGGAAATTCATAATAAATCCTGCCAGAATAATAGTAAAAGCTGAAAAGGCTAGTACCACCGATATAAACATAATATGATTTAATACATCTTTGCTCATACATTCACCTGAACTGTCCATGGAGGTAAATTATTTTGCTAAAACTTTGCCTGATGGTATAATTATATTCATGAAAAAGTTCAGATATTTTATAAATAACTAATAGAAATAATTGCCTGACAGGAGGATAACTATAGTGCCATTTACATTTGCACATCCGGCTGCTGTTCTGCCAATAAAGAAAGCAGGACCTGTCTGGCTTGACACTACAGCTTTGGTGCTGGGTAGCATGGCCCCTGACTTTGAGTATTTTATCAGATTTAAAGCCCAAGGGGTCATAGGTCACACCTTACCCGGCTTTATATTGCTTAACCTGCCACTGGTACTTCTTTTGGCATTCTTATGGCATTACATAATAAAGACCACTTTTATACCGAGTTTAGCCAAACCTCTTCAACGGATTTTCATTTCATTGGGAAACAGTAAGTTTAATATCAGCTCTTTTTCCGGTTTTTTGGCTTTTGTTCTGTCAGCTCTTACAGGAATGGCAACCCATGTTCTATGGGACTCATTTACACATATTGATGGCTATTTTGTAGGCAAAATACCCTTTCTATCGTACTGTATAAGCATTTACAGTTTAGAAATCCCGGTTTATAAGGTTTTGCAGCACGGCAGCACTTTAGCCGGTTTATTCATAATAATCTTGTATTTGTATATTTACAATAGAAAAAGTAATTTCTTTATACCTGAAATGCCATATGTAAAAAAACTGGTCTATTGGTTATCTGTTTTTCTGATTACAGCAATAGTTGTAATATTAAGAACTCTTACAGTAGCTGTAACAGGTTTAAGCCTATTTGGAATTTTTACAGTTACCTCCATTAGCGGCTTTTTAACAGGAAATTTGATTGTATCCGTTGTATATAAGGTTTTCAATATATATGACACTTAAAGTAAAATAGCTGTCTTAATACATTATTTCTTAATGGATAGTGTTTGTGCAATATCAATGGATACGATCAGTATCAAGACCGGATGCTCTGCAGAATGTACTTATCAAACGGGTTTGTCATTAATCTGAAAGTATCCTTTGTATTTATGTATTCTTTATTTCCATAATGGTCCACAATCCTGTCACCTGACAACTCAAGTTCTATTTCACAGGATTTTCTTCCCCGGTTAAATACTATATACAATTCCTGCTCAGCGCTGAACCTTTTAAACACATATACATCCTCTCGGGCAAGTATGGTTTTGAAACTTCCTCTTCTTAAAGCAATCAGGGATTTTCTTAAAAAAATCATTTTCTTATAGTCATTAAATACATCTGCATTTATTTTACTAAAATCAATTGTCCTGCGGCAGTCAGGGTCATTTGCTCCGGTCAGACCGGCTTCATCGCCGTAATATATCATTGGAATACCAATACAGGTCATCAGGAAAAACATTGCCAGCCTCAGTTTTTCAACATCTCCCTTGCATTCATATAGAAACCTGCTGGTATCGTGAGTATCCATCAGATTAAGCAATGAATTTCTCATATTCAGCTTATATTTTGAAAAAAGTTTATTTACATTCGCATCAAATTGCTCGGTAGTTATAGCCTCTTTTGCCATATAATCGATAAGATACTCCCTCAACGGATAATTCATAATGGAATCAAACTGATCCCCCTCCATATAGCTTTCACAGCCATCCCACAGCTCACCTACTATAAATAGCTCCTCTTTAATATCCTTAACTGCCTTTCTGAAATCACGCCAGAAATTATGATCAATTTCATTTGCAACGTCAAGTCTCCACCCGTCAATGTTATAATGTTCAATCCAATATCTGGCCACCTCAAGGAAGTACTTTTTGGCATTTTTATTCATAGTATTTACTTTAGGCATTTTCTTTTCAGAACCAAAGGTCTCATAATTTTCTGAACTGTTAAAAATATACCATCCGTAGTAACTGGAATTATCTTTGTTTAATTTGATATCTTCAAATGCAAAAAATTTATTGCTTGTATGGTTAAAAACTGCATCAAGTATTACCTTAATTCCCCGATCATGGCATTTACCCACCAATTCTCTGAAAATACTTCCATCTCCAAAAGTTGAATCAATCTTATAATAATCTCGAATATCATATTTATGGCTGCTGTCAGATTCAAATATTGGTGTCAGGTAAATGCAGTTTATACCAAGCTCACTCAGATAATCCAGCTTTTCAATAATCCCCTTGAGATTACCTCCGTAAATCTCGCTTCCCTTAGGTATTTCGTACCATTTGGCGTCAATGTTCTGTTTATTGAATCTGTCGATAAATATCTGGTATACTATCATATCCTGCCAGGAATTATCTCTTTTATATAAATCTCCTCTGCAAATACAGGCAAAAAGATAAAACCTGTTTCTCTCAACAGGAGGCTGCTCCATAAATATATCCTGCGACAAATATATAACAGTATCACCTTCTATAATCTTAAAATAGTAGCAAATCCTGTTAAACCCGGGTTTTATGATGATTTCGAAGTACTCAAACAAATCATCGGAAAAACTAAAAGACATTTTTTCTTCATAAACTGTAATAATTGGAACAGGTTGGTATCTGTCTCCGTAACAAAGAATAACTTCGTCCAGATCATTTTTTTTAGCTCTAAGCTTGATCACCAGGCTATTTTCATCCACAGCAAAACAATATGAGCTGTCACTTTTGTGATATATGGCTTCTTTTATCATGACTACCTCCGTATTTAAGTGTAAAATAAGTGCAAAAAACAATAAATTTGATTAACATTCAAATAAACTATTTACCTCCACCTACATGCAAACCTGAAACAATGGATCTCTGCAAAATAAGGAATACTATTATTATTGGCAGAGCAACCACCAATGATCCTGCGCAGAACAGCGGCCAATTCATACTGTAATCCCCCGAATTCTGTATTGACCAAAGGAATACCGGAAGCGTAAACAACTTTTTATCTGTAGTAAAAGACATAGCCATTATGTATTCATTCCAGGTGCTCATGAATGCAAAAAGAGCGGTAACCGCAACCGCAGGTTTTGAAAGCGGGAACAGGATTTTGGTAAGGATCTGCAGACTGGTGGCACCGTCAATAAAGGCAGCCTCCTCTATCTCATAGGGCAAGGTATCAAAATAGCCCTTTAAATTCCAAACTACAAAAATCAGCTGCCCGCCGCAATTGACCAGAATAAGTCCCAGCAGACTATTCATCAGATTTAGTGCTGATAAAAGTTTAAATAAAGCAACTATGCTTAAAATGCTCGGAAAAGCATTTAAAAGCAGAAACATTGTCAAAATACTTTTTCTGCCATAGAATCTGAATCTGGAATATGCATAAGCAGCTGTCATTCCCAGCATCAAACTTATACAGGTAGTTGCAATGGCAACAATACTACTGTTTTTCAAACAACCCAGGAAAGAATTTGAAGTTGAATTAAACAGTTTTTCATAATTGGCAAAGGTAATTTTTTTAGGAATTAAACCCACCAGGGTAGAAGAGAGGGTTCCTGTCGTATCTATTGAGGTTGTAACTATCCATAATAAAGGGAGAAGAGACAAAATTATGGCAAAAATCAATATAACATATGCACCTGCAAGCTTTACCGATTTTTTTATCTGATTTGACGATTTAGCCCTTCCTGGTTTTAAATAGATTTTAGCATTCTGCATAGTTTCCATATGAGGTACCTAAAGCCTTTCAGGCTCACAATTTTTTTTTAATCAATTTCACCGCCCGTATCGTGAGCCGGATAAGGCGTAAACGGTAACTTGCTGTTCCTAAAAACTAATATAATTCCTTATCAGCCTTTGACATTCTCATATTAATCATTGTAAGTACCAGCAGGATAATAAAGATAATTACCGAAAAGGTCGCACTTATGGAATGGTTTCTGCTGTTAAAGGCATAGTTATATGCATATGTTAGAGCTACATCAGTTTTACCGGCAAGGCCGCCGGTCATAAGGTAAATAATATCAAACTGCTTGAATGTAACAAAAGCGGTAAAAATCATAGCCGGCATGATTATTGGCTTTATTAATGGAAAGGTTATCAACCTGAATCTTGATATTCCAGAGGCTCCATCCATTTCTGCAGCCTCATACAAAGCTTTGTCTATACTCTGCAGCGCCCCGGAGCAAACCAGCATAATAAAGGGGGTTGCCAGCCAGACATTTGTGATTATGCAGGCCACCATGGCATAAAACGGTTCCGTTAACCAGTATATTTTAGGAATACCGACTGAATTCAGTATGGCATTGACTATGCCAAAATCGTAATTAAACATTCCCTTCCATACCAAAGCAGATATGTATCCCGGAATAGCCCAGGGAATAATCAGCAGCGTTCTCATTATCCCTTTGCCTTTCAATTCTTCAATGTTCAGCAGCATAGCCAGGCCAAGTCCTATAAAAAGCTGAAGTAACAGGTTTATAACAGTCCACATCAGAGTTCGCAGCAATACTATGTAGAATTGGGCATCCAACCCTGTTAAAACTCTGATGTAATTATCGATTCCTATTATACTGTAGTTTTTCCAATGATAAATATTTAAATTGGTGAATGAAATATAGATACAATATAAAATGGGATAAATTACGGCACCAAATATTAAAATCAGCGCCGGCCCACTGTACAAGTATGGAACATGCTTTTTCCGATTATTCTGCATTTTAACCTCCCAGGTCATGATATGGCTTTGAGCGGCATAGCAGCCACCCTCCATATCTGTTATGCTTTTCCCGCAGCACACCACGAATCATAATCTATTTTTCATGGTCTGGGAGGGATTACCTCCCTGACCAACTGTTATTATTTCATATTCTGAATAGCTGCTACTGCTTCAGCCTGATGCTTTTTCAAGGTTTCTGCAGCATCCTTTTTCAGAACTACACCATCCTGAAGGGTTTGTTTTAATGGCTCCCATAACACACCTAATTCAGCTAAATTAGGTGTTGCCACTCCTACTTCAACCTGCTTTTTAAATGCCAGCATATCTGCATTTGAGCTTACTTCACTATCCTCATAAGCCTTGTTGTTTGCCACTATATATCCGCCGGATAGTGCAAGTGCTTTGGCAACCTTTTCGGAAGCAAAATGCTGCATTGCCATAACAGCTGCATCCTTTTCCTTGCAGCTCTTTGACATTAACATTCCCTGCATGCTGAAATATGGAGCTGCAGGTTTATTGCTGGATGACATGATTGGAAGATTTGCAATACCATAGTCGATTTTTAGTTCTTTAATTTTTGCCAGTTCCCAAGGCCCGCTTATGATCATGGCAGCTTTTCCATCCAGAAAAAGCTTGGTGGATAATTGATGATCCAGATCTTTGGGGAAATATTGTGACAGGCTTTGCAGAAATTTTAATGCGTTCAGATTTTCCGGACTGTCGATTGTAGGCTCACCCTTGTCATTAAGAAATCCTCCCCCGGCCCCATAGAAGAATCCGGAGTTGAAGTAGCTGTCAAAAGGCGGAAATACTACAGCATATTTTCCCTGTTCAGCAAAGTCTGCTCCAAGCTTTAATAAATCGTCAGTTGTCTTTGGAGGCTCTTTTATCATAGCCTTGTTATAAATCAGGGCCACTGTTTCAAAATGCGCTGGAAGTCCATATAGCTTATCCTGATAAATAAAACCTTTTACAGCCGTATCAACCAGATTTGCCACAAGAGTCTTATCCACCCTGTCATCAATACTGTCAATTCCGTCCATAGTCACAAATTTACCGACCTGGTCATTTCCGGATATGAACAAATCAGGACCGTCTCCGCTCTGAATAGCCATATCGAACTTCTTGAAAATATCCTCCTGCTTCAAAAAGTTCACCTTGATACCCGTTTCCTCTGTAAAACTCACAAAAGCATCCTCAATTGCCTTTTGCACCTCAGGCAGATACTGATGCCAAACATTCAGAGTAACATCCATTTTTTGCGGCTGCCTCTCTGTTGTCTGACTCTCAGTTTGGGCAGCGGCACTTGACCCCGTTGAAGCGGGTTGCCCGTCTGAGCCGCCGCATGCGGTAAATCCGAACAGCATTGATGAGATCAAGAATGAGATAATAATCCTTTTTAATTTCATTTTCTCTTCCTCCTTAACCGGTTAAGTATTTATAGTTTAAGGCCTTAATCGGCCTCAAGCACAATATATTTATCCTTGTAGAATATACCATCAACATAATCCAGCATTGTATTTACTGCTGTTTCGCCCTTGAATTCATTATTAAAGCTCAATACCCTGACATCTTTGGGAAGTATGTTTGAGCAACCGCATATCCCGATTACTATCATATTTTCGCTGCTAATATACCGTGAAACCATGCAGCCAATGAATTCATTGATTACAATACATTGTTCAATGTGCCTGTTATTATGTATGAAAGCTTCCAGGCCTTCAAGAGATTCCATAAAATAGATTTGCTTCTGAAGTGGACTTCTCATGGTATTTAAGATTTGCTCTTTAATTTCATCATTAAAATAATTGTGTGCTATAAGTATTGAATCGCTATTATTTAGAAGACTTTTTGCCTTACATATGGCGTTTCCCAGTCCGGGAACCACCTTTTGAAACAGATAGTCATCAATATAGCTGTCAATAAGGACAATAGGGACCTTAAAGTTCTTTGCAATGGTATAGAATAATTCTTTTCTGAAATCAATAAGAAAAACGCCGTCCAATTTTCTCTGCATGATGACATCCACATTTGGTTTGTCGACATTAATAAAAGATATTAAAACATGATAACCTTTCTCTGCTAATTTTTTTTCAATAACATTTATGAGTTCACTATAACAGTTGATCTTCCATTCAAATCTGTTTTTCCAATCATCTGCAATAAGAATGCCAATCATACCTGATTTGCCTTTGGTCAATGACCTTGCTACCAGATTTGGTACATATCCCAATTCTTTAGCAATATTTAAAATATTCTGCCTGGTTGTCTCAGCTATGGTTTCCTTTTCATTGTTACTAAGTACGTAGGACACTGTGGCTACCGATACACCTGCCTGAGCAGCTATGTCCCTTAATGTAGGCTTTTTCACTGTTAATCTCCTTTAATGAGCAAAACGCTTAACCGTTTAAGTTAATACAATATTATCATTCTTTTTTACTGGTGTCTATATAGTTTTTATAAATTTTTGTAATTAAATGCCTGCACTCAGAGGAAATAAAGATTAATTCCTAGGTTCCAGAATACTTTTTCTGTTTAATCGAAGCTCTTTTGACGTCAAATGTATGGCTAGCTCCTCAAGGGCCGAAACACTTGCAATAAAGCCAATGAAGTAAATCCATAGAGTAGAAATGTTATCTGATAAAAATATGGGAATTAAAAATAAAAGCAGACCGGTAGCTTTATTTCCGTAAGTATGAAGCATGGCAAAAGTATTATATTTAATCCGTGCAACTAATATTGATACCAGTCTGACCATACCAATTACTAAAATCCATACCAGAATTGCATATGGCAGCCTTAGAACAGGAAGAAGCTTCACAAACAATACCCCTGTCATAATAATGTCTGCCAGAGTGTCAAGCCTTGCTCCGAGTCTGCTGGCAGTACCGGTTTTCCTTGCAATAAAACCATCCAGTATGTCAGTAACCCCGCATGTAACATACAGTATGTAAAAACCAGTGCTCAATGGCTTGACAAACAGCAATACCAGGGATAACAAAATTCTTATTAAGGACAGGCAGTTGGGAACTATTTTCATTGTTCCGGCTTTGGACATATATACCTCTTTGTTTGCTATAACTTAATTTGCAGTGAATGCATCTTCTACTGTTTATGCTTCATTATTTAATATGTTTTAAGTTGTACTGCATATCGTTCATTATGGCAGTGTATTACACTGCTAGTTAAAAGTCACAACCAACTTGGAATACTCTCCTTCATCAATTATATTATCGCTGTCAATATCATTAATAACTATAATATAAATGTTATCCAGAGGAAAGTCCCAGAAGGAATACTCGCTATATTCATAAGATTCCGAATCATATATCAGCAGACTATTTATCTGCCAATCGGCATCAATTATACTATCCTCGTCCTCTGAGATTAGAGTAAGTCTGCTGTCATTATCATCACTGTAAAACATATAGTGATGGCCTTCATTATTTAAGTACATGGATGGATAGGAGCCATCGGTCGCAATCCCGGTCCCTGGAGTAAAATAAAGAATATCCTCCAGATGCATCCCCTTTTCGGCAAAATCATAATCAAATTGATTATCCAGTGCCGCCACTTGCACTGTACTTTCTATGGGCATCTTAAACCTTAATGAGAAAGTATCCCTTTCCAGGTGAACCAAATTATCACTGCTGTCTGCTTTTACCTCTTTACCATCCTGAAAAACTCTGACAATACCTTCCGAAGTGTCTGACTGAGTAGTAAATTTTAAAACGAATGCTTTTTTTAACCCATTTCCTGAAGCATCTTTAACAGCATTGGCAGGGATAGTCAGTACATACTCTGTCTCGAAATCCAAGTCATTTATATGCTTTATTACCAGAGAATTCTTTTCTATGGAAGCTGTTATATTAACCGGTTTTTTGGGAGAATCAGCCAACTTTATTCTGAGAAAGGTATTTCCCTTTACTATTTTTTCATTGAATTTAATAACTATATTTTTATTTGTCTGAACATTTGCTGCACCATTGCCGGGCTCAGTCTGAATTACTATTGGTGCCGCATTGTCTTTTTTTACGGCATATGCGCTTTGAAAAGATAGGATTACTATCGATATAATACATAAATAAGAAAAAAACTTTTTCATATTGACCTCCTAAGCCATG
>JAQSXC010000137.1 GCA_029266335.1 Eubacterium sp. | reverse complement strand
GGATACTTACCTCAACAAAATGACATAGAACCTATTATTAATATTATTTTCTACAGTTACTCATTCCTTAATGCATCATCAAATGCCACATTTGAAGGACTAAAGTTAATCTTCTTTACAAAGGCACATGCCTCTGTGGCTCCAAAAATTCTGTCCATGCCACTATCTTCCCACTCAACCGAAAGAGGCCCCTGGTAATCTGCTTCATTTAAGACACGGATAATTTTATCAAAATCCACATCACCGTGGCCCAGTGAAACGAAATTCCATGCTCTTCTCATATCGCCAAATGTCAGATGTGAACCCAAAAGTCCACTCCTTCCGTCGAGATTTACAGACGTATCCTTCATATGAACATGGTAGACTCTGTCAATGAAATCCCGCAAAAATATTGTGGGATTTACCCCCTGCCATATCAGATGGCTTGGATCAAAGTTAATTCCAAGTGTCGGACGATAGTTAAATGTCTTAAGAAGCTTTTCTGTTGTATAGTAGTCAAAAGCTATTTCGGTCGGATGTACTTCAAGCGCGAACTTTACTTCACATTGGTCAAATACATCAAAAATAGGAGTCCAAAGCTGTACCTGCTCAGAATATGCAGCTTCTATCATGCTTTCACTGGTCTGAGGGAAGGAATACCAGTACTTCCAGATTGCTGAACCCATAAAGCCCGTAACTACTGAACATCCCATAGCCTTTGCTGCTCTGGCGGTATCCTTCATTTCCTCAATAGCCCATTCTCTTATCTTATCAGGCTTGCCCGCATACTCTGCCGGAGCAAAGCCATCCAATCTCGGATCCCAGAGATCTCCTACACACTGTCCTGCCAGATGTGAGCCCAATGCTTTACACACCAGTCCGTATTTGGCAAGGGTATCTTTTATCTCTTTAATATAGTTACTATCGTTTGCCGCCTTATGGCAATCAATGTGTCCCCAGGTTGCCAATTCAAGACCGTCATAACCCATGTCTTTTGCTGTTTTACATACTTCTTCCAAAGATAAATCAGCCCATTGTCCTGTAAATAAGGTCACAAGTCTACTCATTTTAACATCCTCCTTGATAAATATATTTTAACAAACAATCAAAAATCCACCCAGATGCTTCCATTTTCAGAGCTTTTCAGACACGCTTCAATGAACCGGACTCCGTCGACACCATCTACCAAAGTCGGATATTCAATCATTTTCCCGGTAAATGTATCATTTCTTTGAGCCAGTAAACACTCTATATAGTTGGAGTAGAAATTGCCCATTGCCTCAAACCAGCCTTCTGTATGGCCACTCGGTAATCTGGTATATTTTGCGGCAATCTGCCTGATGGTACTATGTCCTCTATGTATTTCCATAAGAGAGCCATCCTGTTTAGCCATATGGAAAATCTCCGGCTGTTCCTGAAACCAGCTTATACTTCCCTTACTTCCATAGATTCTTATTCTGAGTCCATTATCGTGCCCTATTGCTATCTGCGAAGCCCAGTAAACACCAGTGGAACCATTCTCATATTCCAACATAACAGTAGAATTGTCATCCAGAGTTCTTCCCGGTACAACTTTATCCATTCTGGCAAGCAATCTCTTTATTTTCAAACCGGTCATACGAAATACCGTATTTTCAATATGTGTGCCAATATCACCTAAAGCATTAGTTTTGCCTGATTGTGCCGGATCTGTTCTCCATTCGCCTTGCTTATTGCCTTGTACATCTTCAAATGCAAGCCAACCTTGCGGATATTCACCCATCACAGTACGTATTTCGCCAATTTCACCGGCAGCGATAATTTCTTTTATATTCATTGCAGTTACATGACCGGAATAGACATAAGTCACCATAAACTGAAGATTTTTCTCATTTGCAAGCTTCTCCAGTTCCAGTGCCTGTTTCAGAGTCACAGTAAGCGGTTTCTCGCAGACAACCGGAATTCCTGCGTTTAAGAAAGCCTTACAGGCATCATAGTGAGCATAGTTTGTTGTCACAATAACAACAAACTCAATTCCATCCTCTCTGTTTGCCTCCTTAATAGCCATTTCTTCATAATTTTCATAAAGACGGTCTTTTTCAATACCTAACGACTCACCTGTTGCTAAAGTATTTTCATAAGACCGCGAGAAACATCCGGCAGCAATACTTGCTTTTCCGTCGAGGTTAATTGCTTTTCTATGTGCTTCACCGATAAATGCACCAATTCCGCCGCCTACCATACCGTATTTCAGAACTTTGCCCATAAACACTCTCCTCACATTAATCTATTACTTTTCACGCTTTTGTATCATTTGCAAGCCTACGGCTACTAACAGTATCAAACCCTTTACGGTATCATTCAGCAACGCATTCATTCCCATAGCCGTAATTATCTTGTCGATGATGGTAAATGCCATAGTACCGAATATAATTCCTGTAATTTTACCTTTACCACCTGACATACTAATTCCGCCAATAACTACTGAAGCTATCGCATATAACTCGAAGTTTTTTCCAGAGGTAGCAGGGTCAAAGGAAGTATCCTTTGCTATTTTAAGAAATGAGGCCAGTCCTACCAAAGCTCCGCTTATAGCAAACACCTTTATTCTTGTCCAAATTACATTAATGCCTGCAAGCTTTGCTGCGCGTTCATTGCTTCCTATGGCATAAATATTTTTCCCGAATTTCATACTGGTAGTCAAATAGATAATTAATGCAGCAATTATCCAAAATACTACTGCCAGCCTGGGAATTGTCAACAAATTTCCATTTCCAAAATTGAATAGGCTTTTATAACTTCCCAGATTGGCCTCAACACGGTATCTGGTCTCTCCCATTTCATTCATCATATATTGGGATATGGACCTGAAAATCAGCATGGCTGCCAAAGTTACAATGAATGACGGCATTTTCAGTTTGCCTACCAATACACCATTTAAAGCTCCGCATAGCATTCCCATGAATACTGCAAAAATAAGAGCTGCAATGATACTGCCTGTGCTGTTGTAAACAATTATGGTAAGTCCACCCACAAATACAAAGGCTGAGCCAACAGACAGATCAATATCTCCGGTCATTATAACCAGGCCCATTCCTAATGAAATAGTACCTAAAATAGCGCTGTGCAGAAAAATATTGGTAATACTGGTCCATGTGGTCTCACTTCCATTGATTATCAGGAAAGCAATAAATATTACAAGAAATATTATCACATAGTTATAATTGTACCAAAAAGTTTTAATAAACCTCTTTTTATCCTGCCGGATAATTGCAGGATTGGCTTGTATTTGATTTTCACTTAGATTGGACATTTTCTACCTCCGCTTTTATTCCGGTTGCGTTTATTGCATTTGTAGCGTGAAGCATAACCGTTTGTTCGTTTATTTCTTGTCGCTTCAGTGATACAGCTATCCGGCCGTGATAAAAAACAACACATCTGTCTGCAATTTTTTGAATTTCCGGTATCTCAAGAGTATTAACAATAATTGTTTTTCCTGCTTTTGATAAATTCAGGATTAATCTGTATATCTCACTTTTAGCGCCTACATCTATTCCCTGTGTCGGGTTGTCGAAAAGTATTATATCTGCTTCAGTATTCAACCACCTGGCCAGAATAACCTTTTGCTGATTTCCCCCTGAAAGGCTTGTAATATAATCGTTATGACTATTAGCCTTGATATTCAGTGTATCTTTAAGGCGGAAGTATTTTCTGATCTCCCTTTTTTTGAATATGTGCTGCTGTCTGCAGTTAATTACATGTTCAGAAACACATGTGTTTTCAAGAATTGTCATATCAGTTAGTATGGAGTTTTCTTTTCTGTTGGCTGCAACCATTGCTACTTTGTTCTTCAAGGCATTCCGTATATTATTATTTTTTATTTCCCTGCCATGGACAAACATTTGACCGCTTTGAGGCTTTAAAACACCGAACACTGTCTGAAGTACCTCTGAACAGCCAGCACCTTGCAGACCAGTCAGTCCTACAATTTCACCGCTCTTGATAGAAAAATCAACATCTGAAAACCCCTGTCCGGACAGCTTTTTCAATTCAAGAATGGTGTTTCCCAGTTTTCTTTCTTCATACATCTCATGATTGGAATAATTTTCACCTACCATATATTTAGCAATTGTTTCTGGAGATGTATCCTTTATCAGTCCGCTTTTTATAAATTTACCGTTTCTTAAAACAGTATATTTATCCGCAGTTCTGAAAATTTCAGGCATTTTATGAGATATAAAGATAAATGATTTTCCTATTCCCTTAAGGCGATCTATTATTTCAAAAAGATTTTCAATTTCCTTGTTGTTGAGTGCGGTAGTGGGTTCATCAAGGATAAACAGCTTTGCATCACTATGCAGTATCTTTGCAATTTCCAATAGCTGCTTTTTACCGGTATCGAGATGATCTGCAAGCTCCTGAGGATCGATGTCTACTCCCAGAGCATTCATTAATTGGGCTGTTTCCTCTATCATCTCTTTTTTCTTAAGTTTGCCAAAGGTATTTACAAGTTCTTTTCCAAGAAACAAATTTTCATAAACCTTTAAATTGTTAAATATGTTAAGTTCCTGATGAACAAAAGCAATACCGGCATTCTCGGCACCTTTTATACTGGTATTTGACAGTTCTTTGCCGTTGAAAACAATATTACCGCCGTCCTTATAATGGACACCTGCCAGAATATTCATCAGTGTTGATTTACCGGCCCCATTTTCTCCGATTAACGCATGTACTTCTCCGGTTTCCACTTCCAGAGTTACATTTTCCAACACGGTGACCCCAAAAAAGGCCTTCGAAATATTAGTCATTTTTAGTAATTCCATAGACTCTCCTTTAACGAAAGATTTTATTAACTTCCTGCAGATTAAATTTCTGCAGGAAGCTAATAACAAAAGCTAAACTTAATTATTTTTCGTCATAGGTGCCAAATGCTTTGTAATCTCCCACATTTGTTGAATCAACAACATGTACCGGGATTATATAATTTTGATCAATATTCTTTCCGCCGTTTAAGGAATCTACCAAAACCTGAACAGCTTCCTGAATCATTGCCGGATCATATGTAACAGAAAAAATATCAAAACTTGTTGGTCTTGAAATTGTCTTGTGCTTATCTTTTAATACAGCATAGATTTCGGCCAGACCTGATGAAGAAGCAATGGCCTTAAGCTGTTTCATGAACTCTGTTTTCTTACCTGCATCCAGTGCAGAACCGTTGATGGATTCCAGTACTCCCATTGCAATTTCATCATCATGAGTATAAATCCATATTTTTTTCGAGGTGTCACATTGTGAACTGCCAAACCAGGATTCAAATAGTTCTTTTCCGGTATCACGGCTCCAGCCTGTCGCTGCAGATTTTACTACTACCTTGTTTATTTCATCCTCTGTCCAACCCTGTTCGGTCAAATATTTTCTGAAGCCCTTTGAACGGAGTTCCGGAACAGATGAATTATCTCCAATCATTTCATATACATAATCATCTTTGCTCAAGCCATCTTTTACGAATCTCTTTGCAGTTTCATAACCTATTCCCTCATTGTCCCCTTTAACATTTGCGACAACCTGTGGATCTATAACGCTGCTTGAAATTACACGGTCAAACTGCACAAACGGAACTTTTGCTGTTGAGATTTTCTCCAGAGTTGATTGCAGTCCGTTATCATATGGAAGTATAGCTATTCCCGCAAGCTTACCGGTGTTGGTCAACAGATCGTCAACCTGCTGGATTTGATCTTCCACATCCTTAGCAGAATAAACCTTTACCGAAAACTTTTCTTTAACTGACTGATCTTCATTCATCTGCTTTACTTTCTCCTGCGCATAGGTAAGTACTGCTCCTGTCCAACCGTGGTCGGCACTTGGTACCATAACAGCTATTTCCTTAACTGAAGACTTTTGTGAACATCCTGTAAAGCCCAGTATGGATGTGGCAGAAAATACTGTGGCCAACACCGCAGCCGCTAAACGTCCTTTTTTCATACCTTTCTCTCCTTTAAATCTTATTTTTTCAGTTGCCTGATAAAACAAGTATAGCATCGATGTTTTTGCGCAAAGGTATGATTTCATTACATAATACGTCCTATAGCAACCTCTTGAAAATCTGTCCGGTACCTCTACCCGATTTTGGTATCTTTTGTTTTCCTGAAGGAATCTATCTGTTTCTGCATCTCAGAAATAATTTTTTCAGAACCTGCCTGTTTCATTTTATTAATAAATTCATAATATACCGTTTCCCAATCCTCCGAGATTCCCAATCTAAGGGTATTTATATACTCGTCGACTACCAGATCAATTTTTGACATTTCAAGTACAATCATTCTTGTATCCAATTCGAAACCTAAAAGCGGTGAAACCAGTGCATTTTTATTGTATTGCTCCAACTGGTCAAATTCGCCAGGAGTACTCTCATAATTCATAAAAACATTGCCCAAAGTATATTGCGAAAGGTTATACAGCGGTTTTCCCGTCTCATCGGTTACCTTGTCCACCAGCTTGTTGCCTTTTTTTACATAATGTCTGCCTTCAAAACCATTAACCAGCAGCTTGTATAGTTCATTTCCTCTGTCGGTATTCACAAGATTTACAATTTCCAGAGCCCGCTGGGGATTTTTTGTGGTTCTTGGCAAAACAACCGCATTTCTACAGGCCTCGTATGATATATATTTATAATCCTGTAGTGGTTCATATACTGCTTCATACTCTGTTGAAATTTTATCGGTAACCACACCATGTTCTCCGTACTCATCCAGGAAAAGTGCGCTGCCATTTCTTTTTCCGTCATAACTTTTGGGATTAAGCACCTCTTCAATGTTTTCTCTGATAAATCCTTTCCTATACCATTCATGTGCAGCTTTAAAAAAAAGTTTATAGGACTCAAGTTCATATTTGTTATAAACCTGCAGATCCTTATCAAAAATTTTGATTACAAATGGAGAATCCGGTCCATATATACCCTCATAACCTTTATCCGCAAGCTTTCCTATAGTTTCACTGGAAATTCCGGTTCCCAGATTCTTTTTTGCTTTCAGCTGGGATAAGTATTTATCAAAGACCTCATAACATTGTTCATTTGAGTAATAACTGGCACGGTTAACTCTTCCGATTTCATTAACAGCCTCATAGGAATCTGTATAACCTTTGCCGGTTACGATGGCATAATCCTTTCTGTACAACATACCTAAAAGAGGAATACTATACGTCTTTCCTTCCCTATTCTGAATTCTCCATATGTTATCCGGTATTACTGCAAGTAATTCCTGACCGTATGTACTTAACAAATAATCAAGTGCCATGAAAGAACCTTTTTTTACTTCTTCAGTGTAGTTGAAAATGTCATTGCCTATCCATGCTAAATCCAGATGCTCATTTGTTGCCATTTTCATATCCCATTTTTCTTTGTATAATTCTATTGGTACAATATCAAATTCAATTGAAGTGTCAGGATAATACTGGCGGAGCCTCTTATTAAACTCAAAAAAAACGCTTTCGGAGTTTTTTGATTTTTCTCCATAAATCATCCACTTCAGCACAAGCTTATCATTTGAACTGTTCTGGGAACTTACCCGGTCAACGGAAATCTGGCGTGTGCATGAAATATTAAACAAAATTGAAGTTAATAGGAGTATTGTTATAGCCGCCTTTTTATATTTCATATTCTTTCACACCTTTGAGTCCTTCCGTCAATTTAGGAATAGGTAATATTACAGTAACTGTCGTGCCGGCATTTTCTTCACTCTGAATTTCCAATCCGGCATCATCACCCATTAGAAGCTTTATCCTTTGATTTACGTTTCGTATACCGATATGATCTTCCTGTAGAATATACTTCTCTTTCATATCTTTATTGAGTCTTTTTACCATCTCATTGCTCATGCCAACGCCATTATCTTTAATCCTGATAACGATTTTATCCTCCTGCTTATCGACAACTATGGTAATAACTCCAAGCTTTCTAAGGGGCTTAATTCCGTGATAGACCGCATTCTCAATAATTGGCTGCAAACTTACCTTGACAATGGGATAACTTACAGCAATCTCATTCACTTCCCACAAAACCTGAAGCTTGTCTTCATATCTAAGCTGCAATATATTTATATAAAGCTTGGTATTTTTAATTTCCTCTTCTATACTGACAAGCTGCTGGTCACTCTCCAAACTGATTCTGAGCATTTCAGACAGATTTAAAATAATTTTGGACACCTCATTATCGCCCTTACATATTTCCATTGCCCTCCATCGTATATTTTCAAGAGTATTATATAGAAAATGCGGGCTGATCTGTGCCTGCAGAGCTGTCAATTGAGCCTTGTTGATAATATCTGTATAGCTCTTCATCTCTGCCTGCATTTGTTTGTTTGAATAGAGGTTGCGGACTATGTTCAGCGCAATTTCATGCGTTTCATCTTTCCTGAGCCCTATGTCCACCGAATAGCTTTTCTCGTAGATATCAGGATGCTTCAATAGATTTAAAATATTTTTTACAGGTGTGTAGCAGTAGAGTGCAATAAAAAATGATGCCACTATAGAAATGATAATACATGCCAGAAATAGTTTGAAATAAAAGCCTCGGGTACTTTTATTGTATTCCTCATAAGCATTCAGGGGTACTGTCGAAATATATTTCCAGTTAAACTTGTTGGAAGACGCTACAGTAACAAGAATCTCCTGATTCCCGTCATGGATGATCTGATATCCATCAGCTTCACGGAATTTGATATCACTGTAAAAGTCTACCTTGTCTATCTTCTTCATCATATTCTTTTCATTGGAGCTAAACAGAATATTATTCCTGTTGTCGACTATGGTAAGCGTTTCTCTGGAATCCTTTATATTTGATACTATCAGTTCTTTCATTTTGCTCACATCTATGTTGACTATAATACCTCCCAGAAACTGCATCTGAGTAAGTCGCAGAGGCTGAATATAAGAAATGAGATACGGATATGTATTGCGCTTGACTCTGCTGATCATCCTGGCAGGTTCATATTCCCGCTCTGTCAGGTTGTCAAGCCAGGTTACGTCATCAAATTCACTGAGTTTACCGCCACCCTCATTTGATACAATGTATTTGCTTTTATTTGAATAAACATAAATTGTATCTATATAATTAAAAACACCTGAGTACATCTCTATTTTATCTTTAACCTTGGCAGTCTGATTTCTGCCGAATAATCCCTTTGTATCCGGCAATAAAAACATCCGTATATCGTCATCAAGAGAAAGCTGGCCTGATATCTGCACAACCTCCTCCATGATAACATCTATACGGTCTCTTGTTTTCCCAAGTGAATTAACACTCATATTGCCGACTTCTCTTGTAATTATATCATTCATTTTATTCGATACTGCAAACATGATAATAATGTAGGTAAAAACCAGCAGCACCAGGATAATAGTAAAACTCTTTACAAATATGCTGTTAAAACGGTAGTCCTGAATATACTGTAAAATCATGTTTTTAGTATTTCCGCCCAGCTTATTTTTCTGATTCTCTTTCATCATTCAAACCCCTGCCTCTGAAGTATTCGGCCGGAGAACAGCCGGCATATTGCTTAAAAACACGAAAGAAGTATTTTTCGCTCCTATAGCCAATCATCTGACTTACTTCATATACCTTGAATTTGCCAAGCGACAGTAATTCCTTTGCTTTTTCCATCCTTTGTTCTATAAGATAATCTGTAAATGTACTTCCTGTATATTGTTTAAATAGCCTACTGAAATAGGTCTGATTGAGGAAAAACCTATCAGCGATGCCCTCGAGGGAAATATCCTCTCCTACATGATTTTTAATATATGAGAGAGATTGCTCTATGATATTTTTAGAACCTGCATTCTGCTTATTCTTGACAATGTCAATGGTCGCCCTTAACATGTTCTTGCATTTTATTTTAAGGTCTTTCAGGTTTTCTGCTTCCATAATTTCTTGGTAACTGACTGTTTTATTCATGCTCTTCCAGAAATCAATCCCCATCCTGACAAATTTATTTGAGAGCATTGAAAACATATCTATGGATATCTGTTTAACCTGATCCACAGGTAGATTCCTGAATTCCAAAAAGATATTGTCAATAATTGTGTCCAGTTCTTCAAAATCTCCGTCATTTATGATCCCCATAAGTAATTTGTATTTTTGTATCAGTTGCTCATAATCTTTTGCAAGCAAGTTAGTTCCCGAAGCATGCTCAACTTCATTCAACGGCGATAATCTGCAATTATATGCAGTCATTTCCATAAGGTTCCTAAATATCTTCTCTATTTTTATGTCAAATTTTAATTTTAAAAGATTATAAGCGGCCTGGCATTTCTCATCAATTTGATTTTCCAGCCTTTTCTGAAATACATCAATAGCTTCGATTCTGTAGGTTGTAACAATTATTTTAATAATGCCTGCAGACATATATGCAGGATAACTTTGAATCTCTTCACTGACTCCCCCGAAAATATTATTTATGAGGTTATAATAATTATCGCTTTGATAATAGGATATCAGTTCCTCTTCTTTTTCTGTAAGCCTGATATCAAGAATTCCGCAAGGAAGTTCAACATCCATTTCCAGTTTCAGAAGATTCTTTCTCCTGATCAGCTTCTCTTTAGTCCTTGGCCCTCCAACCAACAGGCTTATCCAGAACTGTTCCCTTAGTTCCGGCAGCAGTTCTTCAAAATTTTTCTGTTCGGTTATTAATTTAACACCTTTTTCCTTCTCTTTATCAAGAACTTTTTTTATTTTTGTAAATACCTCTGTTACTTCTTCCATTTTAATGGGCTTTAACAAGTAGTGCTCCACACCGTATTCAACGGCCTTTCTGGCATATTCAAATTCCTTGTGTCCGCTTATTATGACAGCTTTAACGGGCTGATGCTTTTCATGTAAATATTTTGCCAGCTCCAATCCGGATACCTCGGCCATTTCAATGTCAGTGAGCACGACATCAATCTCATGGCTATCAATATACTCAATGGTTTCTTTTCCATCCTCAAAGGAAGCAGAGACTTCAAAGCCCATACTCCCCCAATCAACATAGTTACATATGCCTTTTCGGATTGCTTTTTCATCATCAACAACAACTAATTTATACATAGCAGCTCCTTTAGAGCCTGTTTAGGATCTCATTGCTCTCGTCATTTTGACGGATTTTGCGCCATACTGCGTTAAATTTTCTTGCAATAAACAAATTATTACTGCGAAAATTTGCCTCGCCTGACACAAAATCCGCCTAAAATGCCAAATACAAGCAGATCCTAAACCGGCTCTTTAATACGGTGAATTGATATTTATATATTTTTCTACGTTTCGTTTGGTAACCTCTTCGGTAGGAATAATTGACATCTCTTCATATTCCTCCCCCTTTATTATACTTTCTCCGACACGGATGGCTTTCTTAATCATTGCAGGCGAATAAGTCAACGAAAAGATCATATACTTATTTTCTTTCTGAATTCTTCTATACATTTCCTGCGAGCCGGCCGATCCGGCGATAACCTTTAATCTGTTAAAATTTTTCGTGAAATTTTTATCTTCTTTAAAGGCATCCAACGCATCTAAAATACCCAGAGCAATTTCATCATCATGAGTAAAAATCGCCCCTATCTTATCAACTTCTTTCTGATCGTGCCTGCCAACCCAGTCCTCGAATATTTTTTTGGATTCATCACGCCGCCAACCGGTATACCCGACCTGTTCTTTGGTAAAATTGTCATGGATGGTTTCATCATAGCCGTCAGTCCGTTGCTGCGGCACAGTAGACGTATCACCCATAAACTCCAGAACTTTTGTTCCATCAGGAAACATGCCGTTAAA
>JAQSXC010000347.1 GCA_029266335.1 Eubacterium sp. | reverse complement strand
AGCAGGAGGGACATAAAAATCATATTGTTCCTGCATTTCTCTTGCTGTATTGATTAATTTTTTTATATTATCATCTTTTGCAATACTTTCGTCATTCATTACCGCATTGAACGCATCAATAGTTACAGGAAGATAACCGGTTGAAGATACAAATTTTAGGTTTTGTTCAGGAGTTGTAAACCACTTTAAGAATTCACCTGCTGCATTTTCTTTTGCTTCATTTGATTTTAAAATTCCTATACCTCCACCTCGTTGTATTGCAACCTTGCTACCATCTTCAAAAGTAGGATAAGGCAGAATTAAATATTCAACTGCTTCAGTAAAATTGTCTTCATAGGTCACTATTGGAGAATAAAATAAGATTCCTGCAGTTGAACCAATACTGGCTGCAACATTTCCTGTCTTCATAAGATCTGAACCATAACCGTTATAATTTGCCACATAACCTTTTACAGCTGGTTCATAAAATAAATTCCACACTCGATTAAAGGAAGGTGAAGTTAAATTTAGTTCTTCATTGATTATAAAGCTATCGGCAAGTTGTTTAAATCCTGTTTGAGCGACATTAAATACTGAATCATATGTAATAAAAGCTTTGCCATCATTTTTTATGTCAGGAGTCTGGCTATCAGTCCACTTGTAATATTTTTCTGCTGTTTCAATTATGCCTTCAAATGTTTCTAAATCATCGTAAGAAGCATCAGTGTCTTTAATGAACTTGTTGTATATAGTCATGTTCAAAAATATAACTTCTGTTGATTTGGCGGTTGGAAATACAAATAACTCGCCATCTAATAAACGGCCTTCTTCAACAAATCTATTAATATATCTTGATAACTCTTCTTCAGTAAATAAATTATCTATGTCGGTGAGCAATCCCTTATCTGCAAGCATGAGAGCTGTGTTGGGATACAGAGTGGTTATGTCTGGAAGTTCGGGTGCATTAGGTTCATCATTTGCAGCCATTATAAGTTTTTCCTGCAATGTCGCTGAACCGGAAATAGAAGTAACATTAACGATAATTCCTTTTTCCTTTCCTACAGTATCATTGAATTCATCAATAAGTACATCCATAGTATTTTTCATCTGACCGCCGTAGTTGTGCCAAAGGGTTAAGGTTGTGGGACTATTTGATTTTACTTGCGAACTGCATCCAAATAATAGAATACAACAAAATAATAAGTATGCTAATACCCTTTTAATAATAACTCCCCCTTGATATGAAAACGATTGTAAATAATTATACCATATACTCATATTAGTGCAATAGGTATATTTATAATAAAAATATGCAACAACCCTATTTTCATCCTTACTTTTTCAGTTAAAATCACCCCTGGGGTGATTACATTTTTTTATAATATTTATATAATGTATTAAAAAGTAACTTTTGAGGAGGTAAATATGTCTGAATTTTTAGAAAATGACAGTAATGGCTTTGATACTCAAGATATAGAAAAAAACAAGACAATGGCTGGTCTTTCGTATATTATTTTTTTCTTGCCATTGTTGGTTTGTCCTGAATCAAAGTTTGGAAAGTTTCATGCAAACCAAGCTTTAATTTTGCTCATAGTAGGGATTGTTGGCAACATTATTTTAGGATTTATACCTATTATTGGTTGGTTGTTATTGCCTTTGTTTGTTGTTGCAGTATTAATTTTTGGGATAATTGGTTTGGTTAATGGATTTGGGGGCAAAGCTAAAAAGCTGCCCATAATCGGCAAATACACTATCATTAAATAAGAGAGGTATGTATGAAAAAAATAATTATGATATTAGCATTGGCTGTTGCACTGCTAATGTTAATAGGCTGTGGTGCAAAACAAAAGATGGAAGATAAGTTAGCTGAAAAAATTGTAGAGACAGCTTTAGGCGGTGATGTGGATATTGATGGGGAAGAGGTTACAATTAAAGGAGAAGATGGAGCAGTCACCTTTGGAGCTGGTGAATGGCCTGATTCGGATTTAGCTAAAATAATACCTGAGTTTAAGGATGGAACTATCACAAGTGTTGTAAATAGCGAAGGGTATGTATTCATCATAATGGAAGAAGTTGATGAAGATAACTTGAAGGATTATTTAGATAAGGTAAAGTCAGAATTCACAGAGGAAGCATATGAGTCGAAATTTGAAGATACCATAGCTTACTCTGCAACTAATACAGATGGCATAGCAATGATAGTATCTTATACAACATCTGACAAAATTTTGAGTATTCAAGCATCAATGCCTGAAAAAACAGAATAATACTTTTACTGAAACATTCTATAAGATATGGGGGGCTTATAGGATGTTTTTTTATGTTATAAAAAAATGGCGATGATATCATCGCCATTTTATGTAATTCTTATTCAGGTGAAAATTCATCCTTGCCAACTCCGCAAAGAGGGCAAACCCAATCCTCCGGCAAATCATCAAATGATGTACCAGGAGCTATACCATTGTCAGGATCTCCTTCAGTTGGATCATATACATAACCACATGCGTCGCATACATATTTTTGCATAAATTGTTTCCTCCTTAATATTTTTAAATGC
>JAQSXC010000136.1 GCA_029266335.1 Eubacterium sp. | reverse complement strand
GTGCTTATGGAACTAATAGAAAATCTTATGAAAACGGGACTGACCAGGATTGAGTCTGAGCTGTATACAGCACTTTGCCGGGAGGGAGAGCTTACAGGCTATGAAGCGGCAAAAATCACCGGCATTCCAAGAGCAAATGCGTATCAGGCATTATCAGGCCTGGTTGATAAAGGCGGAGCTTATGTTATAGAAGGAAGTGTACCTCATTATACTGCTGTTCCGGTAGGTGAGTATTGCAGGAATGTGGTTACACATTTACAGGAAACTGCAGACAGGATAAAGCAGGAGTGTCCTCAGCCGCGCCAGCCCTCGGAACCATACATTACAATAACCGGATTTAAACACATATCGGATAAAATAAGGAATATGATAGCTGATTCCAATGAAAGAATCTATATTTCCTTACCTCACAAGGAGCTGGTGTATTGGACCGAGGACCTGAAAAATGCTGCTAAAAGAGGATTAAAGGTAGTAGCAATAGCACCGGCCGGTTTTGAGATTGAAGGAGGCATTATCCATAGAATAAACAGCCCTTCTGCACAGGTAAGGTTAATAGCTGATTCATCACATGTAATAACCGGTGAAATCAATGGCAGTGATTTTGATGCCTGCTTATATTCAAAGAATAAACCACTGGTACAATTAATAAAGGATTCACTAAAAAATGAGATCAGACTTGCTGAACTGGAAGGGGAGAGGCTTAAATGAGCATAGCATACAAGGATATTAAGGAACTTTCTGCCGATGACCTGAGGGAGTTGTTTCTTTCGGTGGAATGGACATCTGGAAATTACCCTGGGAAGTTGAAGGTAGCGATGAGAAATTCCCATGCTGTTTATACAGCCTGGGATAATGAAAGACTGGTTGGACTGATAAATTCCATGTCTGATGGTATTATGAATGCATACTTTCAATACCTGGTGGTAAAGCCAGACTATCAGGGAAGGGGAATCGGGAAGCAACTTGTTTCGCTGATGCTTGAGCGCTACGAAACATATTTGAGGAAATCACTGATAGCCTATGATACTGCTGAAGAATTTTATTGCAAGTGTGGTTTTACCGCGGGAACAAATACCATCCCGATGTCGGTGACTACATTTAATACATAGTTAAGCGAGGTGTAGCCTGTGATTCAAATAGAGAATCTTATATCTGAAAGGCTCGGAGGAAAAAATTTCGGAAAATCCACAGAGCTGTATAAATTTGCATTAATAAAGGAAGCTAAAGTGAGGGCGAAAAAGCTCAATCCTTATCTGCCGCTTATAGACCTGGGTGTAGGTGAACCTGATATACCGGCGGATTCAAATATTGTGGACATTCTGTTTAGTGAGGCCGGTAAGCCTGAAAACAGGTTCTATTCTGATAATGGTTTGGAGGAACTTTACCTTGGAGCTGAGAAATACTTACATAATATATATGGTATTAACATATGTTCAAATAATATCCTTCATGGAATAGGGTCCAAACCTATTCTGGCAATGCTGCCACTTTGCTTTATAAATCCCGGGGACATTACTTTGGCTACTATCCCCGGTTATCCCGTTATGTCTACCTGGACCAGGTATCTTGGGGGTGAGGTTTACAACCTGCCTTTATATGAAAAAAACAATTTTTTTCCAGATTTTGATGCTATTCCGAAACAAATACTTCAGAGGGCTAAATTATTATATATAAACTACCCGAATAATCCCACAGGCCAGACAGCTACAGAAGAATTCTATAGAGAGGTAGTTGAATTTGCATATCGAAATAATATATTAGTAGTTTCTGACGCTGCATATGGCGCTCTGGTATATGACGGTCTCAAACCCCTCAGCTTTTTATCCGTTGATGGTGCGGTTGAGGTTGGAGTTGAGGTGCACTCACTATCAAAAGCCTTTAATATGACCGGGTGGAGAATGGCGTTTGTAGCAGGAAACAGCAAAGTCATAAATGCATATGGAACCGTAAAGGATAATACAGATTCAGGTCAGTTCAGGGCAATCCAGAAGGCCGGAATATATGCAATGAACCATCCCGGATTAACCGAAGCCTATTGCAGAAAATATTCCAGACGGCTTGATCTTCTGGTCAATGCATTGACCAAAACTGGATTTACTGCTATAAAACCCAAAGGAACTTTTTACTGTTATATCAAGGCTCCAAAGGGGGCAGGAAATACGAACTTCAGCTGTGCAGGGGAGGCCGCACAATACTTGATTGAAAGGGCATTGATATCGACAGTTCCCTGGGATGAAGCAGGCGCATACCTCCGGTTTTCAGTAACCTTTGAAGCTCAGACAGAGAAGGAAGAAGTGTCAATAATTGAGGAAATGTCAAGACGGTTGGCAGGATTGGATCTAAAGTTTTAAAGTTGATAGTGCTGCTATATGGAAAACTAAAATAAAAATCCGGCAATAATGCCGGATTTTTATTTTATAATATTCACATTTGTATTTAAAAAAAATCTTACCGTATCTAATTACCTGCATTTCCTGCGGCATTATTATCGTTGCTGGCTTCACCCTGGCTTGAAGAATCTCTCAATATAACGATATCTACTCTTCTGTTCTTTTCCCTGTTTGCATCAGAGTCATTGGGCACTATTGGAGCCTGCTCACCGTAACCCACTGCTGAAATCAATTTTGGGTTAATCCCCGCTTTTTCTATAAGCAAGGTTAATACAGAAGTTGCTCTGGCTGATGAGAGATACCAGTTGGAAGGATATAACGTGCTATTAATCGGTATATTGTCAGTATGCCCTTCAACACGAATATGCTTATTTGGTATCTTGCTTAATATATCATTACCTATTTTAATTATATCCTCCTGAGAAGTTTTCTCGATATCAGCACTACCTGATTTGAAGGATACCTGGGCTTTTATGGATATAACTACACCACGTTCCTGCAGCGTAACATCAATATTACCTGCGAGACCTTCTTCCTGAACCATCTCGGAAACTTCTCTGGTAATACCTTCAATTTGCTGTTCCTCCAGTTGAGAGGGTATTACCGGTGAAGGCATGGTGGCCGGAAAGTTAATCAGTGAATTACCGGAACCACTGCCCTGTATAACTGAAGGCGGTTCCCCATTTCCGAATACCGAGCTCAAAGATTGAGAGAGCTGCTGAAACTTTTGTGTATCTACCTGACTGAAGGCAAACAATAATATGAATAAAATTAACAGCAGGTTCATCAAGTCTGCATATGTCAATAACCAGCGTTCATTATTGTCCTTAATTATTTTAGTTTTTGCCATTCTTATGCTTCAGCTCCTTCTTCAGCTACGGCAACAGCATCTTTCTTTGCGCCATTAAGCTTTTCCATAAGATTCAGGTTGAGCTTCTCTTTAATAATACGAGGGTTTTCACCGGCTTGTATAGATAAGAGACCTTCTATAATCAACTCGTTTATCATAGTTTCACGGGCAGCCTTAACCTTGATTTTACTTCCGAAAGGCAGCCATACAAGATTTGCAAAGGCAACACCATAGAAGGTAGCAACGAATGCACCTGCTATCTTAGGACCAAGCGCCAATGGATCACTGAGATCCTTCAAGATACTCAACATACCCATAACTGTTCCGCAAACACCCATTGCAGGCCATGTCCCGCCCATTGCTTCAAATATCTTTGCACCTGATTCGTATATTTCTCCCTGCAATTCGGTCTCCCTGGCAAGTATGTCTTTAATAACTTCTGTTTCTATACCGTCGACAACCAAAGCCAGTCCTTTCCGTATCAAATCATTCTTATTTGTCTGAGCATCCTGCTCCAGACTAAGAAGACCATCTTTTCTTGCTTTTTCGGACAAATCTGCCAACTCATTGATTATATCTATTTCATTATATGTTTTTTGGGTAAATAGCATGGATAATGTAGATAACATTTTTTTGAACTCTGATAACGGAAAAGCTACGAGTGTAGCTCCAAAACCGCCGACAAAAACAATTAGAAAGGGACCCGGACCCCATAATCCGGCAAGCAGAGATAAGTCGAAATGACCTTCTTCAAGATAACCCGCAACTACCCCGCCTAACCCCAAAATTAAACCGACAATGGTCGTAATATCCATATTTTAACCACTCCTGATTGATAAATTCTTTTGTGCAAGAATACTAAATTATTAAGCCAGTTTTATGCACTTTTCGTTAAAGTACCATTGATTTACGTTTTTTACTGTGCTATTATTGAAATAATTTCATGCTATGTACGTTAATGCCACATAGCATGTATTTAAATTGGCATACATAAGTATCGTAATTTTAGTAGAGAAACTTAACAACTATTTACGGAGATTGTATAAAAAACCTATAATGAGTGATATTTTGAAATTTTTTGTAAAAAGAGTGAGTGTTTTATACATAGTTGCTCTCATAATATGCTCGGTGATAAAGGGACAAAGGCTTGCTATGGCTTTGGCTCTTACCATAAGTGTACTATTGGCGTTGTTAAGATTTGCAGTTCTTGAATCTGTACTCAAGCATTCAATCAGTATAGCAAGTAAAAAACAAGCAATTTTTATATCTCTTGTCATATATTTGCTTAATCTAGTTATAATAGGAATAACGGTAGTACTTGCCATGCAGTTTGGAATAGATGTTCTACTTGCAGCATTGGCCGGGACACTTTCAATCCTTATTATTGTTATGATAAATGCTGTTACAGAGGCTTTTGGAATTACAAAAAATCATTATGGACAGAAGGTGAAATGAAAAAATGCATGAAGAAATGAGTCTGGGTGAAAGGCTTATTGAGGCAATGAATCCTCATGTTATGTTCACCATACCGGGCGTAAATATACCAATCTCAGATGTTGTTGTCACTATGTGGATCATAATGGCGGTTCTGATATTTTTTGCCATATTTTTAACCCGTAAGCTCACTGCTGTGCCAAATAAGAAACAGAATGTAGCAGAAATAGTAGTAGAGATGATAAACAATATCTGTAAGGATGCAATTGGAGATCATCACTGGAAGCCGTTTGCTCCATTTCTTGGAACTGTAATGTTATTCCTTATTTTTGCAAATACTGTTTCTATTTTTAATGTTATTCCTGGAGAAAGTTTCAAACTGAGACCTCCGACGCGAAACATCAATGTAACGGCATGTCTTGCACTTATGGCAATTATTGTTGTTATCTATGCTGGAATAAGATACAAGAAGATGAGCGGATGGCTTAAAAGTTTTGTAGAGCCTATTCCAATGATGTTGCCCTTTAAGGTTCTGGATTATGGTATAAAGCCTTTGTCTCTGGCTTTACGTCTATTTGGTAATATATTAGGCGCGTTCATAGTAATGGAACTTATTTATGCAGCAATGCCGCCTATTGTACCGGCAGCGTTAAGCATATATTTTGATTTGTTTGATGGAATACTTCAAGCTTATGTGTTTATGTTTTTGACTTCTCTATATATTGCAGAGGTATTAGAATAAGGGGGTGAAATTAATGAGTGGATTAATAGCTATAGCAGCGGCAATCGCTGTATTTACAGGTATTGGCGCAGGAGTTGGTATCGGGCTGGCAACAGGTAAAGCTGTTGAGGGTGTCGCTAGACAGCCGGAGGCTGCAGGTCAGATAAGAAACGTTATGCTTCTTGGAGCGGTTCTTGCAGAAGCAACAGCTATCTATGGTCTTGTAGTTGCATTGGTACTTGTATTCTTAAAAATGGGTTAATAACCAGGCGAAAATATTCCTCACTTCTATAAGTGGAGGGTATTGTTTCGATTTGAAGGCGGCGAGTACATAGCTCCTGTCTGGTTGAAACGCAGCTAAGGCATGAAAATTTTTTTACAAACGAAAAATTTTCACTGAACCTATGTGTTATAAGTTTTACAAGGTAAGGGTATCTGTGAAGGGTGTGATTCAGCACCTTTCACAGATATAGTAGTAATGTGTTTATAAAGCTTGGGATATATTCGAGCTATTATATAAAGGACAATATTACGCCGCAATTTCGGCACAAATGTGCGAAACGGCGATATGCAAAGTATCATATACGCCCTATCAGGCTCACGATAGGTGCGGTTACATTAAATTTCAGTGGGCCAGAAAGGCGAATGATACTATTTTGAAAGAAAATCACTTTCTAAATAGTATGCCGCCGGCGGAATTCAGCACCGCCAAGTTTTCGCACAAATGTGCGAAATGGCGATGTGCAAAGTATCATATACGCCCTATCAGGCTCACGATAGGTGCGTTTACACTAAATTTCAGTGGGCCAGAAAGGCGAATGATACTTATATGTTAGTGCCTGAAAAATATACATTTATTTTTGTTGCATTAAACCTGTTAATATTATTCTTCTTCATGAAAAAATTCCTGTTCAAACCTGTTACAGAATTTATGGAAAACAGAAAAAATTCCATAGATCAAGCTTTGAAGGATGCTGATCAGGCAAAGCTGGAAGTGGCAGAACAGAGAAAAAACTATGAAGAGCAGATAAAGAAAATCAGGGAAGAGAGCGACAAGCTTATAAATGAAGCCAGAGTCAAGGCTACCCGTGAATATGATGACATAATTGCAAATGCCAAGAAGGACGCATTGGCAATAGTTGAAAAAGGCCGTCAGGATGTTGAACGTGAAAGAGCCGAAATGCTCAGACAGGTAAGACAGCAGATAGCTATGCTGGCAATATCCGCAGCAACAAAGGTTGTTGAGGCTAATATGGATACTGCTTCAAACAAGAGTATGGTTGATAAATTTATAGATGAGGCAGGTGCTGCTTAATGCCACTTGTAGAAAAAAGATATGCCCAGGCCTTGCTGGATCTATCACTTAACGAGATCGATAATGCAAGGCAGGAATTTAGTCAGCTGGTTGAAATTTACAACTCCGATTCTGAATTCCGGAATTTTTTAATTGACCCGAGAATTAAGATGGATAAAAAACAGACTCTGGTCAAAGAAGTATTTACAAGCAGATTAAGTAAGAATATGCTGAATTTTGTTTTGCTCCTCATTACAAAGAAGCGTATTGAAGAACTTCCCAACATATATGAACAGTTTGTTTATCTTGCAGACCAGAAAGCAAATATCCTGGACATGAAAGTTGTTACAACTGCACCGTTGGATGAGGCTCAGCTTAATAATTTGAAACAAAAGTTTGGAAGCAAATATAAGGCAGGTTCGGTTAAAATTACCGAAATAGTAGATCAATCAATAATTGGAGGAGTTAAGGTAATTATTGGTGATAAGGTTTACGATGGAACAATTAAAGGCAGAATTGAATCATTAAGTGAACTGGTTAGTATCTAGAGCCTGTTCAGAGTATATGGGGTGAGAAAAGGATGAGTCTTAGACCAGAAGAAATTAGCTCAATTATAAAGCAGCAGATTGAAAACTACGGTGCTGCTGTTAAAACTGATGATGTAGGATATGTACTTCAGTCAGGTGATGGTATTGCAAGAATATATGGATTACAGTCATGTATGTCCGGAGAGCTTTTACAGTTTGAAAATAATGTCTATGGTATGGCTCTTAATCTTGAAGAAGATAATGTCGGCTGCGTTATATTAGGTGATGACAGAGAGATTAAAGAGGGTTCGGCTGTAAAAAGAACCGGTAAAACAGTTCAGGTGCCGGTTGGACAAAACCTTATAGGAAGAGTAGTAAATCCTTTGGGAAAAGCTTTGGACGGTAAGGGAGATATTACTGCAGAGGGTTATAGACCAGTTGACTTTACCGCACCTGGCGTTATTGACAGAAAAAGTGTAAATAAGCCTCTCCAAACCGGTATTATGGCACTTGATGCGCTTATTCCCATAGGAAGAGGCCAGAGAGAGCTTATTATCGGAGACAGACAGACCGGTAAAACAGCAATAGCGGTTGATACAATTATCAATCAAAAGGGCAAGGATGTTATATGTGTATATGTTGCCATAGGACAAAAAGCATCAACTGTTGCGGGTATCGTCGGCACTCTTGAGAGGTTTGGAGCTATGGAATACAGCATAGTAGTATCTTCAACGGCAAGTGACCCGGCATCGGTTCAGTACCTCGCACCATATGCCGGCTGTGCTATGGCAGAAGATTTTATGTACAGATATCATAAGGATGTTTTAATAATATATGATGATTTGTCCAAGCATGCCGTTGCGTACAGAGCAATGTCACTGCTCCTTAAAAGACCGCCGGGAAGAGAAGCTTATCCAGGAGACGTTTTCTATTTACATTCCAGACTGCTGGAAAGAGCAGCAAAACTCAGCGACGAATTAGGCGGAGCTTCCATCACTGCCCTTCCTATCATAGAAACTCTCGCCGGAGATGTTTCGGCATATATACCAACCAATGTTATTTCAATAACAGACGGTCAGATATATCTTGAATCCGAATTGTTCTTCTCAGGAATAAGACCTGCGGTTAACGTTGGTTTATCAGTATCAAGAGTTGGTGGTTCGGCTCAGATAAAGGCTATGAGAAAAATAGCCGGTCCTTTGAGAATAAACCTTGCACAGTTCAGAGAACTTGAAGCTTTTGCCCAGTTTGGGTCAGATCTTGATAAAGTTACAAGAGACAAGCTTACACAGGGCGAAAGACTTGTTGAGACTTTAAAGCAGCCAATATATGCAACAGTGCCTGTAGAAGAGCAGGTTATGATACTTTATGCTGCTACAAATAAATATCTGATGGATTTACCGGTGAGCAAGGTGCGTAAATTCAATCAGGATCTGGTGGGATTTGTTAAGGAAAAATATCCTAAAATTCTTACAAGCATTTCTGAAACAGGGGATATTAATGACGAAATCATGCAATTAATGAAGACTGCTACTGAAGAATTTAAGGCTCAGTTTGTATAAAAATATCTATTGAAGCGCTCATCATTTAAATTACACAGCAGATGAGCGCAGCTTATTAATTGTTTGTCAGCTGTGGGACAGAAACGGCGGGTTATCATATGGCAAATAATATGCGTGAAATAAAATTGCGTATCAAAAGTATAAATCAGATGCGGCAAATAACAAAGGCCATGAAGTTGATATCAGCGTCAAAACTAAAGAAGGCAAGAACGCAACTAGAGGAAACCCTTCCGTATTTTAACAAGGTTAGAGAAACTATTGCAGAAATTCTTGCACATAGTGGAGATGTTGAAAGTAAATATTTTGATCTCAGGAACGAAAAAGCCGTCGGAAAAAAAGCCTATATAATCATATCCGGTGATAAGGGTCTTGCAGGCGGATATAACAGCAATGTTAAAAAGCTTGCCGAACAGGCAATAGGTAAAGATAAAGACAATGCAGTACTTCTTGTAGCAGGAAATTCAGGAAGATCATACTTCGTAAGAAAGAACTACAATGTTCATACTGAATTTGATTATGCGGTACAGAATCCAACTGTGTTCAGGGCTAGAGAAATAGCAGGAATTCTTCTTGATCTGTATAACAAAAAAGAAGTTGATGAAGTATATATTGTCTTTACTCAGATGATGTCGGCAATTACCCTGGAACCAAAATTACTGAAGTTGCTGCCTCTTGAAATCGGTGCGCTCCGTGACGATGTGAAAGCAGAAGATATCAAAATTGATGAGCAGATAAAGTATGAGCCGTCGGCTAATGAAGTACTGGATGTCTTGATACCAAAATACATCAAAGGCATTATGTACGGCTGTTTTGTCGAAGCCTTTACCAGCGAACAGAGTGCTCGTATGACTGCTATGGATAGTGCAACAAAAAATGCAGACGAAATGCTGCAAAAATTAAATCTGTATTATAACAGAGCCAGACAGGCTGCCATTACTCAGGAAATTTCTGAAATTGTGGGCGGAGCCTCTGCTTTGAAATAGAGATGAAAAACCCAGGTGTTTTAAATAGTATAAAAGCGTGCCGGGCACGTAGATGGGAGTGAGAATATGGCTGGAAGTACAGGAGTCATAGTACAGGTTATCGGACCGGTACTTGATATCAGATTTGAAAATAGTACATTACCAAATATATACAATGCAGTCAGAATATCTGTCAAAACAGATTCAGGTGACAGCGTTATAACTGCAGAGGTAATGCAGCATCTTGGAAACGATACAGTCAGATGCGTTGCCATGTCTTCTACAGATGGACTTGTTAGAGGTATGGAGGCTATAGATACCGGAGATGCAATAAAGGTACCTGTTGGAAAAGAAGTACTTGGTAGAATATTCAATGTATTGGGTGAACCGGTTGATAAACAGGGGCCTGTCAGTCCTACAGACTATTACCCGATACATAGGGCTGCTCCTGCCTTTGAAGAGCAGAGACCTTCAACAGAAATTCTGGAAACGGGTATAAAGGTTGTTGACTTGCTGGCACCATATGCCAAGGGTGGTAAAATCGGTCTGTTCGGTGGAGCCGGTGTTGGTAAAACAGTTCTTATTATGGAGCTGATCAGAAATATTGCTACCGAGCATGGTGGATATTCGGTATTTACCGGCGTTGGTGAAAGAACAAGAGAAGGTAATGACCTCTGGCATGATATGAATGATTCAGGAGTTATACAAAAAACCGCCATGGTCTTCGGTCAGATGAATGAGCCCCCTGGAGCCAGAATGAGAGTTGGTTTGTCCGGTCTTACCATGGCCGAGTATTTCAGAGATCAGATGGGACAGGATGTGCTTCTGTTCATAGATAATATATTCAGATTTGTACAGGCCGGTTCAGAGGTTTCAGCCCTTCTGGGAAGAATTCCTTCAGCAGTTGGTTACCAGCCGACACTTGCTACAGATGTTGGAGCTCTCCAGGAAAGAATAGCTTCTACAACAAAGGGTTCAATAACATCGGTTCAGGCCGTTTACGTACCTGCAGATGACTTGACTGACCCTGCGCCAGCTACTACTTATGCCCACTTGGACGCTACTACGGTTCTTAACCGAGATATTGTTGCAATGGGTATTTACCCTGCTGTTGATCCATTGGAGTCAACATCAAGAATTCTTGATCCCAAGATCCTGGGTGATGAGCACTATACTGTAGCCAGAAGAGTTCAGGAAATATTACAGAGAAATAAAGAATTACAGGATATTATTGCAATCCTTGGTATGGATGAATTGCCTGAAGAAGACAAGATGATTGTATTCAGGGCGAGAAAAATACAGAGATATCTGTCACAGCCATTCTTTGTAGGTGAGCAGTTTACCGGATATAAGGGTAAGTATGTACCTCTCAAAGAGACAATCAGAGGTTTCAAGGAAATCATTGACGGTAAAATGGATCATATTCCTGAAACTGCCTTCTTCATGAAGGGAAATATTGACGAAGTGTATGAAGCTGCAAAAGAAATGCAAGAATAAGGGTTTTCCCTTTCCTGTTTCAGGATGGGTGCATCGAAGGAAACCTGGGGTTCCGAAGGGAGTTCTTCGGACTTCTTGAGAACATGAAAATTCGCTACCTATTAAAAAATGAAATAATACAAAAATGAGCAATGCGAATTTTCTTGGCGGCTCAGGTATTGTTTGTGGCCGCACTTGCGGCGGCTATGGAGGTTAAAGAGTATGTCCACATTTTATTTAGAAGTTATTACACCAGAAAGAAATTTCTTTTCGGGAGAAGCGGAATGCGTAATCTTCAGGTCAGTTGATGGTGAAATGGGAGTTCTTGCAAAGCACGCACCTACCGTTGCTGCTGTTAATATTGGACCTTTGAAGATAAATTCCAGCGGTAAATGGATAGAAGCTGTTGTAACCGATGGTTTTGCAAAAATCATGCCTGATAAGGTTGTTATAATGACAGATTCAGCCGAGTATCCGGAGGAAATAGATGTAAACCGCGCCAAGGCTGCAAAGTAGGTTTGCAGACAAAAAAGCACCCCTCCATCTAAGGTGGGGTGCTTTTAGGTGGATCAGATTACTTGCTTAAATATTAGCTTGTAAAAATTACTTACTTAAATTACCAACATAGTTAGCAATAAATTTATCTGTTCCAGATATTCTGTATACACTCATAAGGGCTACATATCCGGAGACTGCATCATGATTTATATAAAAACTTTTTTCTCCTACTTTTTTGGTTTCTTCAAACGAGTTATAAATTTTGCTATAATATATTACATCATTTTCTGTGGCAAAAATCTCGTTCTTGTTATCAAATATCTTGTTTACAGCTTCACTGGATTTCCTTGCTGATATAATTGTATCTAAAATGCTTAAACCGTCAGTTATATCAGAGGTCGTTTGGATTTGTTCTTCAGTTAACGTTTTAATATCATTGGAAGCAGCATACGCTGTTACTGCACCAAGTGACATAATTACCAATGCTGTCACGGCAGCAAGCACACTAATCAACTTCATCCGGGTTGAATTATGATTTTGTAAAATCATGTCAATTCTCCTTTCAACATTCCGTTTATCACTAAAAGCAGATAATAATTTTGTATTATGATCTTTAATATTCCAAAGTACATTTAGCAGCAACTCACAATACCGCCTTCTTTCCTCATTATTCATTGGCTTCACGACTTTTTCGTCGCAAGACAGCTCGCAAAGATGGTTGATATCACGTCTGGCTATATAGGCTAAAGGATTAAACCAATGGAGAGCATTAATAAAAAGCAGCAATATCTTCAACCACGGATCATGATACTTCCAGTGTGTAAGCTCATGAAAATAAATATGCTGCAGTTCCTCATCGGTAAATTCAATATCAGGCAAAATAATGCAGGGTTTTAATATACCATAGAGGAAAGGTGTACTTGCAACAGGAGAGACGTACACAAATACTTTACTTGATAGCCCCAATTCTTGCTTACACCTGGCAAGAGTAGTCTCTAGCTGTGTTTTATTTGTTAATCGGCATATACCGAAAATAAGACGGTGCAGCCTAATATTTTGTATTACGATGGCAGCAATGAATACCAGCGTGCCTGCCATTAAAAAATAGGGTAAAAAATCAAGATTTAGCATTAATACGTTCTCCGGACTGTCTGAAACTGAGACTAATCCGGAGTCGACGAATAATGGTAGTGACGTGATAGGAGGCAGAGCAGGCAAGGCCAAGTCATTTTCAAGTTTTTTATTAATGCTAAAATGAAATAATGCTAAAAGCTTATGATATGGTAACAGCAAAAATATGTAAATTCCTATATAAGTGTAATAATGCCATGAAGATGAAAAATACCTCATAGTCATTGTACTGAAAAGCTTTAATATCAGATACAGTCCTATGGCTACAATAGACATAACAAACAGCTGGTTGTACAGGTTAATTAGTATAGGAATCACCTACTCTTTCAGACGTTTCTTAATTTCTTGAATATCCTCTTTTGTCAGATCTCCGTTATCACATAATGCAGATATAAATCCAAATATTGATCCTTTATGAATGTTCTTTATAAATTGTTTTGTTTCAAAAATTTGATATTCATGTTCTGTTATGCAAGGCTCATAATGATTTGCTTTTCCAATCCTGGTTGCTTTAATTATACCTTTTTCCATCAAACGGGCTAAAAATGTTACTACAGTATTTTGTTTCCATGATTTTTCCACTGGTATGTGTTGAATGATTTCCGAAGTTGTCAAAGGTCGACCAGCTGCCCAGATACACTCCATTATTTGTTTTTCTGCATCAGACATGTGCTGCATTTTTTAATTAACCTCCTCTGATTAACCTACATCGTGTAGGTTAATCTTGTTTTATATCTCAATACAAAGTGTGTCAATAATTATCTGGATAATTAATCCACATTATGGAAAAAAAATATTCTTTTTGATCTGATATTTAAACCTGATTAAAAACTTATAGCATCAGCGGTTTATCTACTTTGTTCTGACCACGTGTTTCTTACTGGAAATAGTTATTAATTGCAGTTAATTTCGGGAGGTATAAGGCATTGATTTTTCACATTGTAAATAAACAAAATAAAAACGGATACATACGGTATTTAAAAAGACTGTCATTCTTGCTGGTTTTGACAATTCTGCTGCAGAGTTTTGTGATAGTCAATGCAGCCAATGGGGAGGCAATGTCCGAGTTGACTGTTACCGTTATAAGCAAAAATCAAGTCAAGCTGAAGTGGACCGACAATTATTCTGACGAGATAAAGTATACCGTGGAGAAAAGGATTGATAACGGTTCATTTACGCAAATAACCCGTAGCCGTGATTCGAAAGAGTATACCGACTATTCTGTCAACTCCGAGCACACATACACTTATAGAATAAAGGTTACCGACTCCACAAACACTACCTACGTTTATACCGATGAGGTCACCTTCAACACCGGCGATGTTCAAAAACCGAGTTCTTTGAAGGTTACCTCTGTTTCCAGTGAGCAGATAGATCTAAAGTGGAGTTATCCCAATGACAAAGCCTATACCACAGTAGTTATGAGAAGAGAAGCAAACGATACCGAATGGTATAAAATTGCAACTGTTCCGGCAGGACAGTTTACTTTCAGTGATAATAACGTACAATCCGGTGTTACATATTATTATAAAATTCATTCGATTCTCAGCGAAAATGTCAAGTCCAGTTCATTCCCTGATGAAGACAGAGGCTACGGTTCCAGTCCGCTGTTATATAAGCCGACAGATTTATACGGATTTGCTAAATCCCAATATTCAATACAGATCGAGTGGTCGGATAGTTACAATGCGGCAACCTATGTAATTCAGAGAAAATCACCTGATCAAAGTGCTTTTAAGAATATTGCAGTGGTTCCAAATAGTGTAAATGTATACGTTGATATAAACGACAGCGCCAGTCCGGTTGTACCAAATACGGTATATACATACCGTATTCAGGCTATTTCGGGTAGCAGC
>JAQSXC010000346.1 GCA_029266335.1 Eubacterium sp. | reverse complement strand
CTGATGACTGTGGGAAACCATATAACCGATGGAGAGGCAGGCCCTTACGGATCGGATTATTATGAAGGAAATCTTGTGGGAGAAGTTTATGATTCCAATGGTAACCTGCTCAGTACAACAGATATGACGCAATATTTCACAGAAGCTCTTATTTTCAGGGGAAAATTCAATATATTTTTCGATGACTATAATGGTGACGGGAGGTATGATTTTACTGTAGGACAGCATTCGGGCAGCAATTTCCAGGTGTTCAACATATTTACCATAGAGGATAACGGGGACATAAAAAAGCTCCCTGTTGAGAATAGTTCTGACGGTATTGTGTGCAGTGAATTCAACGGGCTTTATTCAACCCAGTTCACAAAGGTCAGTGAAAACGGAATAAAAGTAACCGTATACGACATGAATGAGGGTGAATATATTGAAAGAACTTACAGGTGGGAAGGCAGGCAATTTGTATTGGTTACTCCAAATAGCAGCAGTCAGAATAACGAAAACAATAAAAAGATTGGAAATAACGAGAAATTTCCCTTGAAGGATGGCAGCAGTGTAAATAGTATTGACCTGATAGACAGGCTGGATAAATCTGATGAGTCGGCTAAATATGTGTATGATAAATCACCCGACAATATTAAAGTCGGTACAGTATTTGAAGGAAGCTTTTCCGGAGAAGGAAAAAAAGAATTGCTTGTTATTTTTAAATTTCTGGAAATGCCCCATGCCGGAGGCATTGATTATTCTGTTGCAGCAATATTTGAAAGGAATACACTGAAGCGGCTTTCGCAGAAAGCTTTTGTGACGGATGAGGCACAGTTTGCTCTTTTAACGGACAACAAGGATAGGGTCTATTTGTTATATTCAGGTACGACTACATATCAGGGCTCCAGCAGCGGCAGCCTTGAGCTGCTGAGCCTGTGGGATAATTGGAAAAATCGGCTTTCGCAGGACAGCGGAATCAACTCCGATGGAAGGTATCGGTTTGAACTTATGCAAAACGGTATTGTAGCTGTTCAGGAACCTGTATTTATTGACAATGTGGTCTCGGGTTGGAACAAAATATTTTATTTGAAATGGAATAGCAAGAACGCCGGATTTGAGGATTACATTCCGGACACATATACAGGTAAAGCCGGTGAAAAATACTTTAATACCGTTTCTGTTTCACCTGACGGAAGGTATGCTGCAGTTTCACAAAAATGGGACTATAACAGCAGTTCATGTGTACTCATATATGACATAAAGAAAAACCGGCTAAGCAAAAAGTATGAGCTTCTTGCACAGGAATTCGGATACAGCTGGTCACCCGACAGCAGGAAGTTGTGTGTCACCCGCCTTGCAAGGATATGGATAGATACCACCATCATAGATGTTGAGGAAAAGACTTCTGTCAGTATGCTGGAAGATGGGGCTGCAAGCTTTCAAAAGCTAAAGAAGCTTGGGACAAAATTCTCCTATGAGTTAATTGACAACAGGCCCGACCCGTATATCCAGTTCTGTCAGTGGTCGCCCGACAGCAGAAAAGTATTGCTGTTCTATCAATGGACCGATAACGGGTACAACAGGCAAAGCGGTAATTTTGTATTCAGCCTGGATAATAAAACTGTATCAAAGATAACTCAGAACAGTCCCGAACCCGGAGGGGGCAACCTGGACCCGGTAAAACCCAGAGGGTTTAAGTGGTAGGGCTTGATTTAATGGTTCCTTTATTGATTGAGTTGCCTAAAACAGATTTTACTGCTGTATACCTTTGTATTAAAGGGAAAATGAATTATAATTAAGATATTAATAATTAAGTTTTCGATAATTTAGATATTAATGATATAGATATCGGTAATTAAGATATTAATGATCTAGATATTGATGTTTTAGAGGTAGTGTATGGGTGAGAAAATAGCACTTGTAACTGGGGCCAATTCAGGAATGGGTAAAGCTACGGCAGCAAAGCTGGCTGATACCGGAGCCAGAGTGGTTATGCTTTGCAGGGATAAAACCAGAGGTGAGGCGGCCTGTAAGGAAGTCATTGAACAGGATAATTCAAGAAAAGTTGAGCTTATGCTGTGTGATCTGGGCGACATAAGTGATATAAGGCGGTTTACCGATGAATTTAAAGAGAAGTACGGCCGCCTGGATATTTTGGTCAATAACGCCGGAGTAATCGCACTTGACAGGAGAGAGACCAAAGATGGTTTTGAGCTGCAGTTTGGTGTTAATCATATCGGGCATTTCCTTATGACCATCCGGCTTATAGATATTGTTCCAAGACATGCCGGTGCGAGAATTGTAGTTGTTGGCTCGGGGGCTCACAAAGCCGGACGGATTCACTTTGAGGATTACAATTTGACAAAGGGCTATAATGTGATCACTGCATATGGTCAGGCCAAGCTGGCGAATCTTTTGTTTACTAGAGAGCTTGCAAGGAGAATTGCAAGTGAGGGAATAACGGTTAACTGCGCCCATCCCGGAGCAGTTGCCACTTCTATGGGTGTGGACCGGAAAACCGGGTTCGGAAAGACCATAACAGGTTTATTAAAACCTTTTTT
>JAQSXC010000345.1 GCA_029266335.1 Eubacterium sp. | reverse complement strand
GATGAAATTCCATGGGGGCGATTTTTTCTCTTAAGTCCAAACAGCGGATCAATTTTATCTTTTTTTATCAAACTGACACCATCTGCACAGGATAAGGTTGCCCTAAAGCCTAATTCCTTTAATATTTCCTTGGAATCCTTGCTTATTGCTCCAAAAGGATAGGTAAAAGTGTTTGGAGTTACTCCGGTTACTTCTGTAAGTTTATTTTGAAGTTTTCCAATATCCTCTATCAATAGTTTTCTATAGTTTTCGTTGGATTCACCTCTTTTTTTCTTGGCTCCGTTTCTTTTGTCTATTGAATGAAGATTGTAGGTGTGATTTTGAATTTCAAAATATCCTGATTCACTAATAACCTTAATCTGATCCCAGGAAACAAACGAATAATAGGGATCAGTGGTTGGATAGGGGGGCTTTGAAAATTTTTCAGAATAGGAGCCAACGACAGAAATCACTGCCTTCATTCCATATTTTTGTAAAAGGGTATGCCCGTACAGATAATTATTTAAATTTCCGTCATCAAAAGTTATGATAACAGGCTTCAGAGGGATATCTCCTCCGTAATACACATAATTTATAAGATCTGTCATATTGATAGCGTTATAATTATGTTTCTTTAAATATGCCAGATCACTTTCAAATTCGGCTGGTGTAATAACATATTTACCCATTTCATTGGAACGCTTTAATATACTGTGGTACATAATAATTGGCACTGCAATCCCATCTTCGGTAATCTGCCCGCCCTGAACCTCACTGAAAACATTTGCAGTTTGTGATAATGCCAGTACTGTTAAAATACTTATAGTAAAAAATACCGTAATAACCAGAGTAATGTATTTTAGAGCCTTTCTATTGGGGGAAAACATCATTGCAGCACCTCGGATGTAACTAAAAATATATTTTAAAAACTAGAAATCATAACCACTGTTTTGTTCCATAAAATCATAAAGTCTGTAAAAGTCTCTTGTTTCCTCATCCTTGACGACAGCCGAACGGTTTTTCTGTAAAAGGTTTACTATATTATATACATCGATCCATAGCTCGTTAACACATTCCTTTTGGGATTCATCAAAAATAATCTGCATACCGAAATGCAGGTGAGGGGTAGTTATATTATTTACATTCTCTCTGGTGCTATAGCCGGTCATACCAAGGTAGCCTACAACATCTCCGGCCTTTACGAGCTTGCCTTCATAAAGATCCGAATGGAAGGGCCTATCCTTACGGAGATGAGCATAGTAATAGTATCTCTTCTGGTCAAGGCTCCGGATTCCTATTCTCCAGCCGCCGTACATATTCCAGCCCATAACTTCTACTATTCCCGACTCTACAGCCATTATTGGAGTACCGATAGAGCCCATCAGATCATTCCCCAGGTGCTTTCTTGCATATCCAAAGGATCGGCCGTTGCCAAAATCATCATAATGGCTGAAACTGTAGCCTCTGGCTATGGGAGAAAAGGCCTTCAGGCCATACTTCTTTTCCCACTTTTTACCGGTAGGACTATCAGGGTCTTTAACTTCAACTTCATATTCACCTACGAAGTTTCCCAGAATGGCATCATATGCTTCGTGGTAATAATCGTAGTATTTCATCTTTTCCGTCAACTGTTCCATGGTCTGGCCTTTGTTAAGCTTGGCAACCAGTTCATCCATATCCTTTGACTTGTACTTTTTAAAATTTCCACCGTATTTGGTGGCAAGATAGGACAGCAACTCAACCCAGTTAAGCTGTACTTCTTTATTGCGGGATTTTACATCCAGAGTCAATGCCTTTTCCATAGCGGAATAGGAGGCATTAAACTCTATCCACTTAATGAATTTTTTCTGTCCGTCAGTGTCAGTGGATACAGTTATTGCATGACCGGCATCATTCAGAAATATGAAGGTTGATGATGTAAGTATTGCCAGTATTAAAATAAAAGCAATAAAAATCTTATATATATTTCTATTGTAATTAGAGAATTTTAACAATTAGGTCCACCTCTCCAAATAAAAAATAACTAAAAAAATACTACTATAAAATTTATGCAATTTACCACAAACATATCCGTGATAACTGCAAAAAGTTAACTGTAATATTTTTCAATTAATTAATGATTTACTTTATTAAAGTTATGAAGTAAAATATCTAAGGAATAGTTGAATAATAAAACCCGGTTTTCAAGGGAGAGTAACGCAGTATTTTCGGAAAATAGTCTTTTAAAAATGGGAAGTTAATATTTAACTGTTTCTAAGTGAGTAATTAAACTGCTATGTAATATATAAAAGAGAGATAAGACCTTGTGCCGGAATGGCAAATATATAAATATGAAACAAAAACCGAGGTTCAATTGTGAACTTCTACAGCAGCAGCTACAACTCCGGCAGCTGAATCAACTGCTGCAACTTCTACAGCAGCAGCTACAACTCCGGCAGCTGAATCAACTGCTGCAACTGATTTGTCATGGGACAAAATAAAGGAAAAAGGCGAGTTAGTTTTAGGCTTGGATGAAAGCTTTCCACCAATGGGCTTTAGAGATGATAATAACAATATAGTAGGATATGATGTTGACCTGGCTCAGGAAGTAGCAAACAGACTTGGAGTAAAATTAAAGCTTCAGCCTATAAACTGGGATACCAAGGATCAGGAGCTTAATACAGGAAACATTGATTGTATCTGGAATGGCTTTACTATTACAAAAGATAGAAAAGCAAATATTCTTTTTTCAAATCCTTATATGAACAATCAGCAGGTTATGGTTGTACTTGCAGATTCAAACTATAAGACACTTGCAGATTTAAAGGATAAGTCAGTAGCGTTGCAGGCTTCTTCAAGTGCTGCCGATGCTTTAAACAGTAAAGCAGACTTTAAAGCCACACTTAAAGAAGTTGTTGAATTAAAGGACAACAACCTTTGCCTTATGGATTTGAAAACCGGTAATGTAGATGCGGTTGCCATGGATGAAATAGTTGCAAGATACTATATCCAGATGAAGAGTGAAAAATACAGGGTGCTTGACGAAGGCCTGACCAAGGAAGAGTATGGCATTGGCTTCAGAAAAGCTGATGTACAGCTTATGACAAATGTAAACGATACTCTGAAGGAAATGGCTAAGGACGGCAAGATGGCTGAAATCTCAAACAAATGGTTTGGTAAGGATATTTCCACAGTAGGTAAATAATCCAGAGGAAATTTCAGTTGTATAATATTAAATCTTGGGCTGATATCGAAAAGGTATCAGCCTTAACTATGATAGTAATATATTCAGGTAAATATTGTAGTGTAGGTAACAATAAAAATAATTTTATTGTTATCCGGACATGTATTGAGTCATGAGAGGAGATATTTTGTGAAGCTGATTTTATTGTTAAGCCAGGGAATGGTAGTAACCATACAGATATTCGTTCTAACACTGATTTTTGCGCTTCCATTGGGCCTTGTCGTATCCTTTGCCAGAAGATCAAAAAATTTTATTTTAAGTGGAATAGCAGGAATTTATATTTCCATTATGAGAGGTACACCGTTAATACTTCAGCTGGTTGCTGTTTATTTTGGACCCTATTATATTTTTGACGGTAAAATTGACAGATTTGCTGCAGCAATTATTGCCTTTTCGCTTAATTATGCAGCATATTTTGCAGAAATATACAGAGGCGGCATAGAATCGATTCCAAAAGGACAATACGAAGCCGGAGAAGTTCTAGGCTATACCAGAGCGCAGGTATTCTTCAAGATAATACTTCCCCAGGTTATTAAGAGAATACTCCCTGCAATAAGTAATGAAGTGATAACGCTGGTAAAGGATACGGCTCTGGTTACAATTATAGGAGTAGCCGAAATGTTCAGGGCTGCATCAAATGAAGCCAGCAGATTAACACAAATTCAGCCCTTGTTCGTTGCAGGAATATTTTACTATATTATGAATCTCATTGTAGCTCAAATATTTAAGTTTACCGAGAACAAGCTTAATTATTACAGGTAAAGCTAAACACAAAGACAGATACAAATATAGATACAAATATAGATACAAATATAGATACAAATATAAATATAAAGATAGATATAAAGATA
>JAQSXC010000135.1 GCA_029266335.1 Eubacterium sp. | reverse complement strand
AATTGATGCCGCCGGTTTTATCACATAATAAGGCTCCGTAATGCAGGGTTACTGCTTTACGGAGCTTTTAAGCCTTAATGTTCTATCTTCTCAAGATACCCCTTTAAGGTCTCCTCATCCATAGCACCGGTATATTTCTTGACAATATTACCCTGGCTGTCAATAAAAAGTGTAGTTGGGATTGACTGAATCATGTATGCAAAAGCCGCTTCCTGATCAGTGTCAAAATAGACAGGAAAAGCAAAGCCCTCACCTGCTATATAATCCTGCCCGATTTCAACTGTCTCTCTTTGCCCGTCCACCAGATCCACCATCAGAAAATTAACCTTATCCTTGTAATCTGAATATGCTTTATCAAAGTGGGGCATTTCACTTCTGCAGGGCGGGCACCAGGAGGCCCAAAAATTTACCACTATGGGCTTGCCGAAAAAATCCGACAGTTTTACCGGTTCTCCCTTATTATTTAAAACTGTGAAATCTGCAGCTTTTGTTTTATCCTCCGATTCAGTGGAAGCACCCTGTGGGGTTTGTTCATCAGCTTTAGTATTTACACTTTGTTCAGCTCCGGTATCAGGTTTGATTTTATTACTCAGACTGTTATAGGCAAAATATGCCCCAGCGATAAATATAACAAAGACAAGCAAACCTATAAGTGTTTTAATTTTGTTATTCATTATTCCTCCGCTTATGGTAATTTACAATATAGTCATATTTATTGTACTCTGGTTAAATACCCTGAAATATAAATAAGGAAACTTTCCTTGAGCAATTATTTTCAGGTCAGTAAAGACAGAAAATAACCAAAGGTTCCGGTCATCATCAGTATACCGATCAATATCAAAAAGATTCCTGACAAAAGATTTATTATTTTATAATGCCGTTTTACCGTGTTAAAAACAGTTTTCAGCCTGTCAATCAGAACCGCACTTATAATAAAAGGAAGTCCAAGTCCCATTGAGTAAAACAGCAGCATAATAATTCCCTTGAAAGGATCACCCTGCTGACTTGCCTGCATGAGCGCAGAGCCCAGAAATGCACCTACACATGGAGTCCAGCTTATTGAGAATATTATACCGAATACAACAGATGAGAAAAACTTAAGTTTGTTAAATTTAGCACTTATTTTGTCAGAATGTCCCAGAAGCGGTAAGTTAATAACGTTTAAAAACGACAGTCCGAAAATAATAACAAGAAGCCCTGTTATAATATTCAAAATGGTATTATATTCCCTCAGAAACCCTCCGATGGTTCCGGCAAAAGCTCCCATAAGAACAAATAAAAGCGTAAAGCCCAGTACAAATCCCATAGAGTTTTTTAATGCCCTTCGGGTTTTCCCCTCACTGCCTTCCCCGGCAAAATAAACTACATAAATAGGAAGCATGGGGAGCATGCACGGCGAAATAAAAGTAATGATACCTTCTAAAAACAATAAGACATATTGCAAAAGGTTTCCCTCCGTTAAAAATAATTAAGCACGAGTCATATGTTATTTTACCTTATCAAATTCAATACCGCAAATTAAAAAGTCCCGCAGAAACGAAAACCTGCGGTCTTTAATCTCTGAGGGACTTATTATATGTAACTTTTATATTTTACTTACCTTCATATCCATAACCATGGCTTTGATACCACCCAATGGCCAAATTTCATTTTTTGATACCCCTCTGAAGCAGTTCCCGTACATGTCGAATACATTTGAGGATACCTGTATTTCAGGAAGTCTGCCTGTTAATTTCTCACCATCAAATAAATAGGCCAACTGTACAGGCGATGCAAAGTTTCCATCGGGTGTGAAGTCTCCCCCTGATGCAACCAGGACAACGATACCCTTATCCCCTGCCAGCAGCTCTTTTGCAGTTTTTTCGCAATCCTTGACCTTGAGCCTGGCAAAACCGGGTTGAGGTGTACTGTCATAGTCACTTACAGCACTTCCTGTATGAGGCAGATTATATAAAGTTGAAAACTTTTTATCTGTATTGGCGGCTCTTAAAACTCCGTTTTCAATCAGCGGGAAGCTGTAGCTTTCATTAACTACCCCTTCGGCATCAAAAAATGGCGTCAGACAGGTATCAGCAGGATTCATTGAGTTAAATAAAGTAAAGTTCTCACTGAATATCTTTTGACCAAGTTTCCCAGAAAACAGTGAAGACCCTGTACCGAAATCTCTGCCGTTAAGGTCTGTCATAAATTTTATCAAAGGAGTGTCATCCAGATCCAGAAAGACAACCGGATAATTTCCCTCGGTAAAGTCAACAGTATTCCGATAGGCATTTAATATACTGTCTGCCATAATAATAAAGTCTTTTTTATCATATTTTCTGTCCTGGAAAACAATAAAACCGTCCATTATATTTGAGGAGGCTTTCTCTTTGAATACAAGAGAGAAGTCTACAGCACTGTCCTTATAGGCCAGTTTTAGATTATTTTCATTTGCAAGAGTAATATTGACAGTATCCAGATTGACCTTGTTTGAAAAAATAAAATCCCTGTGATTTGTTCTCAGATATTCTAGAGCAGCTTCCACTTCATTTATCAAGTTATCATTCGGGAATATATCTTTAATAAGATCAATTTCCTCCTCCCTGTTCGAACTTAATTCATATGGATATTCCACCATTGCAGAAAGAGCCTTTCGAGCTCTGTTTTCAAGCTCCTCCGGGTTATACCCGCCAATGGCCCCGGCTACTCCTATGCAACCGCCCTCAATAATACGCAGTCCTGTTTTTAGTATGTCCTTACCTCTTACAGATTCAATCCTGGAACCTGAAACATTTATTGAAGTCTGTTTACGTTTTACGGAATATATTTCTCTCATGCTATTCCCCCCTTACTGAACATTAATATTGTTAACACGCACATATGGTCCGCCAAAACCTACTGGAAGCGGATACTGTTCCATCTTGCCGCATCCTCCTGTTACAAAGGACAGAAGCTCCACCTCATTTGAAACTCCATCTATGTCAGTTAACGTCTTGAATACGTTACCTGTAATTACAGAAATGTTTACCGGTTCGGCTATTTTTCCATCCCTTATCATGTATGCAAGTGACGGAGCTATGGTAAAGGTAGACATTCCCGAACCGTGCTTTATAGTGTATATATATATTCCGTTATTAACCTTTCCAAATAGCTCCTCTTTGGTCTCTGAACCGCTGCCGATATATGTAGTAGTCATTCTTACAATGGGCTCATATTCAAAATTCATTGCCCGGGCGTTTCCGGTCAACTCTTCTTCAAGAATGGCTGCCGTTGAGCTGCTGTGAAGTCTTCCAGTCAATACTCCATTCTTTATAAGGTATGCTTTCTTCGCACTTGTACCTTCATCATCAAAAGGCACAAAGCCGCTTCCCGGTTCATTACCGTCATCAACTATAGTAAGAATGTCCGCTCCCACTTTTTTACCCAGTGACCACTCTTTTTTCATAGTCTCATCCCCCACCATGAAATCGGACTCGCTCTTATGTCCAAAGCTTTCATGGGCAAATACTCCGGCTGCAAGAGGAGAGAGAACAACGGTGTAAAGCCCTTTTTCAACAGGCTTGGAATTCAGCAGAAAATATTCGCTTTCAGATATGTGTTTTTGCAATATCTCCTTCTGATTCAACAAAGCCTGAAAATTATCGGAACCTTTCTGATAGGAATCCTGAAACTTCTTCTCACCCTCAGACATTGCAAAGCTTATTGAAAAACCGCATCTCTGGGTGTCGTATTTGATATCTGCTCCCTTGCTTGAGTAAAATTCCTTAACTTTTCTGCAGTCAATATATCTGGCGGTCCAGCTTTTGATGTAAGCATTTTCAGTAATAACCGGAAACATATCCTTCAGAAGATTGAGTTTATCCTCTTCAGGTACTTTTGAGATATCTTTGTCATTAGAACTGAAAAACTCGCCTTTATTCACTTCAAGCTTTTTTATAATAGCATCCTCATTTATGCCAGGGTTTGGCTCAGCCATTTTGTTAAGTTTATCAATTTCATCCTGAATCTGTTCGATTTGTGAGGTTGATGAATAGAACCATCTCTTCCCATCGAACACTCTCACAAATGCCGCCCTGTAATTTCTTATTTTGTACTCGCTGATTTTACCTAATGTAAAAGTAATGTTTGTTTCAAAAACATCTTCAATTCTGACATCGGTATATAAATCCCCATGAAACTTAAACACAAAATCACCTCGTTATCCTTTTCTATTAAGGCATGGATTAAATCTCCTGCCTACAATTTATATATTTAGAATTGTACTATATTTTCTAAATATATTCCAATAATTACTACAATTAAAGAATAGGAATCGGCAATAAACCCTGCCGGACCACTTAGGCATGGTTTTCTTGGCTAATAGGAATTTATCACTTTTTAATAAGTGTCTAAGTACTGTTAAACCAGAGTTTGGAACTGTATATCAGGAAATTCCAATTAGGTAAAGGGGATTGGGAATGGGATTCTCCTTTACCGCATTAAGAAGGGTGCTCAGAAACTCGAAGTGTTTTATCGAAGGGAACCATTGGGTTCCCTAGCCAACAAGAAAATTAAAAACTACATTCTATGTGATACGAACAAGAAACGTACTACTCAATCTATAGCAAATAAATTACTGTAACAAATGTCTTTACTATGCATTGCACCAATTAATGGAAGCCACAGGCGGTTTATGCCTGCGGCTTCCATCATGTTAATATCCGAAAAACTTTTCCGCAAAGCGTCCCGTTCTTCCTTTATACTGTGAAAGCTGTTCCCTGGCATTTTCATCACCGCATACATGGTTTTTCATTAAAATTCCTTCTTCAATGCACAGCTCATCATGCCTTGGGAAATAGTATTTCAATAAAAACATTGCATACTTAACCATCCTGAATGTCCCGTCAACTCTCATGCTCTCCGGCGATGTACCACCTACTGCAACACTGTACAGGTCCTTTATATTTTTACGGATGCTTTCAAGTTCCAGATTTTCAGAAAGCAGTATAGTTTTTATGCTGTTGAACCATACGGGCGGCTCCGTTCCGTGAGAATCACTTGAACCGACAACCGGTATCTTTATCCCCTTGGCACGCTGCTCACAATACAGTGCCGTCTGCAGATTATTCTCCCAGGCCGACTGTCCGCCCAGAATTTCAAAAGCATCATAGCAGTTCGTTTCGAATAGATACTCTGTAATATTTGTCTGCATATTGAATTCATTGCAGCAGTACCAGTATGGATGCACTAAAATTGACAACCCCAAACCCTTATGTATATTATCTGCAATCCATTTCCTATAGCTGTATTCCAGAGCGTTTATTCCCGCAGGTACAGCTATTTGCTCCGACTTTTTTTTCACCTCTTCATCGATTTTTTCCTTATTGTTTTCATAAAGTTCATTTACACTGAAATTCCCGCCGAAATTAACCACATGAACATAATTCCCCGGTACATGCACCTCTTCACCAAAAAAAAGCTGTAAATCAATATCAACACCTTTAAATTTGTCTATTGCTTCCTTGGATGGATACCATCGATGATGATCTGTTATCGCCATAAAGTCAAAACCGGCTTTTCTGTAGTTTGCAGCTACTATAGCCGGTTCTTCATTTCCGTCCGAGCGATTGGAGTGTACATGTAAATCGCCTTTAAACGCTCTTTTCCCATACAAATCCTGTAACAGGGAATAAACATGAAAAACCTTTTTACATTGTTCATTTCTCCTGTCAAGCACAATTACAGACCACTCCTGCTCTTCGGTAAAGCAATATGTAAAGGTTATAGTACCATTCTCCGGCTTTACTTCCATTGTATTGAAGTCTCCCTCAAATCTGTTGAGCTCATAATGCACATTACAGTATTCAGTAGGTATAAACTTTAAAGTATATATAAGCTCATCATTAAAACGAGCATGATCTCCTCTCGGTGTAATAGTGATTAAAGACTCTTCTCCACTCCTTACCACACTTGGGAAAACTTCGTAATCAGCTATCCTTATTTCTTCCATTACCCCAACCCCTTTTCAGTTTATTTGTTAACTATAGCATATCATGCAAAAAACAGATAGTCAACGTATATCAAATTAAATCAATATATTTTTTGTTGATTTGTGTTATATCATGTGGTAAAGTATTAATAATAAAATTTGGAAAGGAAGACCATATGTTTGCCGATGAACGAAAATCATTAATTTTACAAATCCTCTCACGCAATGGAAATGTTCGTATAACTGATTTGTCTCAGGAATTCAATGTTTCGACTGAAACCATACGCAGAGATTTAAACGAGTTAAGTGATGAAAAAAAACTTGCAAAAGTACACGGAGGTGCAATTGCATTAAAGCATCCAATCCGTGAAGATAATTATGTTACAAGGGTCAAGCAGAACTGTGAAGCGAAGAAAAGGATCGGAGAATATGCAGCTGGCCTTATATGTGACGGTGAGATTATTTTTCTGGATTATGGAGCAACAACCGAGGAAATCGCAAAGTCAATTTTCAATCGTAAAAACCTGACGGTTATAATAAATTCTTTTAACATTGCGGGTATACTTAAATCAAAATATCAAAACGGCGATTTTACAGGAAAAATTTTATTTATCGGAGGAAATATTGACTGTGATAATAACAAGACGCGGGGAGAAATTGTTCTGAACGCAATAAGCCGCTTTTCAGCAGACAAAGCTTTTATTGGTGCAACCTCGATATCAGAAGAAGGAATAATGATGTGGGACGAAAGCGATGGGGAGTACTCGGCAGTTCTCTGTAAAAAAGCTGCAAGAACTTATATCGTCGCTGACAGCAGTAAGTTTGAGAAGGATTCTTTTTACAAGTTTCTGGACTTTTCTGATGTAAATCACATAATTACTGATGATGAGAATGCAATCAGTGATCCCATGAAGGCTATTTTTACTTCAAGCAATGTTGAGCTCCATATTGTAAAAAATGGGTACAAAGTTTTCCAAAAGGGAGTGTAGCTATGCTAAAAATGAAACCCGCCGTAAAAAATCCGGCGGTTCTTGGTTTAACATGTTTTTTTGCCTATGCAGCCTGTTATACAGGCCGAAATATACTTAGTTCCATGATGCCGCAAATGATTGAAAATAATATTTATGGACGTGATTTACTTGCAGCAATGGGAAGTGCCTTTTTGATATCATACGGTATCGGGCAGCTTGTAAATGGCTGTATTGGGAATAAAATAAGTTCAAAAATTATGGTCTTTATCGGCTTGTTTTTAACTGGTACCATGGCAATTTTATTTCCAATGTTCCATTCACACAATATGGCAACTATTCTTTGGGCCGTTTGCGGTTTCCTGTGTTCAATGCTATGGGGGCCATTGTCAAAACTCGTCGGCGAAAACACGTCACCTGAAGTTGGCAGAATCATTTTAACACTGCTTACCATAGCTTCTATTGCCGGAACAGGTGTTACATATCTGCTTGCCATCTTAAGCTCGTTCAGGAACAGCTGGAAATCCGGCTTTGTTTTAGCCGGAATCCTTCTTATTACAGTATCAGTGCTCTGGCTTATTGCCAGTTCTTATATGGATAAAAAGGGAATAACAAAAAGAGCTGCAATATCGGCTCAACCTGCTGTATCAAACAAAATCACCGGGTATCTTATTAGAAACGGCTTTATTGCAATGACAGCTGCCACAATGCTGAATGGTGTAATTCGAAACGCTGTTTCATTTTGGATTCCAACCTTTATCTCAGAAAGATTTGGGGTTTCAGCTGCAGCTTCGGCTGCAATTTCATCTATTTTGCCTTTTGTAAATCTCGGAGGCACTTTGCTGTCAGTTTTAATTGCTAAAAAGCTCAATAATGACGAAAAGAAAACCATGTCATTGCTGTTTGCTTTTTCTACTGTGATGTTCGCCGGTATGTTTGTTCTTGACGGAAGAGGCATCGTACTAAATATAGCAGCACTTTTTGCTGCTAGTGCTGCCATGACCGGTGCCTGCAACATGATTTTCAGCTTTTATATTCTTAATTTTGCACATACCGGAAAAATTTCCGGCATAACAGGTTTTCTTGACTTTTCTTCCTATATGTCGGCTTCTGTTGTAAGTATTCTGTTCTCATCTCTGATAACAAATTTTGGCTGGAACTTTATTGTAGGTATATGGGCTGTCACTACCTTACTCGGAATAGTATTTACACAGCTTGCTAAAAAACAGGATTCCTCAAAGCATCAAAATACTCTTGATACAGAAACCAAGGAAGCATTATCCTGAAATATTAAACGAGCTTACTCCGTGAAAATTGAATTTCCCTTAAATTTTTAGAGACATCAAAAAACCCCGCCGGATAATCCGGCGGGGTTTTGGCATAACTAATATAATAATTTAATTCAGTTTATTATGCTTTCAATCTAGCTTCAAGAGCTGATAACTGATTAGCTAATTCAGCAGGTAATTTGCTGCCGTATTTAGCATAGTGCTCTTTAACTGATTCAACTTCCTGGAGCCATTCAGCCTTGTTAACCTTGAGAAGCTCAGCCATATCAGCAGCTGAAACCTCAAGACCAGCAGTGTCGATAGCATCTTCAGTTGGCATATAACCGATTTCGGTCTTAACAGCTTTTCCTTCTCCAGATACTCTTTCAAATATCCACTTGAGAACACGGCTGTTTTCACCGTAACCTGGCCATAACCACTTACCATTCTGATCCTTGCGGAACCAGTTAACATAGAATATCTTTGGAAGCTTATCATCTGTTGATGCAGCTCCTACATCCAACCAATGCTGCAAGTAGTCACATACATTGTATCCAATGAATGGAAGCATAGCAAATGGGTCACGACGAACCTGGCCGATTTTGTCTGAAATAGCAGCTGCAGTGATTTCTGAACCCATGATTGAACCAAGGAATACACCGTGCTTCCAATCAAAGCTTTCATGAACCAGTGGAATAGTGCCAGGACGACGTCCACCGATAAGGATAGCTGAAATTGGTACTCCCGCAGGATCCTGCCATTCAGGAGCGATCGCAGGGCACTGTTCAGCTGGTGCTGTGAAACGAGCATTTGGATGAGCAGCAGGAGTTTCTGAACCTGGAGCCCAATCTTTACCCTTCCAGTCAATTAAGTGAGCTGGAGCATCAACTCCCATACCTTCCCACCATATATCGCCATCGTCAGTTAAACCAACATTAGTGAATATAGTGTTCTTTTCAATACTGTGCATAGCATTTGGATTTGAATCCAATGAAGTTCCAGGAGCAACTCCGAAGAAACCTGCTTCCGGGTTGATAGCATAGAGTCTGCCATCTGCCTTGTACTTCATCCAAGCTATATCGTCACCGATAGTTTCAACTTTCCAGCCTGGAACAGTTGGAACAAGCATAGCCAGGTTTGTTTTTCCGCAAGCACTTGGGAAAGCACCGCAGATATATTTAACTTCACCCTTAGGGCTAGTGAGTTTCAAGATTAACATATGCTCAGCAAGCCAGCCTTCTTCACGAGCGATAGCTGATGCAATACGAAGAGCGAAACACTTCTTACCTAGAAGAGCATTTCCGCCGTAACCTGAACCGTAGGACCAGATTGTTCTTTCTTCAGGGAAATGGCTGATGTATTTGCTTTCAATTGGAGCACATGGCCATTTAGTGTCTTTCTCGCCTTCAGCAAGAGGAGCACCAACTGAGTGCAAGCATGGAACGAAATCTCCGTCTCCGAGAGTATCCAATACTTTTTTACCAATACGGGTCATGATACGCATGTTAATTACAACGTACGCACTGTCGGAGATTTCAACACCGATCTTAGCTATATCAGAACCGATAGGTCCCATTGAGAAAGGAATAACATACATGGTTCTTCCCTTCATACAACCCTTGTATAAACCCTTCATAGTTTCCTTCAATTCATTAGGGTCTACCCAGTTGTTTGTTGGGCCAGCTTCTTCCTTGGTTTTTGAAGCAATATATGTTCTGTCCTCAACACGAGCAACGTCTGATGGATCACTGTTAAAAGCGTAACATCCCGGACGCTTTTCTGGATTTAATGGCTTAGCCAATCCAACGTTAACCAATTCCTGGATCAGTCTGTCGTTTTCTTCCTGAGAACCATCACACCAGTAAATCTGGTCTGGTTGACACATGTCAGCCACTTCTTTTACCCACGCTTGTAATTTCTTGTTCGTAGTCATTATAATTCTCCCTTCAATTTATAAAAAATATACTGCTGTCAATGAGTAGTATTATGTGCAATGTCTTGTGAATTTAAATTTTCATGCATTGAAAACTGCCTTTCTTATTCTGTACATTTAAATCTAAATTTATTAATAATTTATAAGCAAGCCATTAACAATTTACTAATCAGTATAACTGAACCATTAAGCAGAAATTAAAAGTGTAAGTCTTCCACCGATGGTTCAGTTTGGTAAGTAATAGATTTAGTTAATTTTTTCACTAACAATCTTAACATATAGAACCATAAATTTCAACAATAGTTTTGTTAACAATTTAATTTTTTTATTTAAAATATGCAATTTCAAATTTCTAGAATTTCATGTATAAATATTCATACACATACATTTTTATAGTATTTATTTGACGCTGTCTATCAGCTGACTGGGATTTGTAGCTTGATTTGCATTGTATTAATTACAATACAATAATTTAGCAAAGTAAAAAAACGAAGTGTTTGATAATTAAAATTGCAACTACTTTCACAGGTTCATGGCAAAGCTCATATTTTGGGGAATTTTAGGAACAATCTGCTTATCCCAAACCTTTATCAATAAATCATCCAACTGCATACACTGTATTGTGAGTTTTTTTACTTTGAAAGGTGGAATAGTTTTGTCTGCAAAAATATACAACTATTTTGTAACTTCCAATTCTTCACGGAACAATGTGAATTATTTTGACGAAAACGTAAAGGATCTTGAGAAGTTGTATATATTGAAAGGCTGTTCAGACAGTCTGAAATCTTCTCTTATGAAAAACCTGGGAATCGACTGTTTTATTAAAGGCTATGATATAGAATACATTCATAGTTCTGCTGATGAAAGCTTTGTTGAAGCAGTCCTCATCCCTGCATTGCACATCGGTATTGCAAATGGTTCTGCTCAATATATTTCGGAGTCAAATGCCTGTAATCAAAAAGGTGAAATTATTTTTCTGGAAACCGACGAAGAAACCCGTTCCTTATTATTCAAAAAGGACCCTATTTCAGTACTGAATAAAAAAATAAAAAAATACTATAAGAAGGCTTATAAATTGTTTAACAAGGCATTGAAAATGCATAATAAACTGGAGAAATTTCACCCTGAAAATATTAGTTTTAAGGAGCTTTGTGAAATAGCAGATAAAACACTGAAAAACTATTTAAGTTACCAAGCCCTAAAAAAAGAAGGAATAATAAGAGATAGAATGTCAGGAGAAGTTACACATAAGGGTTTTGTGAATTTTGTAACCGGTTTGACTGCAGACATAGGCAAAAGGTATTTTGTCAAAGGCCCTTCTTCCTCGGGAAAATCAGTGCTTTTACAAAGAATAGCGGATACTGCCCGTGAAAGAGGATTTGATGTGGAGGTATACCACAACTGCTTTGATCCTCAGCGCCTGGATATGATAATTGTCAGAGAGCTTGACCTTGCAGTTTTTGATAGTACAGAGCCAAATGAATATTATCCTTCAAGAAGCTCTGATGAGGTCATAGATCTGTTTGGCGGCGGTATTGCGCTGGACACGGCTAAGTACAGTAATAAACTTGAAAAAATAAAGAAGCATTATGACAAGGCAGTCAATAAAGGCACATCATTTCTGAAAAAAGCCAAAAAAGCTTTTGATGATATGGAAGACGAATTTAAGGAAACAGCCGATTTGAAGAAAATTGGTCATTTGTGGAAATGCTTTTAGAGTTTCATTAAAGCAGCCACAACAAAGTTCAGTACAAATAATGCTGTAACAATGTACATGATAGGGTGAACATCCTTTGCCTTACCCTTGCATATTTTCATTATTACGTAGAAAATGAAGCCTACTGCTATACCGTTTGATATGCTGTAGGAGAAAGGCATTACTACTGCAGTGAAGAAAGCAGCCAGAGCCTCATCAAAGTCATCCCACTTGATTCTTGCGAAGGAGCTCATCATCAGGACACCTACAACTATCAAGGCAGGAGCAGTTGCAGCACCGGGAATGATTCCTGCTACCGGAGCGAATACAAGGCATATGGCAAAGAGGATAGCTGTAACCACAGAGGTTAAACCGGTTCTTCCGCCTGCACCAATACCTGCTGCACTTTCAACATAGGTTGTTGTATTGGAGGTACCCAGCAGTGAACCTATGGATGTTGCTGTAGCATCAGCAAAAAGAGCCTTGTCCATCTTGGATCTGAAACCTTTTCCTGCAAACAGTTCAGCCTCGTCCTTATCATCAAATATACCGCTTTTTCTGCCAGTCCCAATGAAGGTTCCAATGGTGTCAAAGGTATCTGAAAGGCTGAAGGCCAAAATGGTTACCAGAACAACCGCAATTTTGCCCGGGTCACTGAACAAGCCTGCGAAATCAAGAGCAAAAGCTGTTTGCGAGATATCTGAAACCTTATAGGGGGTATCAAGTGACAGACTGGTCACATGCATCGGTATTCCTATGAACGTACTTGACACAATTCCTATAAGAATTGCACTTTTTACCTTAAGGAGCATAAGTACGACTGTAATTACAAGACCTATTAAGGCAAGCTGTGCTGCTGGGCTTGTAAAATTAACCAGTGCAGGAACAACATTTGCACCACCGGCTATAACAGTAGCTGAATCTGCATTTTCGCCAAGTATGGTTAATGGAGAACCGGGCTTTGCTTCAGAAGTAAATTTCAAGAAACCTGCATCTTTGAAACCTATGTAAGCAATAAAAAGACCTATACCTCCACTTATTGCCAGCTGAAGTGATTCAGGAATTGCTTTAATGATTGATTTTCTTACTTGTGTTACAGTAATTACGATGTTGATAATACCGCATATAAATACCATTGCCAGAGCCTGCTGCCAGCTGTAGCCCAGCCCGAAGCAAACCGTAAAGGTAAAGAATGCGTTCAACCCCATTCCAGGTGCCTGTGCATACGGAACATTGGCAAACAAACCCATTATTAAAGTACCTATTACTGCTGCGAGAATGGTTGCAACATATACTCCGCCCTTGGGAATACCTGTTTGTCCCAGTATTGAAGGATTTACGAAAATAATGTAGGCCATTGTAAAGAACGTTGTGAAGCCGGCTACTGCTTCAGTCTTTACGTTGGTTCCATTTTCCTTTAACTGGAACTGCTTTTCAAAAAAACTCATATTAGCTCTCCTCCTGTACTTTCTCCTCACTTTTATATTAACCATTCGATTTCTCATTATTCAAATAAGCAAATGGAAAATAAAGCGGAAAAAACTTTTAAATGCAAAAATACAGGAATATTTTATCACATTTTATCATATTAGCAAGGTTTTAGACATGATTAATAATAAAACTTCGGTTCAAGGCGGAAAATAGCTGTCTTAAAATGGGAAAATTATTATTTGATCATGCCTTAACTAAAAACTGCTTATTTTTCTTTAGTAAATCTATTGTAAAAGTAAACATCTTTCCGGCATCAATATACCGGACCTGAGCATTACCGATTTGTTTCATTCTCATAATACCCGTTTCCATGTACAAATTGTCAAGTTTATTAAAATCGGTTTCGGGTTTTTCCCAGCAGTGAAGCCTGTTCTCAATCTTTATTTTTTCCCCGTCATAGCCTGTAACATATGCTTCGGTAATTTCCTTCTGGAGATGGTACGGCACCTGAGCCAGCTCTTCACATGAATGTATTGAAGTATTGCTTTCCTGATCGACACCAATAAGAAGTATATATCCATTGTTTATGGCATTAAGAAAATACGGGCTTCCCATGTCACAAGGAGATCTTGTAAACTGGTGTCCGCATGTAATGTAATCTGTTTCCCGCCCAATGGCTGAAACAGAGTGAGTTGGATGGAGCGATCTTTTTGCCCCCTTCAGCTTCCTTACAGTTTCAGGTATTATTCCCGTCCAGCAGGGAGTCTCCAAAACATTGAACACCGGCGGGCATTTTGACGAATCTTCTCTTTTCCCGGTTAAGGTAGGTACAATCAGTGTTCCTTCCGGTCCAATAATCTCAAGGATGGAATTAATTACGCCCTGAGCTCCGCCTTCCATATAGCCCAGACTTTTCAGGGAACTATGCACTATCAGCATATCCCCTCTTTTTACTCCCAGATCTGTCAATTCCCTCACTAAAACATCCTGCTTCATACCATTCATTAATTTACTATTCATTAACTAATGCACTTCTTTCATATTTTTCAAGAGCTTCCACAAATGATTTTGTAATCAATTGGGGGCGTGTAATTGCAGCACCGATAACAGCGCTGTAAGCTCCATTCTTAAAGCAATTGATCAGCTGCTCATTTGTAAAAATCCTGCCTTCTGCTATTACAGGTATTGAGATTCTGGAGCTTAACTGATATATAAGCTCATAATCAGGCTCATCAATCTGACGGCTGTGGGGGGTGTACCCTGACATAGTGGTTGAAACAATGTCACAGCCTTTTTCAGTAGCGGCAATACCTTCCTCAAGGGTTGAAATATCAGCCATTGCAACTTTTCCAGACGCTTTTATTTCCTTTATTATGTTTTCAAGGGTTTCCCTACCGGGCCTTACCCTGTGCGTTGCATCAAACGCAATGATATCTGCCGCAGAATTTATAAGCTTCCTTACTTCCTCAAGTGTTGGAGTTATGTATATATCAGAATCCAAATAATCCTGCTTTATAATTCCTATTATGGGCAGGTCAACATGTTTCCTTATCTCATTAATATCCTCAACGGTATTGGCACGAATGCCAACTGCTCCTCCCATGCTTGCAGCCAGTGCCATCCTCCCCATTATCATGGAACTGTGAAGAGGTTCATCCTCCAATGCCTGACAGGATACAATCAAACCATTTTTTATTACGTTAAATATATCTTCTTTATTCATAAATACTCCCTCGTATTCAGGAATGACTTTAAACATTCCTTAATTGGTTTATAACGCATAGGTTCAGATAAACTTTCCGGTTGCAGAAAAATTTTATTACTTCTGTTCGTTTCAACGAGGCGTGAGATATAGCTCACCGCCTTAAAACGGGGTTTTATATTTAATCATGCCTTAATTTATAGGCACCTCTGTACGTTCTTAAAGGGTTAAAACCGAACTGGCCATAAAAATCCTTTAATATTGTCCAATCAATAATTACATTTCTTGCTCCACGCTTTTGAAGAAATTTTAAAGAGTCATTAAGAATCCTGTTTCCCAGCCCTTTACCACGGATATCTCCATTGATTCCGATCGGTCCGAGGCTTCCCCAGTTCTCACCCCGGGAAGCAGCCAAATCATCTTTTCCATCACTGATAAATATTTTACAGAAGCCGACTATCCTGTCATTATTCCATAATATAAGAACATTTCTCAGATCTCCGCCACGCTCCAGATAATCAAACACCTCTGTTTTCCATCTTCCCGGAAAAGTCTCATCAAAAAAGCAGCTTAATTTGTCTGTCTGTTCCCTGGTCAACTCGCAGGTAAAGTATTCCTCTGATTTATTCATATCGATTTTCATGTCATCAAAGTTAGTCTTTGAGATATCTGCTGACAAATCATAATGCTCATCATTATTCAATATGTATCCTCTTTGGCCAAAAAAACCTAATGTCTGAATGGAAGGGTCGGGAATTCCCGAAAAGAAGTTGTCAAAATCTGCTCCGATAGTGATTTTTTCTATTCCATACCGGTAAAGTTCTTTCTCGGTACGATCTAATAATTCCTTTCCAAATCCAAGCTTTTGATATTTTCTGTCAACTACCAGTGTACTTATCCAGGCGCAGTCATTATATTCGGAAAGTGTCCCCCTGTTGACCTTGCTGACTATAAGTCCGGCAAGCCTACCCTTATCCAGCAGTATAAAGGAACCCTCATAAAATGTATCTCTATCATGAAAAATTTTGTTCCGTATCATTTGATTTGTAACATGATAAGCCAGCTTAAAATTTTCATTCCATAGCTTCACTATATCATCAATATATTGTTCACTGAGTAATGTAATATTAATAAAAAACACCTCACCTTATCAACTCTTTGACAGCATTTTTTCCCTGACTGTTTTCCCGTCCAGTTCCCCTACGCTTATACCTTTCTTTGAACAGTAAGCTGCCGCTATGCCTGCCGCCTCGCCTGTTGCTCTGCAGGTAGCCTGTATTCTGATGGAAGACTGGGCTACAAAACTTGAAGAAATACACCTTCCTCCAACCAGTAAATTGTCTATCTCCCCGGTTACAAGACACCTGAAAGGGATTTCAAAATACTCACCTTTTTCAAAGGGCTTGATATCAAGTTTTTTTTCATCTATAAGACCATGAATATCTACCGGATATGCAGTCCGTGCAATAGCATCCTCAAATTTTACCCGGTTGTTATAATCCTCTTCAGTCAATACATATTTTCCCTTGATCCTTCTGGATTCTCTTATCCCCGGAACAGATGCTACTGACAGGATATAGCTGTTTTCAAAACCTTCAATATATTTCTTTAAAAATGCATAAAGACGGCTTATCATTTTTTTCCCTGTAACAGCTATTCCGGTAATAGCTTCAGGATCGAGAGTATTATATATTCCCGGTATTTCAGGGCAGTTAAAGGATATTACCCCCGGCATTCCGGGAACAGAAAAGGCTTGAAAATACTTACCATCGTCATAAGTCAGCACACCGTCCTCAACTGCTTTTTGAAATATTCCTGTCAAGGGCTTCGGAGAATCCCATACAGAGGATATTTCCAGAAACGGATATTCCAGTACCATGGGTTCGCCTATACGTTTCATATGCTTGAGAACCCCAGGTATGTCCACATTTCCAACCATAAAGCGCAGCGAAGATGCCTGATTCTGATGCATTATTTCATCCCCGGTCAGGCAGGGAATACCTGCCGAATGTGCAACAGCGGCATCTCCCGAACAATCAATTATTACCTTTCCTTTTACTGCCTGAAGGCCGCCCTTGTTGTAAATTACCAGACCCTTGATTGTGTTGTTTTCTAAAATGGTATCTATAAACTGTGTATCGTAAAGCAGCTGACCGCCTTGCTCCATATAGATATCTTCTGCTGTAAACTTAAGCATTTCCGGATTGAACCAGCCATCATTCCCATAGGGGTCGGCGGCACCATATTGCTGTTCCAGGAGGCGTTTCTTTACCAGTCTGTTGATATATGAAAGCTCAGCCTCCTCCGGTATTCCGGGACTCATCATGGGAGTTACCTGTCCTCCGGTAGCAGTACCGCCAAGAAAGATATTCTTTTCAATCAACAGTGTCCGGGCTCCTTCCATCACTGCTGCAATAGCTGCAATGCAGCCGGCGGTACCTCCGCCTACAACTATAACGTCGTATTGGTTTTCACTGGTTTCACATAAATTGGAATAAAGGTATTTTTCCATAACTACTCCCCTTTTAACGGTTTATCTTTTGCACTGTGCCCACCAGTCATAATCATCCACATAGCACAGATCAAAAAGCATGCAGCCACCGGATTTTTCAAAGCACATATCCACTGCTTTGCTGAATACTTCAGACTCATTTTCATACTGCTGCAGAAACAGGCTTCCCACATAGGGCACTGCATCTCCAACTACCTTTTGCACCATGTCCCCTGAACCTTCCACGCTGTACCAGCAGGCAGGCCTTCCTTTATCAAGCGCATCTTTGACAGTTACATCCGTATAATAAAATCCCGACAGCAAAGTATCTATATATTCGGCATACCCCGTGTCAGCATAGCTCTTATCAACCCAGGGATATTCCTCGGGAACATATTTTTCACTTGCCCAGTTAGCTCCCACAAGATAATAAAGCGGATACCAGGAGCCTGTGTAATCTGCAAATTCAACATTTTTTCCCGACTCTTTTATCATTGCCCGGACCTGCATTATAAAAGTCTTTATAATGCTCGCCCTGAAGGTTACCCACTGTCCGAACAAAGGTCCGTAATCAACTTTAAGGTTTTTATCCTTTGTATTTTCCTGCTGAGCCACCAGCTTATAAATATCTTCGGGCCAGTTCTGCACCTTGTCCCTGATAAATTCTTCAAACCTGTCTTTTGTATAATTGCTGAAATCGGAACCTAATCCTACAAATCTCACTCTGTCCAGTACTACTCCATCAATGTCATAGTTTGTGACCAATTCTTTTACTATACTTAGCTCGTAATCCCTTACCTCGTCCATAACAGGATTTACAAATACCTCGCTGAAATCATCAATTGAGCCTGTAGTTCTTATATTGTTCAATTCTGTTATGGATTGAATTTTTGGACTTCCATTTTCATCTATTCCATACATCCTAGTCTGCCACTCGGTATTAATAAAGCCGGGTGACAGCTTATGCTGTTGTTTGGCTCTGCCTTCAGCAAAAACATCAATGCCGGCATACAGCTTCAAACCTTCCTCATGTGCCGCATCAATATAGGTTCCCAAATAGTCGGTGTTGTCGAAGTCTTTATCAAATTCACTATAATGTGGAACAAAGGAACTTTTATATATGCAAAAACCCGTAGTGTCTTTTGCACTCAGTATAATGGAACCTATGCCGGCTTCCTTGCATTTTTTTATAATACTTTTAAAATAATCTTTATCTATTATCCTTTGCTTGTTGGCTTCAATCTCAACCCATATATAATAATTATAATTAACCATTCAACAGCCCATCCTTTAACCCTTAATTGCTCCCGAAACAGCATTGATGTAATTCTTTTGGAATATCAAAAATACTATAATTACAGGAATTATTGAAATTACAGTCCCTGCTGCAATGTATCCGAATTTGTAATTGAACTGTCCGTTCAAATATTTCAGTGCTGTAGCAAGAGGGTATTTTTGTGGATCCTGCAGTATAACTATAGGCCAAAGAAAAGCGTTCCATTTTGATATAAAGTCAAAAATTACAAGTGTTGAAATAGCGGGCATTACTCCGGGCAGCATTATTTTGTACCAGGTCCTTACTTCCGAAGCACCATCTATTTTTGAGGCTTCTATCAGTTCTTTCGGAATACCTAAATATGCCTGTCTGAGAAGAATGATACTAAATACTGATACAGCACCCGGTATAATTACTCCCCAATAGCTGTCAATCAAATGTATCCTCTGCACCTGCAAATAGTTAACTACCAGGCCTGCTGCAGCGGGTAAAATCATTGTGCTGGTAAGCACTCCGAAAACAATACCCTTGCCTTTAAAATTCATACAAGCCAATGGATAAGCGCAGAGAGCAGCAAGAATAATATCAAGCAGCGTTCCTACTACGGTAATAAAAGTTGTATTATAGAGAATCCGGGGCAGATTCATAAAGTCGATAACCCCTATATAGTTAGCAAGTGTCGGATGAGAAGTAAACAACGTTAAATCATATATGTTTTCTCCCGCTCTGAAGGTTGTACTCAGAAGCCATAGGAAAGGTCCTGCAAAAAGCAAAGCTATGAGAATCAACGCTAAATACAATAATATAGTAGAGATAGTCTTTTTCATCTGCTTTTTTGCTCTTAGATTATAGGCTGCTTCAAATTCATTATTCATTGTTGTTCATCCCTCCTCTTCTGCCATATATAAATACAAATATGCTTAGTGCCAATATAACGATTGATACCAATACACCGACCGCTGCAGAATATCCAAAATCAAAATCTATAAATGCTTTTCGATAAGAATAGAGATTGGCAACCATTGTTGCATTATCAGGGCCTCCATCATCTTTCATTGCAAAAACCACATCAAATACACTTACGGCAGAAATAACCGACATTAAGCTGCAAAACCACACATATGGCTTCAAAAGAGGTATTTTTATTTTTACAAAGGTCTTAAATCTGTTTGCTCCGTCTATAATTGCAGCTTCTTCCATTTCAGGCGATAGTGACTGAAGTCCAGCCAGATATAGCATCATATAATATCCAAGCCCCTGCCATATTGTTATAAACATAAGTGTGAAAAGCGCCAGATTAGCATCCCCAAGCCATAGTACAGGATCTTTAAGAAGTCCGATGTTAATCAGAACACTGTTGAGTATGCCGCTTTCTTCAAATATCCAATTCCATATTATGGAAACAGCAATCATTGAAGTGACAACCGGAATATAAAAAAGTACCCTGAAGAAACTCATACCGGGTAGCTTTCTATTGACCAGAGATGCAAGCATAATGGATAATACCTGGATTATTGGAACAACTAAGACAAACATTACCGAATGTTTTATGGCTATCCAGAAATCATCACTATGTATGGCCTTTGAGAAATTGTCCCAACCAACATAATTTACTACAGGATTAACACCGGAGTAATCAGTAAATGCTAAAGGTATGCTGTAGATGATAGGATAAACTACGAATACTGCTATAATTACCAGTGCAGGTGCCATAAA
>JAQSXC010000009.1 GCA_029266335.1 Eubacterium sp. | reverse complement strand
GGTTTTGTTAAATAAAAAGCAATTATAGACTAACAATATTCAGATATCTGATCAATACATGTGCTATATAATGTATTTCATCAGTTATAAGATGCACTAATAGCAAGAATTTAATCAGATTTTTTAAAAATGTCCTTATAATATTTTTCTATAATCTGGGGAATCTAATAAACAAACTTTAATAATGTTTGTACGGAGGCTACTATGCAGAATCTTATAGATAAAACTTTTATAAAGCCTGTTGAGTCCTATTGGATTGCAACAACCCCAACAACAAATTACCCTGCTCTCAGTGAAAATATTAAAACTGATATTCTGATTGTAGGAGGAGGAATAACCGGTTTAACCAATGCCTACCTCCTGAAAAAAGAAGGCTTTGATGTGGTTGTAATTGATTCCGGTAGGATAACAATGTCCACTTCCAGCCATACAACAGCCAAGATAACCTCATTGCACGATTTGAAATATTCATCGCTCATAAAGCAAATTGGAACTGATGGTGCAAAAAAATATGGAGAAATAAATGAAACTGCTATAACCATGATTGAAGATGTCATAAAGGAAAACAATATCAGCTGTGACTTCAGCCGGCAGCCGAATTATGTTTATACACGGGAAGACAATTATTTACAGAAGATTGAAGATGAGGTTAAAAATGCTGAAGCACTAGGCCTGCCTGCCACCTTTGAAACCTCTCTGGAACTGCCGTATTCAGTAAAAGGAGCTGTCTGTTTCCATAACCAGGCTCAATTCCATCCCCGAAAGTATCTGCTGGAATTGGCAAATGCCTTTGTCAGGAATGGAGGACATATCTTTGAAAACACCACTGCAATTGATATTCATGAAGATAGAGAGTGTAAAACCTCCACCAGGAACGGTTTCAGTATTCTATCCGCTAAAGTAATCATTGCAAGTCATTTCCCGTTCTATGACGGTGGAGGTTTCTTCTCAGCCAGAATGTATGCTGAACGTTCATACTCACTTGCTGTAAAAGCCAATATTAAAATTTCCGGCGGTATGTATATATCTTATGAAGATCCAACAAGGTCCATCAGAACGCAGCCTTTGGAGGAGGATGACCAGCTGCTGATAATTGGAGGAGAACATCATAAAACCGGAAAGGATAATGATGAAAAAGAACATTATAAAAATCTGATCAAGTTTGCAGAAGATAACTTTAAGGCATTAGAAATCCCTTATCGCTGGTCTGCCCAGGATTATACCGCCATGAATGAAATTCCTTTCATAGGGCATATAACCGCTAATAAACTCAACATCTTCCTTGCGGCCGCATATCAAAAATGGGGTATGACCACAAGTGCCGTCTCAGCAATGATAATAAAGGATATACTGGCCAAGGGTAAAAGCGAAGCAGAAGAAATATTCAAGCCGTCAAGATTTACGCCTGTTGATTCTGCCAAAAATTTTATTAAGGAAAATCTTGATGTGGTAGAAAGTCTGATTGCAGGAAAACTGGACCCACTTCCCGAAGATATTTCTCTGGAACCAGGGGAGGGTAGGGCTCTAATGTATGACGGCAAAAAAGCGGGAGCTTACAAAGATATGGAAGGAAATATCTTTATAGTTGACACTACCTGCAAACATCTTGGCTGTGAAGTCCGCTGGAATTCAGCAGAAAAATCCTGGGATTGTCCCTGCCATGCATCACGCTACAGCATTGACGGGACAGTTCTTGAGGGACCGGCCTTGAAGCCCCTGGACAGATTATTTTAGAATAAATTCTTAACCCTGGCATTACAAAAAGTTAGCATGAATTTAACGCTATAATGTTACAATTATTGACAAAATACTTTAGTTAAAGGGTATATATGGTAAATAACAGAATCGAGGAAGAAATTGAAAGAATACTTGACAACAAACAAATTAAGACTGTTTTTCAACCGATAATATCACTCAGAGACGGTTCCATGCTGGGCTATGAGGCCTTGAGCAGGGTTACCGGTGAATCCTTCATAAATAATCCTGAGGATTTGTTCTACTATGCTAATCAATGCAACAGATTGTGGGATCTTGAGCTGCTTTGCAGGACAAGGTCTCTTGAAACTGCATTTCTTAACTGTAAACAGACTATAAACACCAAGCTGTTTGTTAATGTAAACCCGAATATAATGCATGATACAAAATTCCGTCAGGGCTTTACAAAGGAGTATTTAAGCCAGTATGGGATCACTCCTGAAAATATTATTTTTGAAATTACAGAGCGAAATGCAGTAAATGATATGAACAGCTTTAAGAGCACAGTAAATCATTACAAGGAGCAGACCTATAAAATCGCAATTGATGATGCTGGAGCCGGCTATTCAGGGTTAAATCTGATAAGTGATATAAAACCTCATTTCATCAAGCTTGATATGAACCTGATAAGGAATATTAATGCGGACAGTATTAAATTTGCACTTGTGAAAAGTATGATCGAACTCTCACATATGGCCAATATTCACCTTATTGCAGAAGGTATTGAAACAATCGAAGAAATGGAGACACTTATAAATCTGGGCGTGCATTACGGTCAGGGGTATTTTATACAAAGACCACATGAGGATATGTGTCCCATACCCTCAGAGATTATACAAGTCCTGAAAGATATAAACAGAAAAAAGAATCATACCTTTGGAAATCAGGTCAATGGCATTTATATTGAAAACCTGACTGCTGCATCCTCTACAATTTCTCCCGGCACAACGGTTGAGCAGGTATTTGAAATATTCAAGGACAATCCCTCTGTTCTGAGTTTATGCATTGTAAAAAGCAATACCGTTCTGGGTGTAATCTCTAAAGCAAGGTTTACTCTTAAGCTAAGTGGCCGTTACGGCTTCAGTCTTTACCAGAAAAAACCCATTACCTCACTAATGGAAACGGATTTTCTTGAGGTGGACTATCAGACACCTATAAGTGCTGTTTCTCACATTGCCATGTCCCGCCCTGCAGACAAGCTGTACGACTTCATAATAGTAACAAAAAACTCGGAATACCTCGGGACAGTGACCATAAAGGATCTTCTCCAGAAAACCACCGAAATTGAAGTGGTGAATGCCAAACATCAGAATCCTCTTACCGGCCTTCCCGGCAATGTCATTATTGAGCAGAAAATTAACAGGTGTATCAATTCAGATGAAGAATACAGTATCTTATATCTTGATATCGATAATTTTAAAGCCTATAATGACGTTTATGGTTTTGAAAACGGGGATATGATCATAAAGCTGCTGTCTTCCACAATATTAAAGAATATCAGTAATCACCAGTTTACCGGCCATATAGGCGGAGATGATTTTGTTATTATCATGAATAATTATAATGTTGAACCTGTGTGTAAGTCCATTATTGAAGATTTTGAAAGGGATGTACTGAATTACTATACTGAAAATGATATAAAAAACGGTTATATTATCACTCAGAACAGGCATGGTCAAACCGAAAAATTTCCGCTTATTTCGCTTTCTATTGTAGGCATAACCAATAAAAACACCAGATTTACTGACCAGTACCAGATTTCCGAACAGCTGGCCTATCTGAAGAAGCAGTGCAAACAGCATAAGGGAAGCTGTCACTACATGATATAAAATACCTTTTAATAAACATTACTATCTCATCAAAGCAGGCTTCTCTTCTTCAACAGCTTCATTTTGCAACATATCAGCAGATTTTTTGCGTGAAGCAACAAACTCAATCAGCACAAAGGGCAGATAAAATGCAAACCAGAGTACACAACCCAACATTAAGGTGGGAACCAGATACCATGGACTTCCTACCATTTGTGAGAAACCTTCCATGGGTGAACCCGGTGCCGGATATCTTAAAAAGAAGTAATTTCCATCAGTAATGTAGTTTACAGGGACTATCAGCACCGCAAAGCAAACAAGCAGGCCTACAACCTTCGGAAGTCTTCTGATATCCGGTCTGAAGCCCATGCAGAACACCATGAACAGCGGTATTAAGCAGATAATGCCATGCACCAGCATTGTTTGCAAATATATGAAGGACAGGGACGGATAATAGTAAACATCCGGAGTCAGGAGAGTCATTAAAGCCGGTGCCATGCCTATGGCGTAAGAGTACTCCTGTAAAAGTCTATTTCTGGTGAAAGCCATTACAGGAAGGAGCACCGACATGAGGCTGCACAGGTGCAGAGGAAGTGTATACCCCCAGGAAAACTCCCCAATACTTTTATACCAAAGCATTTGAGCAGCTTCTAATACCGGAAGGGTCAAAGCCATCCATTTGACTGCCTTCCATTTGCTTTCAACAGCTTTGTCTTTGAACAATAAAATTATTATTATCCAGGTTAAGGCTACCATGCCTAAAGCAAGCAGATGTTGCGAAGAAAAAAGGCTGTTATGCAGCTCCTTTGGAATCTTATCAATATATGTAAAAAAGTAATTGATCATCATACCCTCCCCGCCCCTGCTGTGTATAATCAATTGACAGCTCACGAAATTTAATAAAGCATACTTGTACATAGTGCTAATCAATATATATTCTACAGCATACCAAAATATTATAAAAGTAAATCGCCGGGTATTCTTTAAATCCCGCATTAATAATGGAATTAGATTTCTTAAATCAAAATTCGCAATGTACTGGAATAAGAATTTATAAAGAACTTTAATAAAAATTTATTAAGTCCTTGAATAAGAATTCACAAAGTACTTTATTGACACCCCTCGAACAATTGCATAAAATAAACATATGTAACTTTAAAAATCATAGATGAGGAGAGTTCAATGTTACTCAGACAAGTACATTGACATGGAGGCTAAAATGAGACGAGACGAGATCAGTAAAGTAATTCTATCCGAAAGTGATATTCCAAAGCAATGGTATAATGTAATTGCCGACATGCCCAACAAACCGGCACCCTATCACAATCCTGCAACCTTAAACTTAATAGAGCCCGGTGACATGAAAGCTATTTTCCCAGATGAGATTATCAGGCAGGAAATGACAACAGAACGTTATGTGGATATTCCCGGTGAAGTACGGGATATGTACCGCCAGTTCAGGCCAAGCCCGCTCTATCGTGCCAGAGGACTTGAAAAGCAGCTGGGTACAACCGCACGTATTTACTACAAATATGAAGGAACAAATGCTACAGGCAGTCATAAGCTTAACAGTGCCATTCCACAGGCATATTACAATAAAATGGCCGGAATTAAAAGATTGGCCACCGAGACCGGAGCCGGTCAGTGGGGTAGTGCTCTGAGCCTTGCAACCAGCCAATTTGGTATGGAATGTTCTGTTTACATGGTTAATGTAAGCTATCAGCAAAAGCCCTATAGACGTTCATTTATGAAAACCTTTGGAGCAAATGTTGTTGCAAGTCCCAGTAACCTGACAAACTGCGGCAGAAGTATTCTGGAAAAAGATCCGGATTGCCCGGGCAGTCTTGGTATCGCAATAAGTGAAGCTGTTGAAGATGCCGCAACACATGCAGATACAAACTATGCACTGGGAAGCGTTTTAAATCACGTGTGCCTTCACCAGACCATAATAGGTGTAGAAGCCAAAAAACAGCTTGAAATACTGGATGAGTACCCTGATGTTATATTTGCCTGCTGTGGTGGCGGAAGTAACTTTTCAGGTATTACCTTCCCCTTCCTTCAGGACAAATTCAAGGGAAGGAAACTCAGAGCTGTTGCTATTGAACCTACTGCCTGCCCTACACTTACCAAGGGTGTGTTTGCCTACGATTACGGCGACACTGTAAAGGTAGCTCCAATAACAAAAATGTATACCCTGGGTCATGATTTCATACCGGCAGGAATACATGCCGGCGGACTCAGATATCATGGAGATTCCGCCATAGTCAGCCAGCTTTATCATGATAATATTATAGAGGCTAAGGCATATGGCCAGAAATCAGTATTTGAAGCTGCTGTAGCCTTTGCCAGAGCCGAAGGTATCGTACCTGCACCGGAATCTGCACATGCTATCAAAGCAGCAATTGATGAAGCGATACTGGCCAGGGAGGCAGGAGAGGAAAAAGTAATACTGTTCTGCTTAAGCGGTCATGGATATTTTGACTTTACTGCATATGAAAATTACTACAGCGGCAAGCTGGACGATATTGAGTATTCTCCTGAATCCAATGCAGCCAGCCTGAACAATCTGCCCAAAATCGAGTAAGCAGCACGCGCTTGAAATTATCAAATTAAGAAAGAGGTTAAGAAAAGTTGTAATCGACTTTTCTTAACCTCTTTTTGTGTGCAACAAATTATTTTAATTTTACGTGAATACTCCATAAGCTTATGCTTATTTTCTTACGGTTCATTTGATTTTTTATCTATCCAGCAGCAAAGATTTGAAAACTGCCAGGTATTCTCTTAAAAATACATTGGGATAAATATACCAGGGAGTGCCGGAGCTGATTCCATAAGCTTCCAGTCCTGCCCGGCCTGCCAGAATTTTTGATCTGAACATGTGAAAATCATTGGTTATTATCATAACCCTGTTAAGTTTTTTACCAAAGGTCCGTTCATACAGTTCTCTGGAATAAATCATATTTTCATAGGTGCTTGTTGACTTTTCCTCTTTTAGTATAAGGTTTTCGTCCATACCGTTGCTGACAAGATATCTTTTCATGCCCTCAGCTTCAGTAATGGCCTCTCCCATCCCCTGACCTCCTGATACTATAACCCTCGTTTCAGGATGGTCGGCTATGTAATTGAGGGTATTGTTCAAACGCTGGACAAGCACCAGTGTTGGTTTTTCACCTTTTAGACCGGCACCGAGTACAATAACACAATCAACTTTCTGGTCCTTTTCCGATATGGCAGAGGTTACCAGTATGACACAAATGATAATAAATGAAACCAGCCAAACAGAAAACATTGCACCAATTAATTTACCGATTCTATTATATAGTTTTGTATTTTTCTTATAATGTTTTGTATTAATAAATAACAATCCAAGGATTATTGCTATTCCGCCCACAGCCGGAAGCACAATACCAAAGTCCATGCTCCCGCTTCTGTTTCTGATGACAATAGTGTCAGCAATTCCCAGTACCGCTATTAAAAACAAGCTTAACTTTATAAATCTTTTCCCCACTCCTGCACCAGCCTTTAAATTATTGAGGCTATAATTAAATAATAATTTACTCATTTTAAGAGGTTTTTTAAACCTTAAAACTGAGTTTTATTATTAATCATGCCTGAAAATCAATTACTTGCTCACTCTGCCCGATGAAGTAAATTCATAGGATTTATCTCCGTCAGCTTTTACAAAGGTTCCGTTAAAGCTGAAGTGATCTCCTTCCACACCGGCAACACCATCTACTGTAACCTCAAGCTTATTGATACCCGGAAGATTAACCAGAGTGGCAGCAAGGATATTTGTGTTTGTTATTCCGCCGGCACTTCCCATATTAAATTTTGCTTCTATTTCCTTTGATAAATCAACAGTAAGCAGTTCTCCACTTACAACTGCTTTTTTTATACTAAGACCTGTTGTTTCAAGTAATTTATTTATAGCCGCGGTAATATCGTCCTCATAGAGTTTCTTATCTACAGGTACTGTTACTATTTCTTTAGGCTTATCATAATCCTCAGCATCATATTTATACAGCTTCAGGTCAATAGTTCCGGCCTCTTCGGAAGTACTGCTCTGGCCGGGCTGTACGGCGTTTGTTGATGAAGCGGTTGTCGATACGTCTGCAGTATTTGAAGCCGGCTTATCATCATTTTTATGAATGGTTGTTGCGTATATTAACATTCCTATAAGTACAATAATTAAAACAAACAGTATTGCTGCTAGAACCTTCAATTTTTGATTGTTAGTCATATAAACCCCTCCTGTTGTTATGAGTTAATAGTTACTTTAAAGTAATACAAGCCTTGAAATAGGTCTTACCGTCTTCATCATCCACTCCCTCTACATAGACTGTGCCTTCACCGAGGGTTGAGATATCTTTATAAAATGTAATTTTATCTCCTGCCAGAGCTTCACTTACATAGCTTACCTGAATTGTATCAACTGTATACTGTCCATGCCTTTCCATAGAAAAACAATCGGTTATATAATCTATATATTTGGAATTGTTCAGATGCCCGTTAATGTCTATGTCACTATAACCGATAACCTTCTGATATACCTGTTGAAGCTGTCCGCTGGCTTTTATCTTACCCATCCGGCCCTCTATTGCCCTGACAGGGTTGAAAGGAGGAAATCTTCCCGGGAATAGTTCAGTTTTTCTGATTTCCCTGGCTTCTATATCCATTATGACCCAGCTGGAAATAGCTCTTCCTATCACATTGCCTTCTATGTCCCTGACAATAAAATCCCTCTCAAATTCGAGCTTTTTAGGCTCTTGCGGCCAGGTCTCAACAGTTATTTCTTCATTAAGGTTTGGGAACCTGTCCATTTGAACCAGTATTTTAACCAAAACCCAGGTTACTCCCTGATTTTCCTGAAGACTTTCAACTCCCAGCCCAAGATTTTCAGCATGGAGACTGGCCACATCCTGAAAATAATTGAATAAGGCGCTGATCTTTAACTTTTTATAATAATCTGCATTTCCATAATCAACAATGTACTTTTTCTTATATACTGATAAAACCTCCATACAAATCTCCATTTCTTTTATCATTAAAGCTCAGTTTTTTAGAAACCCAACTTCAATAAGTACTTACCTACAACATGATCCAGCGGTACTGGGCCAATAACCCTGCTGTCCATGCTTTCATTTCTGTTATCACCCATTACAAAAACACTGTTTTCAGGTACTGTTATCTTTTCATCAGATTGATTTTTCATGGGTTCTTTTATGTAAGACTCTTCTAAAGTCTCACCGTTCCTTATAACCTTGCCGTCTTTGAATTCAAGCACATCTCCCGCTTTACCGATTACTCTCTTTACCCAGAATATTTCATCAGTGTTTTCGGTTATTTTGGTAACAATGATATTATATTTGAGAGGATCAATCACATTGTCCATAAAGGTACGTTTCCGGTCTACTCTGCTGTCAATTATGACAATGTCTTCATAGTCGGGCTTTTTATGAAAAATATTCTGAGTTTTGTTTATTATGATTTTATCTCCGTTATGCAAAGTGTTCTCCATTGATGGCCCATTTACACTTGTAGGCTGAAAAAGGAAAATTATAACCAGCAGTGCTACAATTATTGAAATTAATATGGTTCCAAGCCAGCTTAAAAGTTCTCTTAAAATCTTCATTTTGTCTCCATTCTGATATAGGATAATTATCTCGGCCATTTCCGGTTAAGTGACGGGAGAATAATCATTTTTTACGCATCTCTTCATTTATTAGACAGTGCAGAAATTAAATAAGTTCCAATCTATTTACGTAAAAATTATTTTTTTGTATGCATTGTCCCAAATTATTCTAATTATAATACATTTAACAACCTAATAATATACAAAAACTATTAATTTTTTCTTAATAATAGATCTCAAAAAAATTCAAAAAGCAACCAAACGGTTGCTCTGAATATTAACCAATCAAACAATACTATTTTACTTTTATTCCAAAAATCTTTCTTGCGTAGCTTCCTACTACAATGGTGTCATTGTATATGGCAGGTGAAGATTCAACATTGCCCTCCAATGAAACGGAATCAAGAGTTTTACCGTTCATTGGGTCAAGCAGATACATCTTTCCGGCAAAGTCACTGTACACCATATATGTCTTTCCATCTGAGCTCTTGAAATCCAGAGGAGAACACCAGCTGTAGGAGGCAAGCTTCTTCTTCCATATTTCATTACCTGTCTTCTTATCAAGGGCTACCATGGTACCATCGCTGTTTGAGCCTGTAAAGCATATGTTGAAGATTACCATATTGCTGATATCATCCTTACCCAATATAGGTGTTCCCAGGGCTCCACCGTTTATATAGTAATTATAAACGCATTGATAGTCCTTCTGCCATATGAGCTCTCCTGTCAAGGCATTGAATTTTCTGATATTGCAATCTGCTACAGTGGCTTTTCCGTTTTCCCCGCGCTTGTCAACCTGATTTGCAGTGTAGAGGAATACGCCCTCATCTGTTTCTTCAATTACTATTGTTGCATCAGTATCATCCTTCGTATCATAAATCCATACGGGCTTCATTGTATTCAGATCCAGACACTGCAAGGTTCCGCCATTATCACAGAAATACATGAAGTTTTTGTATACCGCAGGTGAGTTTTCAATTCCCTGCTCATCGTTGAAGGGACTTCTATAGCGGTATTTGGTCAGCTGCGGAGCCATTGTCAGGCTGCCTGCGGCCTTATCAAATTTAGTATTGAGTTTAACCTTGTACACCAGTCCATTTTCGGCCACATCCAGCAATGTATCGGTTTTACGGTCAAGCAATGCCGAAGCATCGTTAGCTCCCCAGCCTCTGAAGGCAACCTGGTCCCTTCCGAATATTGAGTATAGCTCCTTCTGGTTGAGAAGGTTGATAATTCTGTATTTATACTCGGTAAACTTGCCGCCGTTCTCATTTATACCCATACCTGTATATAGTACAGGATAGCCTCGCGGGTCAACCATTGCGGTTCCCTTTATGGGGTAACCTATCTGAAGCTTGTTTCTTGTGGGTTTTCCCGTTTCAAGATCAAGGAAATAAATATTTCCGTCAAGAGTAGGATAAATAACCTCTACCAGATCCTTTGCCTTCATTTCTTCATTAATATTCATCAGTTTCCTGACATCCTCCGGCCAGTGAACCAGAAGAGGCTGGCCTGTCCAGCCTGTTCCGGGCCAATAGCTGTTGTGTGCTGAAATTGCACCCAAACCGGTTTTTTCCCATACGATTTCAAGCTTTTTCTCACTGACTGTTCTTGTACCATAGGAGGCATTGTCTCTGTAGTTATTACCCCTGAAAGTAGTAACTCCTTCAAGCTCCGAGTATTCGGAGGAGGCTCCGAAATCAATCTTGTTCTTTTTCTTGACAGTGTATTCTTTTAAAGGGGTATTCAGCCTGAATATCCATGAATTCATGCTCAAACCGTTGGAAAACGAATTCTTGAGCGCAAAATCCGGAAAGGCTTTTTCTCCGCCAAAATCAGACTTTTCAGTCCAGGAAGTTTTCAATTTCTCCGGATCTGTCATTTCCTTGGGCATTGGATCTGCCACCGGTTCTGGCTCAATTTCCTCTTCCTCTTCTGTTGAACCTGCAGAATCTACAACTGCCGATGTATTTGATGATGTTTTAACACTGTTTTTATCAAAGTCAAACAACTTGCTGAGGCCAATCCAGATACCTGTAGTAATCAAAGCCAGCACAAGTATTACCAATATTCCTTTTAATCTGTTGTTTGCTCTTCTTCTGTATCTTCTCATAACTCCCTCACTGTTTCTTACTAATTAATTGATTTTGTTTAAATTAATACCTTTTAATTTTTACTTTTGAATTAATACTTTTATATAAAATGCTCTAATTTATTTTTACACCGTAAATCTTTTTGGCATAAGTTCCTACAACTGCCATGTTGTTATAGACTGCCGGAGATGCTTCAACATTTCCCCCTACAGAAATCTTATCGAGATCTTCACCTGTTTTGGGGTCTATGAGATGCATATCCCCTCTGAAATCACACAACAGCATATAGGTTTTACCATCGTCGGACCTGAAGTCTACCGGTGAACTCCAGCTGTAAGCATCCAGATGTCTCTTCCAGACTTCCTTGCCGGTGTTCTTGTCCAGTGCTACCAGAGTGCCGTCACTTGTTGATCCGGTTAATGCGATATTAAATATAACAACATCACTTATATCATTCTTGCCAACAACAGGCGTTGCTAACGCACCACCGTTAATATATGACTGATAAACGCAGGAATAATCCTTCTGCCATACAAGCTCACCTGTCAAAGCATTAAGCTTTCTAATGTTACAGTTTGCCCTCGCACCGGCCTTTCCCCTTTTATCAATTTCATTTGCAGTATACAGGAATACTCCTTCTTTTGTTTCTTCCAGCGTTATAGTGCTGTCAGTATCGTCACCTGCTTTATATATCCATACAGGCTCCATGGTGTTTATATCCAGACACTGTATAGTCCCGCCATTATCGGCAAAATACATGAGATTTCTGTAAAATGCAGGTGAGTTTTCAATACCCTGCTCCGAGCTGTAGCTGCTCTTGTAACGGTACTTTGTTACCGTAGGGCTGATTGAAATTGTACCGGCCGTTTTATCGAATTTAGTGTTGAGCTTGGCTTTATATACCAATCCATTTTCTCCGCAGTTGATCAGCGTATCTGTATACCTGTTCAGAAGTGCGGAAGAATCATTAGCCCCCCAGGATCTGAAGGCAACGGGATCATTTCCCGGAAATGAATATATCTCCTTCTGATTAATCAGATTAAAAATTCTGTATTTAAAGGTTCCCGTTTTTCCGTTTATTTCATTAAGCCCCTGTCCTGTATAGAACAAAGGATAACCTCTCGGGTCAACCATACCTGTTCCCTTTACGGTAAAACCGATATTCATTTTCGGTCTGGAAGGTTTGCCTGTCTCCATATCCAGGAAATATACATTACCATCAAATACTGGGTAAATTACTTCCACCAGATCCTTTGATTTTAAACTAGAATTGATATTCATGATTTTTCTTACATCCTCTGGCCAGTGAACCAGCAGCGGCTGTCCTGTCCAGCCTGCACCCGGCCAATAGCTTCCCACCCCTGAAACAGCTCCGATGTCATGGGTCCAGACAATTTCAAGCTTTTTCTGTTTTACACTGGCTTCCCCCCATGAGGGTGACGTTCTGTAGTTATTGCCTCTAAAGGCAGTTACACCTTCCAAGGCCGAGTACATTTCGGGCGATCCAAAAGCTAAATTATATGGCGGATTATAATTTTTAACAGTTTTGTTGTTAACTAAAGTCCAATAGGTAATTTTCCCGCCGTCCTTGTATGATTTCTGTGAGGAACCATCACCTAAAGCCTTTTTGGTAATAAGACTGGCAGGATTTTTCCAGGAAATCAGCAGGTCATCAGGATTGGTACTTTCCGCAGGCTGCTGATCGGTTTCCCCGGCAGTGTTTTGCGCAGGCGGAGTATTTGTTGCAGCAGAAGGCGCCTTTGATGTGCCTGCTGCAGTTTCAGACGCTTTTGATGTATTGGTCACATTGGTCTGAGGCGTGGTATCCAGCCAGGGCAGATTACCGCTGTACATTAAATATAGGACTGTCAAACCTATCAGTAAAACTGTAAAAAAAACTGTTACTGCAGGTAACAGACTGTGTCTTTTGTTCCTTCTAGAACTCATGTTTACCTCCGTAAATCCCTTATGTCCAAAATTACTCAAGACCTGTCAACAAGCCTCTCAAAGTTCCATACCTGGACATGGGCTAAAATATTTATAAACCTTTAAATCGGATCATTTTAGTTATTATACTTCAAAAGCAGCCAAGTTAGCCTTTATTTGTAAAACCCATCTGATATTATATCAGAATAGACATCAAAATTATATTTCATTTTTACTAAATTTTTTCTTAAGTGCTGCCATCTATTTGTTAATGAATTGTTAAGAATTCCGGTATTTAATTGTAATAACTTTCCTGCTTATGTATAATAATTGTATCTTTTTGTCCATTTCCGAATACATTTCCTGAAATAAGTACAGATTAAAAATATCTAATAATGTTATTATTATTTGTCATTTTAAACTGGTAAAACCTATAAATTTAAATATATTAAATACAGGGGGAATCACATGAAGAATTGCTACAACTACTCAGCTCAGGATGTTATAAAAGAACTCAACACAAATTTAAATGGTATCTCTGATAAAGACAAGGACAAAATCAGAGAAAAATACGGTTACAATGAACTCCAAACCGGAAAAAAAGCTGGTGTCATAAAAATTTTTCTGGGGCAATTCAAGGATTTTCTTGTAATCATTCTATTAACTGCTGCAGTTATTTCTCTTTTTCTAAGGGATTATGAAAGTGCAATAGTTATTTTTGCAGTGACTATTTTAAATTCAATTCTCGGTACCGCACAGCATTTCAAGGCTGAGAAATCTCTTGAAAGCTTGAAATCTCTTTCTTCTCCCGTTGCCAGGGTAATCAGAAACAAAATGAGGATTGAGATACCCTCCAGAGAGGTTTTACCCGGAGATATTCTTCTGCTTGAAGCCGGTGATTTTATAAGTGCTGACGGCAGAATTATCGAAAACCACAGCTTACAGGTGAATGAAAGCTCACTTACCGGAGAATCGGAAAGTGTTATTAAAACAACTGATATTATTTCTGCAACCGATGTGCCCATAGGTGACAGAAAAAACATGGTGTTCACAGGAAGTCATGTAACCTATGGAAGAGCAGTCATTGCGGTAACAAATACAGCTATGTCGACAGAGCTGGGTAAAATAGCTTCCCTGATGGATGCTGCCGAGAATAAGCAAACCCCTCTGCAAGTCAGCCTTGATAAATTCGGAAAGAAGCTGGCTGTTGCAATACTGATATTATGCGGAATTATTCTGGCAACGAATATTATTAGAGGTTATACAGTCATTGACTCCTTCATGTTTGCAATTGCTCTTGCCGTAGCCGCCATTCCTGAAGCACTGAGTTCCATTGTAACCATAGTGCTTGCCATCGGAACTCAAAAAATGGCCAAGGAAAATGCAATTGTAAGGAAGCTTCATGCCGTAGAAAGTCTTGGAAGTGTTTCGGTAATCTGTTCAGATAAGACTGGAACCCTGACACAGAATAAAATGGTGGCAAAGAAGGTTTTTGCAGGCTGGAAGATATTCGATTCCGAAAAGCTCGATATGGAAGACACCCTTCAGCGTTCAATAGTTAAAATAAGCATTCTCTCAAGCGATGCTACCATCACCGACGGAACTGCAGTGGGTGATCCTACAGAGGTAGCCTTTATAAAGCTTGCCAATGACTATGGCTACGAAGAGGAAGATGTCCGTGACGAATACGCCAGATTGTCAGAGGTTCCCTTTGACTCTGACAGAAAGCTCATGAGCACCATGCACAATATTGACGGGCAGTTCATGATGTTTACCAAAGGTGCTCCTGACGTCATATTGAGCAGGTCAAAAAATGTTTTAACCGAGCATGGTGACAAACCTCTTGAACAGGAAAATATTGAGTTTATTGAAAAAGTGAACAGGGAGTTTTCACAGGATGGCCTGCGTGTACTGGCATTTGCCAGAAAAACCTTTGATTCGCAGGTGAGTCTTTCTACAGATGACGAAAAGGATCTTACCTTTGTTGGTCTTGTGGCAATGATTGATCCTCCGAGGGAAGAATCCAGGCAAGCAGTTGCCGACTGTATACGTGCCGGAATAAAACCGGTAATGATAACCGGAGACCATAAGATAACTGCGTCGGCAATAGCTAAGCAGATAGGGATCATGGATGAAAAGAGCCATGCAGTTGAAGGAGCAGATATTGAGAAAATGTCTGAAGAAGAGCTTAAAAGCAAGGTTCAGGATATCTCTGTTTATGCCCGTGTTTCTCCTGAGCATAAAATAAGGATTGTAAAGGCCTGGCAGGATAAAGGCAACGTTGTTTCAATGACAGGTGACGGAGTAAATGATGCTCCGGCTCTGAAGCAGGCCGATATCGGCGTAGCTATGGGCAAGGTTGGAACAGAGGTTGCCAAGGATGCCGCTTCAATGATACTGGTGGATGACAATTTTGCCACGATAGTCAAAGCTGTATCCAACGGCAGAAGCATCTATACCAATATAAAGAACTCAATTAAGTTCCTGTTGTCAGGTAACACGGCAGGTATTCTGGCTGTGCTGTACACATCCATTTTGGCCCTTCCGCTGCCGTTTACGGCAATGCACCTGTTATTTATCAATCTGCTGACAGATTCCATGCCGGCAATAGCACTGGGCCTTGAACCTTATAGAAAAGATGTTCTTAACTCAAAACCGAGAGATATTAATCAACCGCTGTTGAACAGAAGCTTCCTGCTGCAGGTCATATTCGAGGGTGCTGTAATTGCGGCAAGTGCCCTGGCTGCATTCTACTATGGCTTAAATGTGGGAGGAGCCACCCTTGCAAGTACCATGGCCTTTGCTGTTCTGGCACTTGCAAGATTGATTCACGGTTTCAACTGCAGGTCAAAGTATCCTTTATTTAAAATAGGTATTTTCACCAACAAGTTCCAATGGGGTGCAGTTCTCATAGGAATAGCCTTACTGGCTCTGGTTCTTACAGTTCCTCCCCTACAGCACCTGTTTGAAATAAATCCGCAGGTCGGCAATCACCTTGGAATAATAGGCTTGCTATCCCTGGTGCCTTTTGTAGTAATACAACTGTATAAGATTATAAGAACCAGTATTGCTAAATAATATTTCTGCAAATAATAAAATATTTAAAAATGAATAATAATAAACATTGCAGGACTAAGTTCAAAAACTCTTGGAGGTAGCTATGGGAAAGAATAAAAGTACAAAGGCTGACGGTGTGCAGAATTTTGCCAACACTCAGGATTTAAGCAACAAGAAACGTTACTCTCAGGGCGCTGAGCCAAATGTTAAAACTTCATCTTCGAAATAAACAGCAAAACAGCTGCCTGACAACGCCACAGTGTCTTGTCAGGCAGCTGTTTTATTTAAAAACACTATACAATCCATTTCTGTTTTCTTCCGTATTCTACTGCTTCTACACGGCTGTTGATCTGGAGTTTGGAATATATGTTTATTATATGGGTTTTAACAGTTGATACTGAAATACAGAGTTTCTCACCGATTTCCTTATTTGTGGCTCCTGTGGACATTTCCCTTAATACCTCAAGCTCCCTCTCGCTAATTAATTGCTCCTCACTGTTATCTTGCTTCAAATAATTTATAAGTTCATTAATAAAAACTTTTTCTTTTTCTTTAAGATCCTTGATTTTCTCCTCTTTCAACTCAGCTAAATATTTGCTCAAATATTGTCCTTCATATATAAAAGGAGAAATTATCCTGTTCTCATAGCCGTAATAAACAGCTTCCCTCATAAGATTTTTAATTTCATTATTATCTATTTTTTCAGAATTTGCTAAAATATTTATTTTAAAAAGTATGGCTTCAACAAGTTTGTACTTTATCTTTTGATTTCTGGCAACAGGAAGTATCTCATCCACCAAAGACAGGGATTCGTTTAAACTGCCTTGCTGCATCAGTACCTTTGCATAGGCCAGTTTATCTTCAATCCTGAGATATGCCGGATCACATTCCATATACATTCTTTTATATTTATCAGTAAACTCCGGAGTCAGAATATTTGCATATATTAAAAGTTTCACTATCCCGGATGCATAAAGGATATTTTTATAGGCATGATTGCTTAACACCTGCAGAAGCAGTTTCTGTCCTTCTTCTTTCTGACCCTGAAGTATTCTTACCTCTGCCAGATTGTAAAGATAACCGGCATCAATGTATAAATTCTCACCGTAACCATATCTCTGTGCATTCAGCAGTGCTTCTTCAGCCTGGTCAAGTTTATAGGCTTTTATCAAAATACCTGTTAATCCAATATAGTAGTTTGACATGTATTTAGATAATATCCGGCTTTTTTCCAGAACTTTAAATAATTCCGAAAACAGTCTTTCACATTCCGATAATTCCCCTAATTCCTCTTTAACACCACATTTTAATGACAATACAGTCAGCCGTATAAAAGGATTACTATTCTGAGAATCAATTACAGCAGCTCTTTCAATAAATTGAAGCGCCTTGTGAAGCTCAAACTTTATGTAACAAAAAGCAGCTGTCTTTAAATAAAGTATAGCTTTTGTAGTACTGCTTACATTAAACTGCTCTATTTCATCAATCGTCATCAGATCGGTGCACATGTCAAAGTCCACCAGCATGGCTTTTACAATTTTAACAAATCTCCATATGCTTTGATCTTCCATTTCCTTTTTGCAGGACTCAACCATGTTCTCAATACCTTTTAAGTCTGCATTATAGTAATAGTAGAAAAATAGTTGAATGATCAAATCCACATCTTCTTTTAAATGCTCGACAGGTATCTTGGGTAAATATACCCAGCCCTTGTAATTAGGCTCCAATACCTTCAGGAGTTCTATCATACCGCCATAATCCCGGTTACAGTACAGCTGCCTGATACTTTCCTCCAGATCACCGGCAGCTTTGAATATTAAGGCAGCCTTTGTATACAGTTCACTTTTTTCTGCCTCATGGAAAGTAGAAAATCTCAGTCTTAAAAATTCACCGAAAATATTATGGTACCTGTATAACTCTCTTTCTTCATCTATACATATAATAAAAAGGTCCTTGTCCAGCAACTCCTGTATTATACTTCTGCTGTTATTTATTCCTAAAAGCCTATTGCAGATATCTTCATTAAAATAGCTTAAATTGCAGGTTTTAATGAGGAAACTTCTGTATTTTTCAGGCAGTGAATCCAGAATCTCTTTTGAAAGATAGTCCACAGCATATTTATTATATATTTTGATATCCTTCATTACTTTGGGAGACCTGTTAATACATGCAAGTGCGATGAGTTGGAGTCCCCCCACCCAGCCTTCGCACAATTCGTTTATTTCACTTACTACCTCTTCATTCAGTTTCAGCCCAAGGGAACCGGTCAAAAAAGCTACTCCCTCTTCAGGGCTGAACTTTAGCATTGCCTCGTCTATGTATAGAACACTGCCATTCATAACTAAATCACCAAAATAAATACTGGGCTCATCCCTTGTTAATATTACAATATGTACATTTTCAGGCATGTGTTTAATAAAATATTCAATAGTGTCAACCAGAGCTTCATCCTCAAGATGCTGAAAGTCATCAATAACTATGGCAAGCTGTTTTTCCCCGTCCAACTGATTGATCAGTATTTCAATCAATCTTTCTATGTCTTCCTTCTGCAGGACTGCATTAAAAAGAGAGGACACTTCTTCTTTCATTTCTCCAAGGTAATCTGCAACCGTTTCTACAAAATAATACCAGAACGAAAATATATTATTGTTATCACCTTCCAAAGTCAGCCATTTAAAGGGCATATGAGAATAATCCTTAATAAAGGAGGTCAGCAGGGTAGTTTTTCCGCTGCCTGCAACTCCCTTTACGAGGACCACCCTGTATTCAGAAATACCTTCAAGTTTTTTAAAAAGTTCAACTCTTCTGACAAAATTCTTTCTTGGTGCAGGCATTTTCAGCTTAGTTGAAATAAATTTTATTTTACTGTTCATATTACCCTCTCATCTGCGTCTCCGGGTGTTATAACTGCTTGATTGACAATAAATATTCTATATCAAATTATATTACTACTCAACACTCACCTTTACCCAGACATGATATTTAATAACTTTCCCATATTAATATGCTATTTTCCTCCTTAGAAATCAGTTTTATTATTCATGCCTTAGTTTGGTTTTCACCAGAATTGCCGACAATACCAGCAATAAAACCGGGAATACCAGCAGGTAGGTTAACTGTGGAAGATACTCGCCAAGACTCCTCCCCTGCTCTATACCCTGAATCAATACAAGGAAATTTTTTTGAGGAAGAAGACTTATTATTTTCTTCATTATTGTGTGTGAATTATCAAAGCTATAGAAGCAGCCTGCAAGCAATGATGTCAAAACAGCTATTGATTGACCAATCATATTGCTGCTTTCAGCTTTTTTGAAAACAGAGCTTAATAAAAGAGAAAAACTTGTAACCAGAAATGTAATTAAAGCAAGCAGCCAGGCATAGTTTAAATAGCTTAATCCGATATCGATATTGAATATTAATTTACTGACTGCAATAATTAGAAAAGTTGGTACAAAAACCAGCAGGAAGTTGAAAATTCCATGTCCGGCAAGATAGGTTCCAATTGATGCTGGAGATACACCTATTCTTTTAAAGGTCCCGTTCTCCTTGTCATCAGAATACATCATCATATACAGAAGTCCTTGAATAAATACCATCATAACCAGGTATCCCAGTATATTTGATGCAATTCCGCGTTTTTCCGGTTCACTGAAATCGGCATTTCCGTTGAATAAAATTTGCTGAAGTTTTGTTTTGAAGCTGTCGCTTTTTATTGTTACTATTTCAAAGTTTCCATCTCCGTTGTCCAATAATATTGCATCATATTTATTCATAACCAAAAATGATTTTTCTGGAACCTTATTCAGCTTCTCTACGTGAAGGTATTTGGAATTAATACTGACAGCCTTATGAGAACTTGTTACAACTGCTACATTACCTTTTACTTCAAGCCTGGCTGTAAAGAAAACAGCTGCCATAACGGTGACAATTGATATACATAACATAAGCAGAAATACATTCTTTCTGCCGACGGCTCTGTTAAAGTTATTTTTTAATATATACAACATGTTCCTCATACATAATCCTCCGTTCTGAAAGTTAATTTGCATATAAAGGTCAATAGGACAGTAACTGACAGAAAGATTATTGTTATGGGTATCATAAAGCTTAAATCGCCATCATAGATTACTTTCATTATCCCCACAAGTACCCATTTCACTGGAGATATATTGGAAATAGTGCTTGCAGCCTTACCTAAACCGTCCAATTGAAAAAACAATCCGCCCAATATTCCCATGACGTTATTAGCCATACTCAGTATTTGACTTGATACCTCTTCACTCTTGAAAATGCAGCAAAACATAACGCCAAGTGCAGCAGACAAAAGATCCAGCAAAAGGATCAACAATAAAACATATCCAAAATTTTTACCTCCGTAATCAACCCCCATAAAAAATTTGCAAACACCTATTACCAGCATAAAGCAAACTGACGTATACAGGAAAGTTGCAACTATTTTTGATAAATAAATGTATGATACTTTTATAGGCGAATAAATAACTCTTAAATTGCATGCTTTTATACTTTTCTCCATAAAACCATTAGCGGCCGAAACAGATACGCTTATTACAGTAAACAGAAGCATTGTTATACCATAATAATCATAAGAGGTTATATCTTCTCCATAATTGCCCTGGCACAGGAAACCCAATATCAATGTAAGCAATATGGGCAAAAGTGTATTAAACTGCAAAAGTACAGGGCTTTTTAATAAATTCGCCAGATCTCTTTTCAATATAATCCAAAACCTACTCATAAACCTTCTCCTTTCAAGCTTTAATCAATTCCGCAGAGTTCTTCCTGTTAATTTCAGAAATACGGTTTCAAGACTTGCTTCCTCATTTGTAACATTATTTATTTTCATTTTCCTGCCAATCAGAATAGAAATAATCTTATCCAGATTATCAATGCCCTTTATTACGGATATTCTGATCCGGTTGCCTTCTATATCAACGTTTTTAACTCCGGCTATTTTAAATATCTCATCTTTTTCAAGCTTTTCCACCTCATCTGATTCGATCAGATATTGTTTCTCTTCAGCCAGTTTTTCCTTCAAGGATTCCTTGGTTCCTTCGGCAATGATTTTACCATGATCTACAATAATAATTCTTGTGGATATCTCCTCAACTTCTTCCATGTAGTGTGTAGTGTATATTACTGTTGCTCCTTTCTCCTTCAATTCTTTGATTGAGTTCAGTATGTGGTTTCTTGACTGAGGATCTATACCTACTGTAGGTTCATCCAAAAAAATGATTTCAGGGTTATGAGCAATTGCACAGGCTATGTTCAGTCTTCTTTTCATTCCACCCGAAAAAGTTTTCACCTTATCTTTCTTTTTATCCAGCAGCCCAACAAAATTCAGTGCTTCATCAACTTTTGCTCCTAGTTCTTTCCTGTTGACGCCATATAACGCAGCAAAGAAAGCAACATTTTTCTCTGCCGACAGTTCTTCGTACAGAGCCAGATCCTGAGGTACAATTCCAAGACAGCTTCTGTATTCCTGTGTAGCCTTTCCTAAATCCCTGCCATTAAAGTAAATCCTGCCACTGTCGGCTTTCAGTGCAGTAGTTAAAATATTGATGGTTGTGCTTTTTCCCGCTCCATTTGGTCCAAGCAGACACAATATCTCACCCTCATATACATCGAAGGTTATATTCTGCACCGCTCTGTTTTTCCTGTAGCTCTTTTCCAACCCTTCAACTCTTATAATTGAATTCATAATATTCTCCCTTTCCATTTCAATTTATTTACTGAATACAGTAATTGCTCCTTTGTGAAAACCATTAAAAGCTTCAAGTCATATTAAGAAGTATATATTTCCGGACAATAAAAAAAATCAACCGTTCGGTTGATTCAGGCGGTTGATTTTTTTAAATCAGTCAGATATTTTATTTTTGTTCAGCGGAGAATTGGAACCAGAATATTACCCCATCTTCATTGTTTTTCGCGCCATATGAAAAATTATGCAATTCCAGAATCGTACGCGCGATTGAAAGTCCAAGACCTGTTCCTTTTGTATTGCCTCTCGCTTCATCGGCTTTTTTATAGGGCTGCCATATTTCCTTCAACATATCCTCAGGTATTTGACTGCCGCTGTTGTAGAATTCGAAGGTATTTTTAGATATCCTTATGCGAATTGTTCCTTCAACAGGAGTATTATCAAGTGCATTTACAAAAAAGTTATCAAGTACTCTTTCAATCAGGGATTTGTCTGCATTTATAAGAGCATCTCCCTCAATTAAACACGTTATTTGTTTTTCATTACAAACTCCCATGTAGCATTCTCTTAATTCATAAGACACTCTTCCAAGCGATACCTCCTCGTATTTCAGCTGAATTAATTCCGACTCAATTTTTGAAAGCTCAAGCATCTTTCGGATTATCCCATCCATTCTGCTTACATTTGATTGTATATTGGCAGCATAATATTCCCGTTTTTCCGAATGAATATTTTCTATTAGGTTTTGTGCATACCCTGATATAATGCTCAGAGGGGTTTTTAAATCGTGGGCCAGGGCGTTTGTGGTATAATTCCGCTGCCTGTCAAGCTCCTCCCGCTTTTTGTAAGTTTTATAGGTCTGTGCCGATAATATAAACGCTGCTGCAATAAACGTCAGAAAGCAGCTGCTCCATACAAAGGCTAAAGTATTTTTACATTTGTCAAAGAAATTTATTTTCCCTGCAGAAACTATCCAGAATTCACTGTATTTCTGATTATCCTTATCCAGTTTGATGGTATACTTATATGGCTGCACCAGGTAAAAAGTATATTCAAATAAATTTATTCTTTGATAAGATACACCGATCTTCCCCTGCTCAACTGCTTCCTTAAGTTTTCCTTTATCCATCGCCAGTTCCCGGAGTTTACTTTGTCCTTGAATATTTCTATTATATGAGTTCACAGGAATTATGCCACCTTCCTCATAATGCGGCAATTCCCTGTTGTTTTTATATTTACTGGTATAGACAATTTCTCTTGTTCGGATTCCGCTGCCCGAGTTAACAAGTCCGTTTTCGTCAAAGGAATCGGCATACATGGGAGTAACTATTATTTTATCAGGAATTACCATTTCATTGTCCACCCAAAAACTTTCCAGATCAATTGAATAACCCGACAGATCTCCGGCCTTCTCTGCTTTTGGATGGGCATATAAATATTCTTCAAGCTCTTTAATATCTTTTTCACTAAACCATAAATTTTGATTTAAATATCCATAACCTGAATAGTTTTTATTTCCTTCACGGTACTCGGTATAGCTGCATATCCAATAATCATTTGAATGTGCTATCACGTTGAAATCACCGGTGAATAATGCCATCTCCGCCTCTGGATACATGGTTAAACCCAATTTGTTCACCAATTGCTTTTTCGCCTTGGATAAATCTGTAAATTTAGTTTCTTTCTCTGTATTTTCTATAACTGTATTATTTTCTAAAACTGTTTCAATATTTTCATTTTCATAGGAAGCATACGAACTTAACCGAAAGCTTTCCACCTTCTTTTCCTGCACTATAAGAAATATGCTGAAGCAAACCATTAGTATCAGGTATATAGCCATTAATGCTGAGAAGGTTCTGATATAAATTGTGCGCTTTGTTTTATTTTTTTTCATACTGACTCCCATTTTTAAGGCCGGCTCTCCAGCCTGTAACCTCGTTTGATTAAGGTTTTTATTTGATCTGATGCATCTCCCAGGGCCTTTCGCAGTTTTTTCACATGATTGTCCACTACTCTGTCGTTTCCTTCAAAATCATAGCCCCAAACCCTTACTAAAATGCTTTCCCGGCTTACCAACCCGTCTTTATTTTCCATTAGAATTTTCAAGATGGAAAATTCCTTAGGGGCAAGAGTTATTTCTTTATCATGCACATAAGCTGTACAGCGATATGGATTCAGTTTTATACTGCCGGCTGTCAGCATATCACTTCCAACAGTACCTTTAGCCCGCCTGATTAAAGCTGTTACCTTTGCATACAGTTCTGCCAGCGAAAAAGGTTTTGATATGTAATCGTCACAGCCCAGATTATACCCGTGCAATCTATCTGCTTCACTATGCCTTGCAGTTATAAAAATAACGGGTACATCACTCTTTTTTCTGAGTTCCCTGCAAAGTGAAAACCCATCAACCTCAGGAAGCATTACATCCAGCAGAAGCAAATCGTATTCATACTCCATGCATTTGTCCCGGCCTTCACTGCCCGTACAGGCAAACTCTACATTAAACACTCCTCTGCTTTTTTCCATGAAATAATCTGAAATGATTTCTCTAAGTTCTGGATCATCTTCTACAAGTAACAGTCTGTAAGCCATTCTCTCACCTCCAAGTATAGTTTAGCATACAGATATATCCTTTTTGTATCCATATGAAAATTACCTCTGTTCTCGGATAAAAACAAACTATCAGTTTGCTGTTGAATAAGAAGGTTGAATTTATATGTTATGCTGCATAACTGCTATTACATTACATGTTACTTTGTCATAAACATATTTTCATGAAGTTACAGATTTTCGACATATCCTTTTTACAAGAATTTTGCAGATGACAGCCATCATGATATATATTGGAAAACCATAATAGCTTTCCCATACAAGCATTTGATATATACCAATCCTTATAAACAGCGGCTCCAATATAAAACAAAAGATACCCGACATGATAATCGTAGCAATTACAAAGCTCTTCCATGTCCTAAAGCGCTGAAATATCAAAGAATATATAAAGGGTAAACAAGCCAGATCAATGGCTGACAAAGGCGGAAACAAAGGAATCAGATCATATGGGTAGTCCCATAGTGTCATTTCTTCACCGATTTCATCCAACACCAAAGTCAATATAATTATTAATGATACATATAAAACTATTTCTCTTAATCTGCTTTTATCCAAAGTCCTCCACCAAATAAAAGCCGATATAAAAAAAATAAATAACAGAAACCACCATCTCCATTGAAAAACAATCCCATGAAGCCATTGATCAATACGGACTGCTGATAACTGTTCCTGAACTTTTACAGCAGAACGTGCAAATAACGCAGCAAAAAGCATTTTTTTATCTCCCGGAATACTATCACACTTTATATTTAGCTATTATCTCCTGGTGCCTTTATTATAGAGTTTTCAATTTTTCTAATTTTATTAGTAATATACCAAACACATATGGATGCCAGGGTGTATAGTGGGAAACCGTAAACATATTTCCATTTCAGCAAATGATAGTAGCCACCCCAGGCAAGAAAAGGTTCCAATATAAAACAAATAATTGCCGAGGTTACGGCTGCTGCAAGTATAAACCTCCTATTTTCCTTAAAATGCTGATATACAATTGAATATATCAATATTAAACAGATCAGGTTAATGGAGGATAAAGGAGGAAATACCGGGATAATATCTATCGGATAATCCCAGAAGGTCAATTCCTGCCCGTATTCGTTAATTCCAAGAGCGACGATGGTAATTAAGCAGGCATACAGGCAAACATCTTGCAGACTTGCTTTATCAGCTGCTTTCCACCATATAAACAGCAAAATAATTATTAAAAATATCAGTAACCACCATTTTGGCTGAAATACAACATCCTGCAGCCAATTATCCATATGAATTTCCGTCAGCTGTTTTTGAATTCCTACATCCTTTGGTATATTTGACATTCCAGCCTCCTTTGATGCTATAATACTTAGTATGAACAGAAAATAAATAATATATCTATTGGTAAAACAAATTTATTTACAAAACCGTTTACCTGAATACATCACGATTTGTAGTCCGGATCAAAGTTGCCAGGAATACAAAAAGACTGCGATAAAACCAATACAGTTACCGGTTCTATCACAGTCCTTATTTCTTTTGTTAAAACAAAAAATTATCTGGCTGTATAATGTGTGTGGAGTAATTCATGAGCCTTATGAGCTCCAGCTTCACCGAGGTATTCAGCGTAAAGCTTCTGAATTTCAGGGTTTTCATGTGACTTTCTCTTTGCACATGCCTTGTCAATATCATAAAGTCCCTTTATTCTTGCCGCCTTAACTTCATCGGTAGTATTCTTATCCTTGATGATTGGCTGTCCGCCGCCATTGATACAGCCGCCTTCACAACCCATTACTTCGATGAAGTGATAGTTGGCTTCGCCTGATCTCACTTTATCTAAAAGCTTGGCAGCATTACCTGTTCCATTGGCAACAGCTACCTTGATTTCCATATCTGCTACGTTCACAGTAGCTTCTCTGATGCCATTCAGGCCTCTTACCGCCGTATACTCAATAGCCTCAAGGGATTTGCCTGTAAGCTTGTCGGCAACAGTTCTAAGTGCTGCTTCCATAACTCCGCCGGTGTTGCCGAAAATAGTTCCCGCACCGGTATAATCTCCCAGTATGCTGTCTCTTTCTCCGTCCTCAAGCTCAGTAAACTTCATACCGGCCTGACGAATCATTCTTGCAAGCTCTCTTGTTGTTATAACAGCGTCAATATCCTTAAGTCCGTTAACCTGTAATTCTTCTCTTTCAGCTTCGTATTTCTTTGCCGTACATGGCATTACTGATACAACAAATATCTTCTTTGGATCTATATCAGCTTTAACAGGATAGTAGGATTTTGCAACAGCGCCAAACATCTGCTGCGGTGATTTACAGGTTGATAAATTCTCCAGGAAGTCATGGTGTTTGTGTTCGCAGTACTTGATCCATCCCGGTGAACAGGATGTGATCATTGGAAGTTTTCCGCGATTTTTGATTCTTTCCAGGAGTTCATTACCTTCTTCTATTATTGTCAGGTCTGCACCGAAATTTGTATCGAATACTTTATCGAAACCCAATCTTCTTAATGCAGTAACCATCTTTCCTTCAACATTTGTTCCAGGAGCCAATCCAAACTCTTCACCGAGTGCAACTCTTATAGCGGGGGCAGTTTGAACTACCACGTGCAGCTCCTGGTTTTCTAGAGCTTTCCATACCTTAGCAGTATCATCTCTTTCAGTAAGAGCACCAACAGGGCAGGCTTTGATACATTGACCGCAATTGATACAATCATGGCCTGCAAGACCTTCTTCATACCCAGTAGTAACTGTCATATGAGCTCCACGGTAAGCATAGTCTATAACTCCTACATCCTGAATCTTTGAACAGACACTTACACATCTGCCGCAGAGAACACATTTGTTGGGATCTCTGACGATTGGGCCGGAAGTATCTATACATCCCTTTTCAACTTTGCCGCCGTAAGGAAGTCTGTCTATACCGTTATCATTACAGAGAGTCTGCAATTCACATCTTAAGTTTCTTGTACATGAAAGACATTCTCTGTTGTGATTTGCCATAATCAATTCAAGAATATTCTTTCTTGCTTCTCTTACTGTGCTGGTAGCAGTTTTAACCACCAATCCCTCAGAGACCTTTGTTACACAGGCAGGATGTAAGCCTCTCCAGCCTTCAACTTCGACTACGCATACTCTGCATGAACCCGGTTCGTTTACACCTTTCATGAAGCAGAGCGTAGGAATATTTATATTAAGCTTTTTAGCAGCTTCAAGTATTGTAGTATTCTTTTCAACTTCTACTGCAATACCATCTATAGTAACATTAATCATTTCCATATTATTTACCTGCCTTTCCGGACATATGGCATATACCAGTACTGCATTTACCGTTTATGTGCTCAAGGAATTCTTCTTCAAAATACTTGATGAGAGTTAACAGCGGCACAGGAGCACTTTGACCGAGGCCACAGAAGCTTGAAGTTTTCATAGTCTGTGCAAGGCTCTTCATCTTATTGAAGTCTTCCATAGTTGCAGTACCTTCTGTAAACTTGTCAACAAGCTGAACCAATCTATAAGTTCCTTCCCTGCAAGGAGTGCATTTACCGCAGGATTCTTCTTCAAAGAATTCCATGGAATTCTTAAGGTAGTCAACAACACAATGACTGTCATCTACTACAACAACAGCTCCTGATCCTAAAGATATACCCGCTTTTTTAAGATCATAGTAACAAATTTTAGTGTCAAGCAGGCTCTCGGGGAAGCAGCTTCCAGACTGTCCTCCAAGGTGAACAAACTTGAGCTTGCGGCCGTTTGTAATTCCGCCGCCCAGGTCATAAATGAGTTCTCTTAAAGTCATACCGAAAGGAATTTCATAAGTTCCTCTGTTCTGAACATTTCCTGAAAGACACATTAACTTTGTACCGCCGCTGAACTCGGTACCCATCTTGCTGAAGGTTTCTCCGCCATCCTTGATTATCCAGGGAATACAGGAGTAGGTTTCAACGTTGTTCAAAATTGTCGGCATCAGATACAACCCGCAATTCTTGATATATGGCGGCTTCTGTCTTGGTCTGCCGGTCTTGCCTTCTATGGATTCAACGAGTGCAGTATTTTCACCGCAAACATAAGCTCCTGCACCTGAAACAACCTTGAGCGTAAAGTCAAAACCTTCCCTTCCAAGAATGTTCTTTCCGAGGTATCCGGCTTTTTCAGCATTAACAATTGCGCTTTTAACAATTTTCTGAATAGCTGCGTACTCACCTCTGATGTATATAAATCCCTCTTTGGCACCCATGATATATGCGCCTATTGTCATACCTTCAATGAGTTCCAGCGGGTCTTCTGCAAGAATGTGCCTGTCTTTAAAAGTACCGGGTTCACCTTCGTCACCGTTACAGACCATGTATTTAGGACCTTTTTGGATTGCATAAGCCTGTTCCCACTTGATACCTGTCGGGTAAGCTGCTCCGCCTCTGCCAAAAAGATTTGCTTTCTTAACTTCTTCAATGGCATCAACATGCTCCATTGACATTGTCTTTTTTAGACCTTCATAACCACCTGCTGCAATATATTCTTCAACACTGTCAGGTTTGATTTTACCGAATCTTGCACTCAATACCTTATTCATTATTGTTGGCCCTCCCTATAAGAGTTTACTATCTCATTCAGCTTTTCAGATGTGAGATTTCCATAAACCTTTTCACCGATTTTTATAGCAGGTGAAATGTCACATGCTCCGAAACATGCCGACTGTATTAATGTAAAAACTCCATCTTCTGTTGTTTGACCAGGCTTAACCTTCAATTCCTTTTCTAACATAGCTAATAAGCTGTTGGCACCTGTAACATGACATGGAGCACTCTTACAGACTTCAACCACGTATTTGCCTCTTGGTTCGGTGCCGAACATTGAATAGAAAGTGATGACACTGTATACCCTGCTTAATGGCATATCCAACTCATCTGCCACAAATTCAACCCATTCGTGAGGGAGTGAATTTGTACCTGAAATATTCTGCAGTTCCAACATTACTTGAATAAGATTGTCCTTTGAATTGCCATAGCGATTCAATACTTCTCTAACCTTCTCCATTTTAGCCTCCTATATGAGCCCCATCGCGGCTCCCATAAATAAAATACAAAATCTTTCCTTAAACCCCGACATTCAAGTATAAGGCCAGATAAAGTCAACCCTGACACTTCCGCAAATAGTACTTTGTATACAATCTCACAGTCATAAAAAAATGAGTTTGCTAAATACCGTATCTCTAATATGCGAATTTTTTAACATTCTCATTTATATTGTAAATTCTCAAGGGAACATTGTCAATTAGAGTTTGATATTTTTTTCACAGAATTTGAATATTTTTTAACATTTATCGTCTTGATAATTGTGATTTTTTTATCATGCAAAAATGCTGCGAACCCTTGTAAATTCTCATGTATACATGCGTAAACACTTTACTATTTCCTTGAATTGTATTAAAATAAATACATAAAATTGAATGGAGTGGTGGTCATGTGTAATACTCGTACTGTTGATGTAAAAGCTGATGTAACCCACAGCAATTCACACCATAAAGAATGTTGTACCTGCATGAACGGATATCCGAAAAAATGCAGCTGCGGAGGTCTGATACATGTAGAAGAAACAGACAGTGAAAATTTTGGAACTCTTCTGGTTTTCAGATGTGACAAGTGTAACTTTGTATTTGATATCCAAGAGGAGGAGTATTAATTATTAATATGGCCGACCTGACAGCCGGTTTATTTGTTTAGCAATAAAGACGCTGTAGAAATACAGCGCTTTATTGTGTAACGAATGCCACCCATTCTGTGTACAGGAGGTCATTACTTGTTTAACTGCCATACAAAGAAGTTTAGAAAGGCTGCAAAGATGATCCATAATAAATATGGTATCAGAAGATATCCTGCCAATTTATCTATTCGATAGAATAGTACCAGGGTTATTATTACGAATGCTATAAGCACCAGTAAATCTAGAAAAGCCAAACCTCTTAATCCATATCTGAAAAAAAGAATGCTCCATAAAAAATTGAATGCCAGTTGTGCTCCATAATAAAACAATGCATTTTTTACCTCTGCAGTTTTCTGGGAAGCATACATCCATATTCTGTAGCTTGCAAAACCCATAAGAAAATATAAAACCGGCCAGACAACTCCAAATAACCAGGAGGGCGGAGCGAAGAACGGTTGCTTAAGATTTTTGTATATCTCCATTCCGCCTCTGGTAAGAAATCCGCTCAAAAGTCCTACACCTTCACTTATGGCAATACTTATAATAAGCTTTCGCAAGTTAAATTTTCCGTTAACCTTAAAAGGATTCATACACAACTCCTAAACATATAGTTAAGTAATTAATTTACTTCTGATATATAGTTTATTTGTATGTATGAATAATATACATAAATAAGGCACTTTCGGTCCGTAAAATCCTGCTGGTGATCGATTGCTTTTGTCTGTTTAATTACTATTTAATCGATATTTACTCCGGCCATTTTCATTAAATAAATTGCATTCCGGGTATCCGACACTCCCTTTCGGAGCTGATAATCAAAGTATATCTTATTGTCCCTGTAGTATTCCTTGAAGTGATAATTTCGAATTCTGCCTCCACTTTCCTTTTCCATATCGGCCAGCTCAAGATCGTGTGTGGATACCAACCCCCAGGCTCTCTTTTTGTCCAGCTGGGTAATAAGCATTTTAGCTCCCGTATGCCTGTCTGCAGAATTTGTACCCTTGAATATCTCATCCAGCAGGAAAAAAACCTTTTCTTCATTGTCCACTGCTTCCACTATCATTTTCACCCTGAGAAGTTCGGCATAGAAGGAGGAAACGCTCTGTCCCAGATTATCGCTGGTCCTCATACAGGCATAAACCTTCATGACAGGGCAGCTGAAGGATTTGGCGCAAACCGGCAGCCCCATATATGTCAAAACAAGGCTGAGCCCCACTGTTCTCAGGAAAGTACTCTTCCCCGACATATTTGAGCCGGTAATGAGAAGTATGGGCTGCCCGGCGGTAATACTGATATCGTTGCATTTTCTGCCTTTTGTAAGCAGCGGATGGCCAAGTTCTTCTGCAACTATTCCGCCATTTAAAGACTCAGCTACCTGGGGCAGGATAAAGTCGGGATTATCATGGCACAATACTGCCATACTGCATAAAGCTTCAACTTCGCCTATAACCCCAAACCATTTCTCAACAAATATTCCGCTGGTATTCTTCCATTTCTCCAAAGCAACCATGCAGTGGAAGTCCCACAGTGTCATGGTATTAACTACCGTATGCAGGAAATTGTATCTGTTTGCTATCAGTTCCCATATCTTTGACAGCTTCTCAATCTGCTTCCATGCAGTCTTGTCCGAATTACCCTTTAGAACCTGTTTTAAATCCATTATATACTTGCTTTGAAACCTTTCGGCTTCAAACTGTTTCAAAAGTGAACTGAATACTTTAAGTGTATTGGAGTATTTTTCAACAAGCTCAAAGCTTTTATTTCTGAAATTTATCCTATACCCAAGCATTATAAATTGAATTACATAACCTGCAGCAGGAAGATAAAAAGGAACAATTTTAAAAACCGACAAAACCAGTGTAAGTGCTGTGATTAGCGGCAGAACAATAATAAGAGTTTTAAACCACAATGCCGAATACGTGCTGTTTTTCTGTTTTGCCCACAAAAATACATCATCCAGCTTATTAATAGTGTCCAAAAGTGTTTTAGCCCTTTTTTTGCCTTTTTCCTCGGAATCGGGCAAAGTTATGTTTTTGTTGGACATAAGTACATTAGAATACATCCTATGCCTGAAGGTCAGTTTCCCTGCCAGTTCTTTTACAGCCTGCTGGCGTTGAACAATAGCCTCCGCATTATCCAACGGTTTGAGTATTATTTCAGCCAGACTTTGCCTCCCGGAAAAAGTTGTGGTCATGTTAATCATCTGAAAAAGCGAACCCTTTCCAAACAGGTCGAGATCATAGGTATACCTGTGATCATGATTTTCAAACTCCTCACCCGTATCTGTAAAAGCTGTCCAAAGACCCTTTGCTCTTTTAAGGCACATATTGTTTATCTGAAACATTGCTTGAGAATAGTTTTTAATCCTTATAAGTTTGTTATGAACAATTGACAGATATATGAATCCGGCTATAAACAGTACAAGTAAGGCAGACATAAAGATATGGAGCTTCATTATATAAAGAACCGCAGTGGCAGCAATTCCTGTAAAGAACAGTAAAAGCTTGTAATTACCTATACTCCCGCTTTTACGTGAATATATCTCAAGTTTTTTACCATAGGCATTTACCCTTCTTTGGTATTTATTCTCAGGTGTAAACATTAAATCCTCCGTATTTTCAAAATTATGCTGTAAACATGCAAACACTTATCTTATTTGCTGTATAACACTCAGGTTCAAGAGAAAATTTTTCAACTATATGATATCTGCTTAACCTTAGAGCTTATCAACTAAGCAAAGGTGTCCACAATGTGTCCCAAGGAACAATAGTAATTTATTGCTTCAATATAATTACATAATTTATGATACCAATCATGGAGGTAAATTACTATAAAAATTTTAATTTCCATAAAACAAAAACAAGCACCTTGAATTGATCGGGCACTTGTTAAATCTGCATGAGGTTCTTTCATTTATTTTATTCTGTAAGTCAATATCTCAACTTATTTTATTGCTTCCAGCAATTCCTCATGAATATGGACATTGGTAGCTATGGCAGAATCCTTAGTGAGATATGTAAGCTTATTTCCCTGCCAGTTAGTTATACGACCGCCGGCCTCTTCCAGAATGACAGAAGCCCCCGCATAATCCCAGGGTTGAAGTTCCATCTCATAAAAACCATCCATCCGCCCGGCTGCCACATTGCATATATCAAGAGCCGCACAGCCTGAACGTCTTAAGTCCCTGCATTGCATAAAAACGTTTTTGCTTACCCTGAAGGTTTCCTCAGCCTTACCCTTATCATAAGGCGATGTTCCAAAGGTTATCAGACTGTCACCAAGAGTTTTGCTGTCCGTTACTCCAATAGGCAAACCGTTTACAAAAGCACCCTGACCCTTTTTTGCCGTAAACATTTCGTTCAGATACGGATTGTAAACAATGCCGGCATAAGGAGTACCGTCTACCACCAATCCCAAAGCAATACAGGAGTATTTATACCCGTACATAAGATTGGTAGTCCCATCTACCGGATCTAAAATCCAGGTGTATTTTCCAAGTTTAAAATCGTTGGCTATTGTCTCTTCAGCGATTATATTGCTTTCGGGAAGAATTTCGTACAGTTTTTTAAGAATTATTTCCTGGACCTTAAGGTCTATATCCGTTACGAAATTTGCATCACCGCTTTTCCTTATGACCTTTTTATCCTCCATGTCCTCCAAAAGAAAACGGCTGACATCCTTAACAAGTTTAACTGCTTCGTCAATTACTGCATCTAAGTGATTATTCATTATTGTTTAAGCTCCTGATACCTTTTTATCTTTTTGGTAGTTGTTTTTTCAAATTCTGTATCTCTCAGTGTAAATTCCTTTACATACTTATAAGTAACCAAATCCTTGTTGATACGTTTAACCTCTGAACTGATAATGGCTTGTACATCCTGCTGCACGATTACTCCATTTTTAATATCCTCATCAATTTTTTCCTTGTCGGGCACTATTTGAGCACAAACAACCACATCATCCTTACCATCCGTACCATAAACAAGTGATTCCTTGATATAGTCGCTTCTGTTCAGCAAGGTCTCAATTTCTTCGGGATATACATTCTTTCCGTTTTTGGTAACAATAACATTTTTCATTCTGCCTGTTATATGAACAAAGCCGTCCGAGTCTATGAAGCCCATATCTCCTGTATAGAACCATCCACCCCTGATTGCAGCATCGGTAGCTTCTTTATTTTCATAATAGCCCGACATGACGCTTGGTCCCTGAACCTTTATTTCCCCAATTCCTTCACTGTTAGGATTGTCAATTACCACTTTCAATCCGGGTAATGGTAGACCTGCAGCATCATCCTTGAACCAGCAGTTTCTGTTAAGAGCCACAATAGGTGCACATTCAGTAAGTCCATAACCTTGTACCAGCTTTATACCGATACTGCGGAAGCCTTTTGAAACCTCCGGATCAATTGCAGCAGCACCGCTGATAAACAATCTCAGATGTCCGCCAAGGGCCTCATGTATTTCAGCAAAGAGCTTCTTTCTGATATCAAGACCAAATACTCCCGCTATATTGCTCAATCTGATACCCAATTTAAGTTTACGAGGACCTCCGGGTTTCTTGGCAACCTGATTCATCAGCTGCTTGTATATGGATTCAAACACAAGAGGAACACCGTTCATTACAGTACATTTTGATTCCCTGAGGTTCTTCACAATATGGCGTAAGCCTTCGCAGAAAGCGATGGTACAGCCTCTGTACATCTGACAGAGGAAGCCGCAGGTACATTCATAGGTATGATGCATGGGCAATACCGACAAAAATACATCTTTCTCATCTATATAAAGCATTGAACACATGGCCATAAGATTTGCCGCTATGTTTTTATGTGACAGCATTACTGCTTTGGATTTTTCAGTGGTACCGGAGGTAAACAACAGAATATCCATTGCTTCGTTGTCAATGACCGCATCAAGAAAAGCCCTGTTTCCCTGGCTTATAAGCTCATAACCCCTGCCAAGCAGTTTGCTGTACGACAGCTGCCCGTCCACATCCTCTTCCAGATCCATGTTTATAAAGTACTTGCAAGTACTGATATTTTTAAGAATATTTTCAATATTTTTTGAAACAGCACCGGAAAAAATTATAGCATCTGCATGACTACGTTGTAAGCAATTCTCAATCTCATTTTGTGGGAGCTCCTTGTCCAAAGGGACAACAATTCCTGTTCCGTTACAGACAGCAAGATATGAGGTAGCCCATTCATATCTGTTTTCGCCGATCAAAGCAATTTTTTTACCCTTAAGATCAAGGCTCATCAAGACTGTTCCGAGAGCATCAATATCCTCCTTGAATTTCCTGTAGGATACCGGAACATAATCAGAACTGGTTTTAGTCTTTATAAGGAATGCTGCCTTATCTGAATAAATCCTGGCGCTCTGTTCTATCATGTCCTTGAGATTAGATATCTTTCTGACTTCATACAACGGTTTGTCTTTCATTGGTGTTACCTCCGATATGCAAATTTTTTCCAAGACAGCTCATAAGCAATATCCGCAGATGGATAATATCTTTATGCCGTAAGGCATGATTAAATAATAACTTCCCCATTTTAAGACGGCTATTTTCCGCCAATACGACCTTGTCGTCAGTTGCAATAAAGTAATTATTGCGCCTTCCTCCGCCTTGTATTGACAAAAAATATCTCGCCTTAAAAGGTCGTTTTATTATTAATCATGCCTAGATATTTTATCACAATATTTTGCTTAATGCATTCCCATTAAGCAAATATATTAATGGTGTCATCTGCCCCTGAACCAACCCAGATATTCCATACAATATTCATCAAGGCCGGCAATCATCTCTGAGATAAATATTGTACTCTGAATCTGTTCGTTGGTAATATCCACAATACCGCTGTCAAGGCCTGCATATATGGCGGCTGTAAGAAAAGCAGCATTTATACTGGCCCTTTTTGGCAAGCCGAAGGAAACATTTGAAACTCCGCATATAATATGAACATCCGGCTGAGCTTTTCTGAGAGCCGCTATAGTGTCAATGGTGGTTTTTGCCGCTTCATTATCAACAGCAAGGGCTTCAGCAAGTACATCAATATAAATCTTACTCTTCTCTATGCCGGCTTCCAGCAATAGCTCAATCAGCTTGAGAGAATTCTCCAGTCTGCTTTCAGCAGTTTTTGGTATGCCGTTATTATCAATGGGCAGGCACACAACACCTGATTTATAGTTTTTTACAACCGGAAGCAGTTCATTTATTCTATCCTGAAGAGTTATCGAATTAATAATAATCTCTCTGCCGGATACCAATTTAATAGCTTTTTCAATCACTGCAGGTGACGGCGAATCCAGCATAATACCGCAGTCAGTATTTTCAAGCACAATGCCCAGTATATACTCCATCATATCGGACTCTTCATCTCTGAATATTGCAGTATTAATATCCAGGAAATTTGCTCCGGCATTTTGCTGATCAACAGCAATCCTTTTTATCTCCTCAGTATTTTTAGCCTTCATAAGCTCAAACATCTTGGGAATTGAGCTATTTAACTTCTCTCCGACAATAATCATAATTCTATCTCCTTGATTCTTTTTATTATTTCACAAACAATATTTGTCCTCTTAAGGGGTGTCATAATATAAAAACCCGACACATGCTCATACAACTTATTAATGCACTTCATTGCAAGTTCTATTCCCAGCAATTCCGCTTCTTCCCTGCTCTTGTCCCTGAAGCCTTCAATGGTTGCCTCATCTATTGTTATACCAGGAACTTCATTATTTATAAACTGGGCATTCCTGAAGCTGACTATGGGCATCAAGCCGGCAAATACAGGCACCTTCAATATTTCAACTGCCTTAATAATATTATTTACTGCCGTTTCTGTATAGGTAGCCTGTGTAAGAAAATAACTTATTCCATTTTCTATTTTTTTAAGTGCACGTCTTAACTCCGCTTCAAAATTAAAGGCGTTTACATTTAAGGCACCTCCGATTTCAAAGGAAGCATTTCCAAATATATTTGTATTCAAACTTGATACATAATTTGCAAGATTTGATGAGTTCATGCTAAAGACGCCTTTAACATCTTTTCTCTCTATATTGGCAATTGGGTCTCCTGTGACTACCAATACATTTCTTATACCCTCAATACTCAGTCCCAGCAGAGTTGCTTTTATCCCCAGCAAATTTTTATCTCTGCAGGTTATGTGAGGCATGACAGGCACACCGGTTTCCCGCTGTATTTTTGCGGCCAGTATGGCACTGTCGGCCCTGGCCTTGGCCAGTGGTGAGTCTGAAATTGTAATCATATCCGCGCCGGCCTGTTTTAAGAGAAAAGCATCTCTGAGCATATACTCCCAGTTAGTGTCAAATGGAGGGTCTATTTCAACCAGAATTGACTTTTTTTCAGTCACAAGCTTTTGGATTAATTGCTCTCTATATGAATCTTTTATGACGGTATCACTCTGAAGCTCATTTCTATCAACCGGAACTGCATTTGAAGACAGCAAGCCGGCAGTCACCGCAATATGCTTGGGAGTTGTTCCACAGCAGCCTCCCAGTATTTTTACTCCAAGATTTTTTAATTCCAGTATTTTTCCGGAAAAGTATTCGGAATTGTCAACGTAAACAGCCCTGCCCCGTTCTGAAGACGGATAACCTGAATTGGGCATAATAGATACAACTTTACCTTTTATATCCAACTCACTTACAAGTCTGCACATATGCGCAGGACCGCTGATACAATTAAAACCATAAGCGTCAATCAGCCCGCTGTTGGCAACCTTGTTGAAAATATCCATATAAAACAGACCTTCTTTGGAATATCCGTCAGGATAGACGGCAAAGGAGGTGATTATTAAAGCCTCCGGCTTTCTGAGTCTAATATAGGCTGACAATTCAAGCAGTATATCGTATTTCGGAAAAGTTTCAAAAAGAAAGTACTCAGCACCGCAGTCCAAAAAAATATCAACTATTTCTTTATATTCTTCCTCTTCATCAGTACCTTCGGTTACCGGAATCGGTCCAATATCTGCGAACACAGTCACATTATGATTTTTAACAGCCCTGTTGGCAATTTGCCAGCCGCTTTTTATGACCTGTTCCACCTCTGCCTGCTCACAGGCCAAAGAGAACCTGTTGGCAGCAAAGGTGTTTGTCTTTATGGCATTAACACCTGCATTGATGTATTCTTTATGTATGTTATAAATTGCGTCTCTGTCTGTCAGGTTTGCAGTTTCACAAGCTATGTTGCTGTCATGCCTGGAGGAGTAATAGGTACCCATTGCACCGTCAAACAGAAAATAGTCCTTGTTATCGAATATATTCATGGCAATACAATTCCTTATTTTAATGTAGGCTGTAGTTTCAAGGCTTATAGCCCGTTCTGTATACCCTTTGAATAATTATACGTTTAGTTATTGTGTCAGTCAAGGAATATGACTGGAAAAACAGGTTTGCCAATTTACCCTTGAGTAAATCTCCCTGTCTCCTTATTTTCTTGAAATTCCCCGGGTTTTGAACTGCAGACATCAGCAATGTTTAAATAAGTCAGGATTACCAGAAATATGTTGTAGTTTAATGTTGAATGATGTAAAATTACATTATACTTGTAAATCCATTTAAGAATTAAGAAGAAATCATATCATTAAAATTTAGAAGGAGTGGTTTAGAAATGGATATAGCTGAATTATCAGTGCTGAAGTCACAGGCTTCTGTCAGTCAGAAAGTCGGACTGGCTGTAACAAAACTTGCAATGGATACGGCTTTGGAAGATTCTGAAGCCTTGACCAAAATGATGGAACTAAGTGTGAGCCCACACCTTGGAGGAAATTTCGATCAGAGTGTTTGATACATATCCAGACATAAAACCCATAAGCTTGGCTTTTTCGGCCGCGCTTATGGGTTTCCTTATTTTTTGCCGAAAATGTTTGCTGCAATCTTTCTGGCGGTTTCAGAGGCTGCAATGCCACCCATTGCCGTCTCACGCAGCTGATAGGGCAGCATTTTCCCCACCTTGTACATTGCCTCTACCACTTCATCAAAGGGCACATTGCTTTTTATTCCTGCCAGAGCCAGGTCAGCAGAGGTAACTGCATTAACTGCCTGGGAGGCATTTCTTTTTGCGCATGGCACCTCAACCAGGCCGGCCACAGGGTCACAAACCAGTCCCAATATATTCTTAAGTGATATTGCTGCTGCATGGAGGCTCATCTCAGGTGTGCCGCCGGCCAACTCAACCACAGCAGCTGCGCTCATGGCTGCAGCTACTCCGCATTCGGCCTGGCAGCCGCCTTCTGCTCCGGCAACAGTTGCATGCTTTACAATTATTGCTCCAATGCCGGAGCAGGTAATTAGTCCCCTTATAGCGCTTTCTTCATCCAATCCCAGCTTCTCACATACAGAGATGACTACTGCAGGGACTATTCCACAGGAGCCTGCCGTTGGTGCAGCACAGACTCTACCCATGGAAGCGTTTACTTCACAGGAGGAAAGCGCTCTTGCCATTACTTTTCCCATAAAGTCACCGGATATGGTTTTGCCCTCATCAGAATAATCATTGATTCTTTTAGAATCACCTGCAATCATTCCCCCAACAGTTTCCTGAGGAGCCGTCAATGCTTTTTGTGCAGATTCCTTCATAATATGGTATCTTCTTCTCATTACATCCTTGATCTCTTGTCCGGTCTTGCCGGATATTTTTATTTCATTTTCAAGAATTATGTCCGATAACCTTAAATTTCTGATATTAGTTAATTCCAACAGTTCTCTTCCATTACTGTACATAAAAAACTCCTCATTTTAAAAGCTCTTATTAAAAACTCTTATTTTCTGTAAAATTCATAACCTTCACATCATATAGATTTTCTATCTTCTTGAGCTCATCTATTATGGTATGTGATATTTCTTCGTCTGTTTCTATAACGGTAGAAGCTTCAGACCCTTTTTCCTTCCTGCTTACTCTCATGACACCTATATTGATACTGTTTTTAGCCAGCAGGGAAGTTATCTCACTCACCATCCCCTTTGTGTCCTTCATCTTTATAATGATAACAGGATTTTCTGCTGTTATTTCCACATCGAAATCATCTATATTTGTGATAACAACGCTGCCTCCGCCGATAGAAGCGCCAATAAGCTTGTGATACCTGTTATGGCTGTCAATCACTTCTATAAGTACCGAATTGTCATGTGCGTTGGCAAGCTCCACCTCTCTGAACTGATAGTCGATACCGTTCATTTCGGCAATAGTAAAGGAGTTCCGTATATTTTCATCGTCCTCCATCATTCCCAGAATACCTGCTACAAGAGCCTTATCTGTCCCATGTCCCTTATAGGTTTTGGCAAATGACCCATGAAGGCCGAAAACCACCCTTTTAACATCCTCGTTTGCAACAGACCTGGCAATCCTTGCTATTTTTGCAGCACCTGCGGTGTGAGAGCTGGACGGACCAATCATGACCGGACCCAAAACTTCAAATACGCTTATTTCCATCATTTATCTCCATTCCTTTATATACTGAACCCCCGCTTTATCTGAATATATCCCTTATTAATAAAAAAATCCATAACCTTCTGCAAATATAATAGTTTTAGTCTTTAACGTTCTCACTGCATTATGCATATTCTATATACATGTTATCAGAAATTTGAATGCTTTTTAATACTGTAGATTTTTTTATTGATTAATATATAAAAATAAATTATAATGAACATTGTTCACATGAACACCGTTCATTATAGTAGAAGATAATGTGGAGGAAAAATGCCAAAGAATTTAAACAACGTTAAAGAGGATATATTGTCCGTAACCCGGCAATTGATCAAGGAGACAGGATATTCCGAATTGAACATAAGAAATATAGCAGCCAGATGCGGTGTTGCTACAGGCACAGTGTACAATTATTACAGTTCAAAAAACCAGATAATTGCTGAAATCCTTCTAAACGAGTGGAATCTTATGCTAAGAAGGATTGACCAGAATATAAAAACTTCTGCTCCTGCAATCGATAAAATAGAAATTATATTTAATGAACTAAATAGTTTTATGATCAATGTTCATGGTGAATGGTTTCAGACGCATCCCATTGAAAACACTGAGGATATGAATGTAAGCAAGATAAATGAAAAACGAAAACTTCTGAGAAACCATATTTCAGAGAAGGTGTTTAAAGTTATTGAAAGTGGCAGAAGCACCGGTAAAAAACCCGAACCTTCTCAAGAGGTAATGAATATCTGCGATATTATTTCTCACATTCTCATTTCATACTCTAATGAGGAAGCTGAGTTCAGCATGGTCAAGCCATCTCTGACAGCACTAATTGATCTGTTGGAAAACAAAAATTCGTAATAAATTTAAAGGAGATATTTTATGGATCAACTCAACTCCAGAGTCAAACCCAGGTTAGGAACGCTGATGTTTCTTTATATGCTCGGCATTTTCATGGGTGCAATTGATACAGGTATAGTAACACCTGCCAGAACAGTTATACAGGCAAATCTCGGTATAACCGACAAAGCAGGCATATGGATGATAACAATCTTTACACTGGCTTATGCTGCTTCAATACCGGTTTCAGGCAAGATTGCCGATAGAATAGGAAGAAAGCATGTCTATCTTGTTTGTATAACCTTATTTGGAATGGGTTCACTCATATGCGGACTTTCAGAGAACTTCAGCAGCTTTCCCATGCTTTTGACAGGCCGTGTAATTCAGGCAATTGGGGGCGGTGGCATAATGCCCATTGCAAATGCCGAGTTTGGCACTACCTTCCCGGAAGAAAAGCGTGGAATGGCGCTTGGACTGCTTGGAGGCGTTTACGGTCTGGCTAATATAATGGGGTCATCTTTAGGAAGTGCAATTCTGGATATTTTCGGTATAGAAAACTGGCAGTTTCTTTTTTACATCAATCTGCCCATTAGTGTCATAATTATTATATTTGGAATAGTATTCCTTCCGGTCAACAAAGCACAGGAAAAACCCGGAAAAATCGATATATGCGGTACGGCTGTCATTGTAGCAATGATCCTTGCGTTAATATACGGACTAAAAAACATAGACTTTTTTGATTTTGGAAGCACAATAAAAAGCACAGGTGTTTATCCATATTTGCTGCTGTTTGTTCTGCTGCTGCCGCTATTTATTTTTATTGAGAAAAAAGCGCAGGACCCTATATTAAACCTGAAGTATTTTACTACGCCAAAAATCCTGATAACACTGGTAGTAGGATTTTTCGTGGGTATTTGCATGATGGGTATGATATTTGTACCCCAATTTTCTGAGAATGCTCTTCATATTGCGACAGGTAAAGGCGGCTACTTTGTGACAATTCTGGGTGTATTTACTGCGATAGGTGCTCCAATGAGCGGCAGGCTTGTAGACCGCTATGGAGCCGGCAAGGTTTTAACAGGCGGCTTTCTGGTCTCTCTTGCAGGTTCGCTGTTTCTTGCCCTCATTGCTACACAGGTAAACAATCTGGCCGCTGTTCTCATCAGCCTTGCGTTGATCGGTACCGGCCTGGGTTTTGTCATGGGATCACCGCTGAACTATATGATGCTTGGCAATACCAGAAAAGAGCAGGCTAATTCCGCACTGGCAACACTGTCGTTGGTCAGATCTATAGGTACAATTATAGCACCGTCCATTATGATCGGGTTCCTTGCACAGTCCGGAGTTGTTGCCAGGGACAATCTTATGAGCCTGCTTCCCCAGCCTTCTGTTCCAGCAATTAGTCAAACTGCCCAGGTAAATAAAAACATCGAACAGATGAAAAAGGACCCCAGAATGGCAGAAATGCTTAAGGATGTTAATATCCCCGACTTAAACAACCTGGGTACAATGAATTTTGATATGAGCAGCGGCAAAGCCATACCTGAAGAAGCCTTAAAAGCCTTGCAATCAGCTGATGTTACTAATATTGCACAAAGAGCCCGGGAGTTTTCAGAATTCATGTATGGCCAGAACACCCCTGAAGTAATAGCGGGAATTCTGGAAGGCCTTCAAAAGGGTATCGCCGGGCTTAATCAAGGCATAACAGGAATTGATGCAGCTATATCACAAATGGAAACAGGAAACACTGCAGGAGGCCCGGGCAGTCCCAATATTGACAAGGCTGCTCTTCAGGGTGCTGTAAAAGGTATGAAAGCTCAGAAAGCTTTAATGGCGGATACCGTTGTTAAAATGGAGGATCTGAAGAAAGCTGTACCGCAGGCCTTTGAGCAGTCCCAAAAGGATTATCTCAAAAAAATAGATCTGCTGAAGCCCGAGCTGGAAAAATCCTTTCAGAACTCCTTGAGTACAGGTTTCCAGCAAATGTATATTACGGTGGCAGTTTTTTGTGTCTTATCCATTTTACTGCTGCTGTTTTATCGGGAACCTGAAAAGTCCAGGTTAAAGAGCTCATTGATCAAATAATTAATCCTGTACTTTTAGCGTCAGTGGGGATCATCCCTGCTGGCGCTTTGCAATTTTTAACAATAGGATGTTTTTAATTGACGCCTCACTCCATATAGATTAACATAATACTATAGAGCTAATACGGGAAAGCCCTATTTTTTTACTCAAAAACCAGTTTTATGTCAACCACAAACATGTATATAGTTTTCTAAAATTAACAGCTGACAATTTTCATTTTATAAACATTTATTTTCACTTTGTTATACGGGCTGTTTAAGGACTTAAGTCTGAAATACAAGTCTGAAAAACTATGCACATCAACCAATATTTTGTAGCTGCTAATGCGGCTCATGGAGGTTAAATGAATAAAGTTCTTATTTATCGTGTACATATTGCCTTTTTACTTCTGATCACCATATTTTTAACTTCTCTCCCTATTAAAGCCCTTGCTGCTGCCTGGAACCCCTATGTACAATATTTACCCGCTTATACGCCGGTATCAAAAAGTCACCTGCGAGGGGCTTGGATCAGTACAGTTGTAAATCTTGACTGGCCATCCTCAAAAACCAAAGCTATTGCAGATAATAATACAAGGATTCAAAAAACCAAAGAGGAGCTTATACGCTTGCTGGACAAAGCAGCAGCACTTAATATGAATGCTGTATTTCTGCAGGTGCGTTCCACCGGCGATGCTTTTTATAAATCCAATCTTGTTCCCTGGTCGCGCTATCTGACCGGTACCTTTGGGAAGGATCCGGGCTTTGACCCTCTTCAGTTTGCCATAGACGAAGCTCATAAAAGAAATCTGGAGCTCCACGCCTGGTTTAATCCTTACAGGGTTTCAATGGACACAAGTGCTGCTACAAAGGCTTCTCTTAATGTTCCTGAGAGTGTCTACCAGGAGCATCCCGACTGGATAAAAACTGCAAACAACAGATTTGTGCTTGATCCGGGTATTCCGGCTGCAAGGAAATGGGTTGAGGACTGTGTCATGGAGGTAGTAAACAACTACGATATTGACGGCGTGCATTTTGATGATTACTTTTATTATGAGGCGGCTGCAAATGAAATGGGTGATGATACTACATATCAAAAATATAACAATGGACAGTTCACCAGCAAGGCTGATTGGAGAAGAAATAATACATATCTGCTTGTAAAGGAATTGTCTGCAAAAATAAACACAGCAAAGCCTTGGGTAAAGTTTGGAATAAGTCCTTCTGCAATCTGGAGAAATAGAAAAGATGATCCGGCCGGCTCAAATACCAATTCCTCCTATACTAATTATGACAAATGTTATGCAGATACAAAGAAGTGGGTAGATGAAGAAATTATAGATTATATTTGTCCCCAGATCTATTTTACATATGCCAATCCTGCTGCTCCTTACGGTGAACTGGTTACCTGGTGGTCAAACACTGTGAGCGGCAAGAAGGTTCATTTGTATATCGGACAGGCGCTGTACAGGGTTAATGAAGACTCCTCCACCAATGACAGGGATTTCTCTGTTGACAACGGAGTGCCGGAGATGACACGGCAAACAAAACATAACCTCTTAAAGCCTGAAGTAAAGGGCAGTGTCATGTTCAGAATAGCCAATTCCTTTGAAACTCCCATACAGCAGGTAGTTTCTGCTCTTCAAAAGGACTTGTGGTCCAGCAAGGCACTTGTTCCCGTTATGCCATGGAAAGGCGGCAGAGCTCCTGCCATTCCGGTCAGCGGCACAATCAGCTCAGGTATAGCCGGAAATACTTTAACCTGGAAGGATAATGATTCTGTTTCAACTTATTATGCCATATATAGATACACTAATACTGAAACTATAGATATTGGTTCAGATGAGAGCGCTAAAAAGCTTATTGCAACTGTTAGAAAAAACAGTTCCGGACTTCAGCAGTATACCGATACCGCCAAAACCACTACAAATGGTTTGGTTTATGTGGTTACAGCGCTGGACAGGCTGCATAATCAAAGCCACGGGCTCAAGATCAGCTATAATTCAAAATACTTTACTGATGTGGGACAAAAAGTTTATTGGGCTATTGACCCTATTGATACTCTTTATGAGAAGGGTATTGTGGCAGGTGTGGGGCAGAATACCTTTCTACCCATGAATAACTCCAGACGGGGCGATTTTATACTCATGCTGATGAAAACTCTGGGACTTACCGCTGAGTTTAACGGTAATTTTTCAGACGTTCCTGCAGGTTCATACTATTATACTGCCATCGGAACTGCAAAGGCACTTGGTATTACCAGCGGAACGGGTAAAGGCTTGTTCGGGCCAAAGTCCAATATCTCAAGACAGGATATGCTGGTACAGGTGTATAATGCTGTGAAGGCAGCAGGTATCCCCTTAACTCCGGCGGACACCTCCGAATTAAATAAATTTAGCGATTCCTATCTCATAAGCAGTTATGCCAGAGAAGCAATTGCCATCCTGGTTAAGAACGGATTTGTCAGTGGAACGGGAAGCAAAATCAATCCAAGGGCCTTGACTACCAGGGCCGAAATAGCAGTAATACTATCCAAGCTTGTAAGAAATTAAGTAATACCAGCTCATATTAAGACCCTGTCGCTCAGCCTGTCAACCTTGTATCATCTTTACAGCCTTGGCGGAGGTCCTGTTTGAAAATAATCTCCGGTAGGTTTCATATAAAATGAAACATATCATATATGATAATGAAATAATTAAGATGTATTGATAAACAGGCTTTATATTGAATTTAAGTAACAAATAACCAACATAAGTTACTACGGGCATATGTATAATGTAAACCGGGAAGGATGCTTCAGACAGATATCTGAGCGTTCTTCCTCCTGTTTTAATAAAACTGTTGCCCAGACCCAAAAGTGCAAAGGTTGGTATTAAACGGGCAGCCTTGGTAATAAAATATTTGAGATATAATATAAATGTAGAGCCTGTTTCATTCTCTTTTACCCATAAGTACCATAGAAGAAGAATGCCTGCACTTAAAGCAAGATAAATCCATTTATCACGGTTTACAGCCTTTTGAAATTTGTCATTGCTGGCAAAAATAAAGCCAAGTATCACTACAAAAAAATACGCAACCGGATTCCGCTCATCCATTAAATCTACCAGAAATATCATACTATATGGGACTGTCAGCAGCAAGAACATCAACGGCTTTGAAAAGAAATCCGCCAGAGCGTCTGTCAACCTTCTTCCCTTTTCGCTAATAACAGCTCTAAATACAGGTATCCCTATAAATGAATATACAAACAAAAACAATATAAACCATAGATGCATCGGAGTAAATCCACCGTTTACCCCCTCAAATCCTCCAACAGGTCTGGTGAAGAAACCTATATAATGACTTAATAAACTATCCTGACTGCCGTTTTGTCTTGCAAAAACATAAGTAGTAATCGGGCAAAAGGTAAATACCCCCACTACTGTCGGCAGCAATAATTTTTTGGTACGAGTACCTGCAAACTGACGGGTGGTCCGGCTCAAAAGAGAATAGTATATAGCCATGCCGGCCAAAAAGAACAATAATGTCATATGAAAACGGTCCAGAAAAAATTCAAACAGGTTTATTTGATGCACATTGATTCCTGATTTAACGTACATTATTGCATCAGGATCTGTATTATATATAATGGCAGCATGAAATGGAATTATAAGCAAAACAGCAACTGTTCTTATCCAATCCACATCATAGCGTCTTCTTACCCCGCTCATTTATTACTCCTTTTAGCTTTAAATCAGAACTGTTATTTAGAAAAATATCTGGTCATTACCTCGGAGGAAATTCGAGCAGCAGCGGTTCCGCCGTACCCACCTTCCTCAACTATGACTGCTATAGCTATCTCCGGATTTTTATATGGCGCAAAACCTATAAACCAGCTGTGGGGTGTCTTGCTTTCAACATGCTGGGCAGTACCTGTTTTTCCGCTTACCTGAACACCACTGACCTGTGCTCTGGTACCGGTCCCTTTCGAGACTACCTCTTTCATGAATCGTTTAATTTCGCTTGCATATCCAGGTGTGGTGACCTTGTCCAATTGTTCAGGCTTTAATTCCTTTACGGTATTCCCGCTGTAATCCACCACCTTGTTGACAAGTGCGGGTTTAAGCATTATTCCGTCATTTGCAATTGTCTGAGCTACCAAAGCCATCTGTACAGGCGTTGCAAGTATTTCTGCCTGCCCTATTCCGGTTTGGGCAAGATTACCCTTTTCTGAAGCTTTGTATTTTGGAAATCTGCTTTTATCTATAATTATTCCGTCAGCCGGAATATCTCTGTTGAATCTGAAGTCTTCAGCAGTTTTGAAAAGGTCATTACCCAATCTGATTCCAAGGTTTCCGAAAAATACATTGCTGGACTTTATCATAGCCTGTTCGAAATTGATCTTCCCCATCACCTTGCCCTTGTCATTGCTCAAGGTGTAATCCTTTCCCAAAACCAGCCTGCCCTCATCGTTGAAAGTTTCATTCTCTATGCCGTCAATATTTTCAAGAGCACTTATGCCGGTTACAACCTTGAAGGTGGAGCCCGGCGGATACAAACCTGAAACGGCTCTGTTTAAGAGGGGCCTGCTTTCGTTTGTACTGATGCTCTTCCAATTTTTACTCAATGTATTGGGATCGTAGGACGGCTTTGATACCATAGCCAAAATTTCACCAGTATCCACTTTTAATACCACCACCGAACCCCGTGCCGAGCCAAGTGCGTTATAGGCAGTCTGCTGCAGTTTGAGATCAAGACTGGTATATACATCATCACCCTTTTTATTTACTTCCTTAAAGCCATTTCCAACCCAGGCTAAAAAAGATGCTGATATATTACTGGACAAATAGCTGTCATAAAGATTTTCCAGCCCTGTTATTCCATACTGGGGATCATAGTAGCCCAGTACATGTGCTGTTGCAGCTCCGCCTTTATAGGTCCTTTTGTATTCATTGTTTTTTGCTTTCTCACTTACTGAAAGCTCTTTCCCGTTTCTATCAAATATCGTACCTCTCACCACTTTGTTTCTTATATCCCACATTCTTCTGTTATCGGGCCTGGTTGAGATTTCAGGACCTCTGAACAGTGTGAAATATGACAGATAGCTGATCAATACTATGAACACTATCAGGAAAATTATCATAACTCGTTTTATATTTGTTGTAAGGTTATTCATACTATTCTCCTTCCTCATCACCTTCTGAGACCTTTTGGATTATGCTCAGGGACAGGAAGCTGATCAACAGTGATGTTCCGCCATAGCTTACAAAGGGAAGGGTAATCCCCGTTAATGGAATAAAGCCTGTAACTCCGCCTACGATTACGAGTGTCTGTGTTGCAATCATAACACTCAGGCCGGCAGTCAACAGCTTGGTAAAGTTATTTTCTGCATGTATGGCACTCCTTATGGAGCGGTAGAAAAGAAGAAAATGTAAGATGAGAATGGCCATACCCATAAGTAATCCCATTTCTTCACAAATAACCGAAAAAATGAAGTCGGACTCATTTACAGCCACATAACCCGGATGACCCATGCCCAGCCCTCTTCCGAAAAAGCCTCCCATAGCAATGGCATACATGGACTGTACCAGCTGATAGCTTTCGTTATATACATAATCCCAGGGATTCAGCCAGATCATAAAACGTCTTCTTATGTGATCAAAAACCACATAGCTTGCCATACCTCCTGCACTGAACAAGCCAAGTGAGGCAAGTACATAGAGCTTCTTTGAAGTTGCAAGATAAACCATTGTAACTGAAACAGCAAATATTATAAGAGCCGTACCCAAATCCTTCTGCATAACCATAAATCCCAGGGATATTATGATTACAATCCCCGGTTCTATCAGTTGTTTCCTTGAAGTAATGCTGGATAGTGCCGTTGACAGATAAAGTATCAGAAATATCTTCCCGAATTCAGAGGGTTGAAAACCGTACGGGCCAATTTTCACCCAGTTCTTCGCTCCAAGAATTTCAACTCCTATAAAGGTGGCCATAGCCATGAACATGATTGTTCCTGCCAGAAATATATACTTGTATTTTGCATATTTGATAAGACCCTTCTTGAGATAAAGAACTACAAACAGGAACATTGCAATGCCGATGACAAGCCAAACAAGCTGTTTTAGAGCTGAAGCCTTGTTAAGCCTGAAGAGCATGATCAAACCAATGGAGCACAGTAGCATGGCCAGTAAAAATATCAGCCTGTCACCCATGGGATAATATTTTTTCAATACCCAGGAGGTTACTGCAATTATAACGGTTAAAACTGCAAAAAATACTCCTGCCATGGGGTCAATGGGTTTTCCTAAAAATGATAAATTTAAAAACCCGAAGAAAATAAATACATATATTAGTAGTTGTAATGTTTTTAGCCGTTTTGTCATTAATAATTCCACACCGCACAGGAATATTCCATATACTCCGGCAGTTCCTTTCAGTGCTGATCTTCAAAAGCTACTCGTCGTCTGTTACAACAAGCACCGTTTGAGATATACTGATCTCATCCCCTGGCTGAAGGCTTTTTTTGTCTACCATAATTCCATTAATAAAAGTGCCGTTGGTAGAATTCAGATCCTCCAGCATATAACGCCCATCTTCAAAATATATTTTTGCATGATAGTTAGAAACAGACTGTGAGGTTAAAACCATCTGATTCAGTTTATTTCTGCCAATAGTAAGCTTATTGCCAATAGGAATAATATCTCCCTCAACAAAATTCCCGCCGTCTCCCGGGTAAACCAGTTTCAGCTTCCATCCAAGATTACGGCTGCCCTTTCCGCCTCTTTTTACATCTTTGGACATAATCTTAAGGGCCTGAACTATAATTATATATATAATTAATATAAGTACTATTTTCAAAACTACTCCAAAAAAGCTTAAATCCAATAAATCAAATTTCATAAAACTCTCCATTTTGCTGCTTTGCAGCGCCTAAAAAATAGAAAATGAAAAAATCCATTTAACCTATTATATACAAATACTCTGCAATTTACAAATTGTCTGAATAAAGTCTTTCTGCAATTTACAAATTGTCTGAATAAAGTCTTGAAGTGGGCTGATTAAGGAACCCAATAATTTAAAAGTAAGCTTTTTAGTTGAGGAAAAAGATTGTGTCACTAAGCCTGCCTCACCAAGGTAAGGTTTGGATTCTCACTTCCATGAATTCTTTAAGTTACCTGTCCAAGTATTTTTTACACAAAAAAACCGCATGTTGATAATACATACGGGTTTTAAAAATTGAATATTTATCTATTAAAAAAATCCAGGTTATTTGCGTCTCCTTATCAGTCCTTGTATTCCACAACATATTAAAGAGTATTTGATTGACTATACTTATTTTTATTGAATCCTGCGCTTAAATATTGAGATTTTATTGAATCCTGCGCTTAAATATTGAGATAATCCACCTTGTACTTCCATAGCTTTGAGCAGTAGCCACAGTATTTACCAACTCCCAGCCTTGTGACCCTAATTCATTCAACTCATTTTGGAATGTCAATTTGTCAACCTTACCTCCGAATATTCCCTTGGCATCAGAAAACAATGTTTTGTATTCAAATTTCTCCATATTATTATTCTCCTGTAATTCTATCCGCCCTTACCATTGTATGTTATATAAAGAAGTTCATACCTGTACAATAAATTTTATTTATCTGATAAATAATTGTATTATGACCATAAAGATTATGTCGTGAATTGCTGTCCTTAAGCTATTGCAGAAATCTGAGCTTTTAATATACACTAAAACAAAATTATAAAGATTCTACACGGCAAAAAAAACAAAACCAGGAGGATCTATTCATACAAGAAATCCTCTAAATGATTGCATCCTCGATAATTAAATTCAAACACCGATCACTTTGTCTGCAGTAACCTCAACTGCTACCCACTTGTCACTGTCGGGAAGCAGAACCTCCAGCTTTCCGGCAAGTATCTCCATAAGCTCCTTATCTGCAGTACCGAATTCATATTCTCCCGGCATCATTATTCCAAGAGTCTTCTTTTCTCCATTTGGGAAAACCACTGTTCTGCTGGTAACCTTGCCATCAAAATATACATTTGCTTTCTTTACAATACTCACATTTTCAAAAGTGTTCACCTTAACCTCCATGAGCCGCAATAGCAGCCACAAATAATATTTTTTCTCACTCCCCTACCGTTTTAAGGCGAATAAAGGAGGGTAATTGGCCATGTGCGCTTTTAAGTATTGAAAAATACTTTAAATATTTCGCTCGGCCATAAATTCACAGGTTGGCTTGGAAGATACACGTATGTAAAGTCTTTCAAGCTATATCTCAATTTCTGCACCCTTCTGCGTCATTGGAACGCCTGTACGCCTGAGTAAATTTCACATTAATGCTTTATAACCAAAATTTTATTTATGAAAGATTATCATATAATTATTGTTATGTCAATTATCATTGTATTTGCTGAAAATGCGCTTTTTTTAAATACTATTTTAGAAAAAGCTAGCACTTTACAGGTATAATATTGTATTATTATAGTATAATACATCTTTAAATACCTGATGAGGTGCTTTATGCAAAATATTATAATAGCTGTATTAGTGATACTGAATATATTCGGGTTTGTATTGGTATCATTGGATAAATATAAAGCAAAAAACAAATTATGGCGGATACCGGAAAGATCATTTTTTCTTTTATCAATTCTCGGAGGAAGTATAGGCGTTTATATCGGCTTATTCTTCTTCAATCATAAAACCAGGAACTGGTACTTTATGACAGTTATACCTTTTATACTTCTGGCACAGCTTATTTTCATTTATTATCTCATTAACAAATAGAGGCTCTTTCTCCATAGAAAGCAGCCTCTTTTTTGTTGCAGCAGATAGCTCTGATAAAATTTAACAGTCTCCGTCCAGTAATAAACCTGTCTCATACTGAATAGCATTTAATAATAAGGCAATAAACAATCAATTACTATAAAACAATATTAATTGACTTTAGGAAAATGGAGCTATACCTGATGGGATTGGATAAATTTTATAAAAACTCTGCAATACTTACCATGTCAAACTTAATTACAGGATTTATCGGTTTTGCCTTCTCCATAATTCTTTCTAAAAAGCTGGGAGCTGAAGGTCTGGGGTTGTATGGTCTTATAATGCCGGTGTATTCTCTGCTCCTCTGTCTCACAGCCGATGGCCTGGTTACAGCTGTCTCAAAAACCTGTGCTGTATATAACAGCAAAAAGGACTACCGCAATCTCCACAGGACAGTTAAGGTTGCAATAGGTTTTATAGGAATGTGGAGTATTGCAGTTGCCATTTTGGTTTTCCTTAATGCTTCAACCATCAGCAGCTTTTTTATTAAAGACAGCCGTGCAGCTGATGCATTGAAAATAATCTGTCCGGCGTTGGTATTTATTCCGATGTCGGCAATTTTTAAAGGCTTCTTCTACGGCTTTGAGAAATTTACTATTCCTGCAGGAATAGATATCCTTGAAAAATGTATTCGCGTTACCATTCTACTTGCCACAATGGCCATCCTTTCTGTAAAGAATATTAAAGGAGCGGTGACAACAGCATATTTTGCTCTGGCGGTAGGAGAAGCTATCAGTCTGATAATGCTGTTTACAGCTTTTAAATTATTTTCCCACCGGCTTGTTCCTGTTAAAACCAAGGTAAAAAACCCCTTACAGCTTTTGGTTGATATTCTTGTAATCTCCTGTCCTCTGAGTCTTAACGGCTTTTTATCCTCCATACTTAACACAGCTTCGACCTTGATATTACCAAGGAGACTGATCAGTTCAGGGCTTAGCTATGATACGGCACTTGAACAGATAGGAAAATTTCTGGGAATGTCACTGACCACAGTCAACCTCCCCTTTATAATTGTAGGTTCCATGATGACAGTAATGATTCCCGACATGTCTCTGAGTCTGAGCAAAAAGGATTCCTGGAGTACTGAAAAACGAATTTCACAGGTTCTCAGGATATCCTACATGGTGGGAATGGGAACTCTCATTGTATCACTTTGCATTCCTCAAAAGCTTGGAATGCTCTTCTATGGAAGGAACGATCTAGGTCAAATGATTATGGTAGCCGGAGTCTGCAATTTTATAAGTTATGTGACTGCCGCTACCTTTGGCATACTTAACGGACTGGGTAAGCAAAATGTAAACCTGAAGAATTCAATAATTGTTTCAGTTGAAGGTTTGATTCTGGTATTTATTTTAACCGGTATTCCTTCCCTGAATATTTTCGGTTATGGTATTGCACTTGTTATTACATCAATTACAGGACTTATTCTGAATCTATATGAAATAAGAAAGGTTTGTGAGCTAAGAGTATCTTTTTTAAAAGCAGCTGTACTGGCCATTTCAGGGTTGGCCGGTTATCTGGCAGTCAGTATCATAAATAGAATAATTCCTGATAATCTAATAGTGTTTGACGTCCTGTTTTCAACCGGTATGTGCTTTTTGATCATATTTTATATGTCCAGAATGCATAATTTTAAACAAAATTTCTTATGACCTGAAGGCCTCATTAATGTTATAATATCAGATATGTTAATGTTAGTAACAACTAAATATACTTATTTGAAATATATTTCGGAGGCCAAAATGTTTAAATATGTTGTATTCGATGTAGACGGAACAATGGTAGATACCGAGGAAGCTGTCAATTTCGCCTACCAAAGTGTTATTTTCGCAAAGCACGGAAGATATTTTACTCAGGAGGAGCTTCTTGAAGGCTATGGGGTTCCGACTCCTCAAACCCTTTCCAGGTATGGTTTTACAGATATAGAAGCTGCTATGAAGGATTATTATGAATTTCTGATTCAGGGTTTTGAACGCTGTAAAGCCTTTGATGGTATTTATGAATTGCTTGGAAAACTCAAGACTATGAACCTTCCTCTTGGAGTTGTTACCTCCAGATCTGACTATGAGATAAAAATAGACAAATGTCTGCATGGTTTTATCGATAATTTTGAAGCTGTGGTATGCTCCAATGATACGGCATTACACAAGCCCCAAGCCGAGCCTCTGCTTAAGGCAATGGAAAAGCTGGGTGCAGCTCCTGCCGAAACAATATATATAGGAGATACCGTTTTCGACAGACAATGTGCTAAAAACGCCGGTGTTAAATTCGCGCTGGCATGTTGGGGTTCAAATAACTGCGATAATATTGATGCCGACTACTTTTTAAAGACACCGGAGGATTTGCTGGAGCTGTTGAAATAAGTTTAAAGGTTAGTGGCTGTCTTAAGGTTTATTGTTCCTTAGGACGGCCTTTTCTTCTTTTCTGGATTAATCTGAAGGCTGTCAAGGCAGCTCCTATAAAGGATATTAATCCTGCACATATATAAGTTACACGCATGGCAAATATAAATTCCGACTCCTTGCCTGCAACAAAGGTGGTAACGGAATAGCCCAATTTACTGCTCATAACCCCGTACAGGATAAGCGTTGATACAGAAACCCCCACAACAAGGCCCAGATTACGCACCAGAGCATTTATACTGCCTGCAACACCAACCCTTTCCCGCGGAACAGAAGACATTACCAGCGAATTGTTGGGAGACTGGAACATCCCGTTGCCAAGAGCCATTACCGCAATAATAACCACCAGCTTCACCGGCTCAAAATGTTCATTTAAAGTGGCAATGAAAAAGAAACCCGAACTAAAGATTATAAGCCCTATGAAGGTAAGCAGCTCAGACCCTATCTTGTCTGAAATATGACCGCTTATTGGTGCAACTACAAAAAGTACCAGCGGATATGTCATAAGATACAGTCCGGCAACTGAAGGGGAGAGCTTGATAACATCCTGAAGATAAAAAGGCATTATGATATTGGAGCAGTTCATTGCTACGAAAAGTAAAAATCCGCAAAATATGCTCAGAGAAAAAAGCTGATTCTTAAAAATCGTCAACTGAAGCAAGGGGCTGTCTACACTGTTTTCTACCTTAAGGAACATTACAAACGAAATTATTGCAAGTCCAAAGCCTCCCAAAATCAAGGGGTTGGTAAAGCCGACCTTTTCACCCACCAACAGTGCTGCAAACAATGCAACTATAAAAATCAGGAACAATGCAGCACCCTTTATATCAAATCTGGCCTTTTTGCTTTCTTCATCCCTCGGCAGGATCTTCATTCCCAGTATAAAAGCAAAAATACCAATCGGGATATTAATCAGAAAGATATATTGCCAGCTGGCTGCATCAACTATAAAACCACCCAGAGGCGGACCAACCAGGGTTCCCAGGGCTACAAACGAACCTGTTATACCCAGGGCTTTTCCCCTTTCGCCTGCTGGAAAAACTCTGGTTATGATACCCTGATTTGTTGCCATGTAAGCTGCAGCACCCACTGCCTGAATTATTCTGGCAAATATCAACAAATTAAGAGAGTTTGCTATGGCACACAATAAAGACCCTATAGTAAAAATAACAATACCTATTTTAAAAATCCTGACTGTCCCTTTGATGTCTCCCAATCTTCCAAAGATAAGGATTGTTGCAGATATTGCTATAAGATAAGTGGAAACTATTACTGATATTGAATTCATTCCAACGTTGAAGTAATCGGCCATAACAGGCAGAGCAACATTTACTATGCTGCTGTCAAGACATGCCATAAAAGTCAGCAGCACAATGTTTATCAGTATTAATCCCCGGTTTTTATATTGAATAAGTTCCATGTAATCCTCCATCCACAGCTGAAGCCTGAGACTTCAAAGCCAGCATTTTCAATGTCATATACACTGATTTTATCGATTAAATTCATAATAGAATAACATACAATTTTCCATATATCAATTGTCATAGAGTACAAATTCATCAAATAATATTCTTCTCAATGGAACGGAACTTATTAATATTTATAAAAAGCAGGTCATTGCAATTATCTGCACTGACCTGCTTTTTGTATTTTTTTACAATTCCATTTTTCGATGCTCGTTACATACCTGATAATTCGACTTCTGAAAGGAAAACCCCCAGGTATTCGATTGTAGGAAATAGCCTTGAAGCTGTAATCTTCAAGCGGATACCACTTGCACTTATCTTGTTAAAGCAGCATATCCGTTTATAACCGATCACGGTACCTTCAAAAACCCGCATCCAGCAGCCGTTCTGCAAAACCTCCAGAGTGAAGCTTTCCACATGCTGACCGGAGTAACTTATATTTTCCTTTAATACAATAATGTTGAAGGTTTTTTCAGATTCCAGTGTGAGCACCAGTTCAGCTGCCTCTGTGCCTGCTGCCGGACGCCAGAAGGAATCTTTATTTTCACTTAAGATGTTATCTGGAAGGTGAGCATCGTTCAGGCTTTCTGATGCGGTTGCAACAGCTTTGGCCGCCAGGTTTTCACAAAAAGTTTTCTTTATTGTACCACCTAATTTTTCAAGTACTGCAACATCATTTTCATGTATCAAGCCTCTGCCGTCAGGTGGAATATTTAGCAGAAAGCAGGAATTTCCGCCCACCGAATTCAAATATACCTTCAGCAGCTGTTCCGCAGTCTTTACACTGTGATCTTCTGCCGAATGGTAGAACCAGCCCGGCCGTGTGGATGTATTTACTTCGGCGGGATACCATATAAGCTCAGATGCATTTTTTATTGCTGCCCTGCTTCCCAGATCCTGCTCCATTGAATTTATAAGTTTGGAGAATTCCCCGTCATCAGCCTTTTGAGATTTCCCGGCTATTTTTTCTGCATCCTGAAGTTCCCTTGGAACAACACTCCACTCGGATTTACGGCAGTGGCCTGCTTCATTGCCGCACCATCGGACATCAGGTCCGCAAACACTTATAACAGCTTGCGGCTGCAGTTCTCTGATAATTTTATAGTAGGCCTCCCAGTCATATATCTGTCTTTTTCCGTTTGGTCCCTCACCGCAGGCACCATCAAACCATACGCAGAAGATATCTCCATAGCCGGTTAAAAGCTCAGTAAGCTGATTAATAAAATACCGGTTGTATGCCTCGGAATCTCCATAGGTTTTTTCATGCCTGTCCCAGGGAGAAATATAAATTCCGAATTTCAGTCCGGCTCTCCGGCATGCATCCGAGACTTCCCTTACCACATCACCTTTCCCGTCTTTCCAGGGACTGTTTTTTACCGAATGCCCGGTAAATCTGCTGGGCCAGAGACAAAAGCCGTCATGATGCTTGCAGGTGAGAATCAGCCCCTTCATTCCAGCAGCTCTGCATGTCTCGGCCCACTGGTCCGCATTGAGTGCCGGAGGATTAAATATGGCCGGAGCTTCATCACCATAGCCCCACTCACGGTCTGTAAAAGTATTGACCGTAAAATGGATGAAAGCATAAAACTCCATCTGCTGCCACACATATTGCCGTTCCGACGGCAGAACTCCCGCAGCCTTTATAATAAAATCATCCATTAAAACCTCCTGTAAAAGCCATGACATGAGCTCCCACAACAGGGCTCATGTTATATACCTGACTTTAATACTAATACATAACTTTAATATTGATACATAACTTTAATACTAAATTTCAAACCATTTGTAGCCCATCGGCTCCAGTTGGACTGCTATTCTGTCACCTGACGGCTTTAATATACTTGACAATTGATTTTGGCCGCTGTTATTCACTGCAACAAAACAGCCGGTCTCAGGATAAACTGCACATTCCACTTCAGGATTGTCACTGTACCAATTCTGCATTTCAGCTTCCTTATGCGCCGTCCAGTAGATAGCCCTTGATAAAAGTCTGGTGTTCTCCATATTAAAGGGTAGACCCGCAATATATACAGAACGGCCATTCCCGTAACCATTTACTGTCAGAGAGCAGCTCAGGTTGTTAAGCGCAAGAACCTCCACCGAATCGGAACACTTATATATACAGTTCATCCCTTCACCAAAATCTATGGGATTTTTTATATCGGCAGTTATAAAATGCTTTTCTGCAACAGATATACTAGGTTTATTATGACTTACCGAATACCCTGTTTCCTTCTGAACACCCAAAACATCGCTTAATTGAAAAAAGGAACCGTTATATTCATAAGCAGAAGGTTCGCCGACACCTATAAAGCCTCCTCCGTTATATACCCAGCTTCTGATGGCTGTTACAATTTCTTCATCCTTCCAGTATTCTGCACCGCTCCACGATGTTCCGGCATCACCGGCATTGATTATTACTCCTGTATCTTCAGAAATTCCGTTTTGTCTTATATCCTCGAAGCTGATGAATTCCAGATCAAAAGGCAGGCCTGCCAGTGCCTCCATGATTCCAAGGTAGGAATAACACCTTTGATTCCACAGTGAATGGGCTACCTGATGAGTCATCCAGGTCCTGATATGTCCCCATGCATTAAGAACCGCAACCTTGAAAGGAGCACTCAATGGTTTTGTTCCCCTTGCCATTTGATGAATCCTTCTGAACTCGTCACATACCTGACCTATATGTTCTACAAAATCAGGGAATGCAGCCGCCAGACTCAGATACCCCCCATAGCCCATTCTATCGGTTGGTTTTCTCAGCAACGCCCTTCTGGATTTCCTCCAGACTTCCATTGATTCCTTTACCGGATTGCCTCCCTTATAAAAAATATCAGGAAAGAAATATGGGTAAAATCTTGCTTCTGTTGCTTTTACAGGTATATCTGAAATCATTCTTGTGGTTACGCCATCACCGGCCGCTCCAACTACGGCATCCAGACCTATTTCACCGAAATATTTCCCATAGGGCTCAGTTCCTGCCCAATGGTCACCCAAAAACATAATTGCCTTTTTACCTGCTTTGTGAACCATATCAACGCATTCCTTTGCAAAGCCGGCAATAAATTTCTGGTTAAAATCCATCCAGTCCAGATAATTGCCTGATGGAACCTTAAACGGCGTATTGTAATAACCATTGTCTATAAAATCCTCCGGTCTGAGCCGGTAACCATATTCTTTTTTAAAATTCTGCAGGGCCGAAGGGCTCACACAGCTTAAATAGCCAAACCAGTCAACCTGACGTTCTCTTCCGTTCTCATTATAAATGAGATCAAAATTATAGAAAAAGGTCGTAAACCTCACAATATCGGTTCCCGGGTGCTCTTCAAGCCATTTTTCCAGCACCTCCAGCAAATGTTTCCTGGCCTTTGGATGCCTTGGATCAACGGGCAGCCTGTGTTCTTCCTTCCATTGATTGGTTATATGGTTGTACATGGAAACAGGCTCCCATATCTGGCAGGCCAGAAAACTTACGGTATATTTGTGCCATGGCAATGCGTTATTTATAGTAACAATGCCCGCATCCTTTTCAAAAGCCCATTGAGCTGCAGGAACAATATCTCCCGTTGTACGGTCGATAACCTCCCACCAGATCTTTGGATCATGTACACTGTCTATCTGAAATTGTTCCGAAAAGTACCCTTTCATTAAATCCACTTTAATTGTGTTCCCGGCAGCAATAACCGGTTCCGACAGCAAATATGTCTGCTGCAGGCAGTCCCTGTTTGCTTTGGTCCAAGCATTGTCTTCTCTTATAAGACATAAGGTCGAGTATATATCAAAACCCATGTTTAGGATTTCGTCTGAAAGTTTTGTACCGTCACTGTCGCGCACCGCATCTACGCCCCATTTTTCAGCTATTCTGAGAATTTCCTCTTCCATTCCCTTTTCTGCGGGAAGTGTAACCCTTCCGGGATTTTTAGTCATTTTTACCTCCATGAGCCAGGTTATGGCTTTGAGCCGCATTGCGGCCTCAAAATTAATGATTATTTACTCCTCATCCATCTGTTTATATGTTATTTAATAATTTTCCAAGTAATAAATACCATTATTTAAGTTTTCATATCAGCCTTTTAAACCGCCCAATTGCATACCTTTTGTCAGCTTATCCTGCGTCAGCATATACACTATGATTGTAGGCACCAGCACTATTACCAGCCCTGCAAACAATGCTCCCCAATCTGTGGCATAACGCTGTACCTCCATCAGATTTGCCAGGCCAATAGGCAGTGTTTTTTTACTGTCTGAAGAAATAAGTGTCATTGCCAGCGGAAACTCATTCCAGAATGCAAAGAAACTGAATATAACCACTGTGATAATTCCTGGTTTCACAAGGGGGACAATAATTCTGATAAATGCCCCGGCATAACCACATCCGTCTATCATGGCTGAATTTTCATAATCTTTTGGGATTCCCTTCATGAAGCTTATAAGCAGATAAACAGAAAACGGGAGCTGCGATACTGCATATACCAGTGAAAGCCAGAAACGGTTATCATTCATGTGGAGCTTCGTCATTAATAGAAAGAGCGGAATTATTATGAATGTAATTTGTATGAAGATACCGCCCATATATATGTTCTTAATAAACTTTCTGAAAGGAAACTCATATCGTGCCAGTGCATAGGAGGAAGACACCGCCATTACAACCAGCAGAAAAATAGAACCTACAGTAACCAAAATGGAGTTGACGGAATATCCGCCTATGTTTGCTTTTGTAAATGCCGTAATATAATTTTCCAGGTTGATACCCTTTGGCAGCAGCCACGGATTATCCATAATTTCCGTATTGGTCTTAAAGGACGTCAGAACAGTCCATAACAAAGGATAAATTACCATTATTGTGTTCACCAGCAAAACAATTCTGAATACAGCTCCAATGATTTTATTATATAAACTCCTGCTATTTTTCATAAATATCCCCCATGCCCAGCATTTTGCACGAAATGCAATGATAGAAATAGCATGGGCTCGGTACCTCCTTTATTTATTATTGAAAATTTATCAACCTTTCACCTCGATTAATATTCTGTGGCTTCTCTACCCGTTACCCTGTTGCTTATTACAGATAAAATGATAGAGACTGTGAATACGAATACTGCTATAGCCATAGCATATCCGAAGCTGGCGTTCATTGCATGTTTATACATAAAGGTCAGAAGTACTTCGGAATCTCTGTCAGGTCCCCCGTCCGTCATTACTCTGACAATGGTAAAGCTGTTGGTAATAACTCCGTTTATGGCAAATATTATTGTGGTCTTTATGATATCCCATAAGAGAGGTATGGTAATTGACCAGAAACTTTGTATGCCTGTTGCACCGTCAATTTCAGCTGCTTCATACAGTTCTTTTGATATACCGTCAATTCCGGCTATGTACATTACCATATAATACCCTGCCGCCTGCCATATCATTGTAACTGCTATGCCCCACATGACAGTGTTTTTGTTTCCCAAAACGGCCAGGTCAAGATCTCCCTTTCCCAGAAGCTGCAGAACAGGATTTATAACACCCATGGTAGGATGGTATATAAACGACCATAGAATGGCAATTACAACAAAGGATAGTATGCTGGGGAAGAAAAAAACAATTCTGTAGAAATTACTCTCTCTTATTTTTCCCGAGGTCAGCATACCTGCAAAAAACAAAGCAAAAAGTATAGTGGGAATTCCGGATACTATCATCAGGAAACCGGTATTTTTCAGTGCTATGTAGAAAACTTCATCCTGAAACATTGCTTTAAAGTTATCGAACCCGATAAATCTCGAGGCGTTTCCCAGCCCACTGTCCTCATATAGAGAGCTGATAAAAACTCTTACGGTTGGATATATGATGAATATTGCAAAAAGAATCAGGGAAGGAAGGATACATGCTGCAAGAAATAGATTTCTTTTAATATTCTTATTCATTAATGTTCACACCCTATTTTAATATATAACGCAAAGATTCAAGAAAATTTTCCGGCTATATAAAAATTTCTAACCTTAGCGCATTTCAACGAGGCTAAGGTGTCCCAAAAGCCATCTTGAAAAACTAATGCCTCATTATAACCGGAGAAGACATTTCCTCTCCGGTTATAACTTATTGGAGCATCTATTTTCTTACTGAGCTTTTGCCAGTTCATCCCTGACTTTTGCATAGACTTTTTCCAGCTTGTCGGCATATTCCTGAACTGTCATCTGCTTGTTCATTATGCTTGAGAAAGGTTTATAGATTTCATCGGAAATATTGATCTTGCTTCCGTTTGCAACAGGCTTCAAAGCTGCCACAACAGGCTTCATTCCCTGCTCAACCGCTTTGAAACAGTTATACGAGGATGGAGTAATATAGTCTTTTACCATGTCGGTTGCACCCTTGACAGCCATTACTGCTTTGGCTTTTTCACCGTTCAACTTCACTGAAGTATCAGTATATATGAACTTCATAAATTCTTTTGCAAGTTCTGGATTTTTGGATTTTGCCGGAATATACATTTGCTCTACACTAACAAGTGCGATTGTGGGATCTCCAGCATTAAAGTCCGGTACTCCTGCAAAACCAAACTGGAAACCGTCTTCTCTTGGAGCGTCCTTCATTTCACCTTCAAACCAGTTTCCATTTACACAGAACATAGATTTCCCCTGCATAAATGCCGTTTGAGCCTGAGTATGGTTGAGTGCTACAGTTCCCTTCATGAGAGCATTGTCGGTATTTGCAATCTTTGAGAATATATCCATGGTCTTTGTAGCTGCTTCTGACTTCCAGAAACCTTCCTTGTAGCTTGTAAAGTCATCAACTGCCTGCTGACCTCCGGCTGCATAGAAGGCCGGTATGAGTACTTCCTCAAGATATCCCGGATAGATTCCCTGGTATGTAAATAATGACCTTCCATCGGTCTTTGCCTTATCATTCAAAGCAAAGAATTCGTCCCAGGTTTTCGGAGCGGAATAACCTTTTTTGTCAAAATAGTCTTTGTTATACCATAATCCCATTACACCGTAGTTGTAAGGTGCAAGGTATATCTTGCCGTCTCCGTATGGTGTACAGTAAGAGGTCTCAAGAAAGCCCGGAAGAATTAGATCTCTTATTTTTGAATCCTTGTCAAGAGCAATGCTGTCAAATACATCTGTTATGTCCAAAATCGCCTTGTCTTTTATCAAACCTTTGGTTACACCGGATGGGTCGCCATCATTCAGATAAATGAAATCCGGAGGGTTTCCGGCTACTATACTCGGTTTAATCATTTCACCAAGTTTTGCATTGGCAGTAATATTTATCTTGGTTCCCGGATACTGTTCCATGAATTTTGCAGCTGCCGCGTCCCAGAAATCTCTTCCGTAAGCCCCCTGGAATACTGCAATATTAAGTTCCTTGTTGGCAAATTCTTTTTTGCCGTCAGAACTGCTTGCAGCCGCCTGAGTATCTGTTGCAGCCGTGCTGCCCACTGCTGTTGACCCGGCTGCAGTTGTTGTGGCCGCCGGCTGTGATCCGCATCCTGCCGCCAGAGATGCCGTAATTCCCAGTGCAAGCAGGAGTGACATACTTTTCTTAAATATGCTTTTCATTTAAACCTCTCCTTTTTAAGAATGAATAAATAATAGCCTTTCATTTTTCAAGGAGCTGTTCTCAAATGCGCCTTTCAAGAAAACAGTTTCTATTATTTGCTCATGTCTTTTGGTTTTTTATATTTAATATGATAATAGCTGAAACTGTTTTGTTACATTGACATTTCTATGCATAGCATATACAATTCTGGCCTGATTAAGGGTGTCTGACAGTATTGATTTTCTAACTTTCAAACCATTGAAAAAAAACATATACTATTTTATCTTTTTTGCAAAATAGTATATGTTTTTTTAACTACATTTTGGGTTTAACTTCTTTGGGTGTTACACCGAAGTATTTTTTAAAGAGCCTGTTGAAATAAAACTGGTCATCAATCCCTACAGCCGCAGCGGCCTCCTTGATGAGATAATCTTTTGAAACAAGAAGTTCGTATGCCTTTTTCATCTTTAATTCATTTATATAATCAATAATACTTTTGCCTACATCTGTTTTAAAAACCTTACAAAGATAGGTATCTGTCAAATTAACCTTTTTTGCAATCTGAGGAACCGTTATCTTATGAGTTATGTTTTCATCAATATATCTTAATGCTTCTCTGACTTCTTTTCTGCAGGCCCTCTCACTGACACTCATTATCCTGCCGGCAGCAATCTCCACCATACTTTTCAGAGCAGTCCTCAGTGTTGACTCTGTAGGGGCAGAAAAAATTACATCCTCATCATTATTATATTCATCGAAAACTTCTTCCGAACAATATCCGTTATTGATCAGTCTTTTCTCCACATCACGGAGTATTTTTTTAATAAGCTTTTTAAGGCGGTACGGATTTAATAAACTCTGAGCACATACATCTAAAATATTATCAAAACTTTTAATAACCTCTTGAGTCTCACCGATAACCATATTTGAATAAATCTCTTCCGAAATCAATAAAGCCAGTTCCCTGCCCTGCTTTTCATCATTGACCGGGACAACATTTCCTGAGAGGCTGTTTTCATGAAATTTATCGTAAAACAGCAATTCTGAGGCTTTCCTGCATTTTATTATTTCATTAACCACAGAAGCATTTTTCCCGGATGCGTCCCGGTATACTATTCCGATTTTCACATTGAAATACATATTAGCAAGTTCAATAATTCTGTCAGCTGCATCTTTTGCAGACATAAGCCCCGGGTTCCTGCCGGAATTTATCAAAATGAAAACCATATTCATTTCGTATTCTACTACCGAATACCAGTTATAAACCGAAAATATGTTACCTGCTATATTCCTTATTATTTCACCAAGCCCCTGTCCTGTCTTTTTTATTGCTTCACGGTCCTTACTGGTAACAATAAAGCTTTGCAGGCAATCATTAAAATCAGGCTTCAGGTTATGCGGAATTTCTTGTGACTTCTTGAGCAGCTCCTCTTCATCACCTGTCAGAATTGTTTTAATAAATTCATTTCTCTGATAATCAAGATTTTTCTCGCTGCTCTGTACAACCTTTTCATAACCCCTTTTTTTCTCAAGTTTGTCCTTGATCTCATCCAGCACTCTCATGAAATCATCGGATTTGACAGTCACTTTTAGTATATAGTCATATGCCCCGTATTTCATAGCCTCTCTGACCAGGTCAAAATCATTATAATTACTTAATACCAGAATCTCTCCATCATAATTCATCTGCTTTAATCTCTTTATGAATTCAATACCATCCATATGAGGCATTTTTAAATCTGTTATTATTATGTCAGGTTTATTTTTCTCACAAAGCTGAAGAGCCTTAACGCCGTCTGATGCGGTTCCTGCCAGCTCAAACCCGCTGTCTCCCCATTTGATCATTGATTTTATGGCCAGCTTTACTATTTTTTCATCATCTACGATCAATACACTGTACAATATCTTCTTCCTCCCATATGGACAGGGGAAGAATTATATCGGTTACCGTTCCTTCCCCCCTCCGGCTGTTAGTTGTCAGTCCAAATCCTTCTCCAAAATTCAGCCTGATTCTCTCATTTACATTATCAATACCAATTCCTGAAAGTTTGTTTTTACTAGTCCGGTTATCAACACTTTCAGGGCTGAAACCCTTTCCGTCATCAGCGATTTTTATCAGCAGCAAATCCTCCATACTTCTGGCAGAAATATTTATATTTACAGTTCTTTCGTCATCATCAATACCGTGAATAATTGAGTTCTCCACAATTGGCTGTAAAATGAATTTAATAATCAAGCCCTTTTCAAGCCCTTTTTCAATATCATAGTTGATATTGAAGGAATTTGCATACCTGATAGCCTGGATAGTTGCATAATTGTTGAGGTTTTCTATTTCTTTTTCCAGTGATATTATTTCTTCCTTATTTAGTATTGTATCTTTTAAAAGCCCTGAAAGAGCACCCAGTCCATCTTCCAGCGTTTTATTGCCGCTTAGCATTGCAGACCATTTAAGAGAATTTAAAGTATTAAACAAAAAATGCGGATTTATTTGGGCCTGAAGCATTTTAAGCTCTGCTTCCCTCTTTCTGGACTGCTGAAGTTCCACCTCAACTATGAGGGCTTTGAGCCTTTCAACCATGCTTTTTATATTAAAGGACAGTTCACTTATTTCATCATTGTACTGATCTTCTATTTTCTCCTCCAGTTTGCCATCCCGGATACGTTTGGCCGAGGTCAGGAGAGATTTGAGCGGAACAGAAACACTTGCATAGATTATAAGAGAAAGTAATACTGATGCAGTTATTACAATTATACTTACAAAAATCACATTATTTCTTACTTCACTTGATTGGGAACTTATGAAGCTGTATGGTACCCGCCCGACTATATACCAGTCCAGAGACGGTAAAAATGTTCCGGCAATAAGGAAATCCCCCTCCTCCGAGCTGTATCTGAAGGTTCTGTTGTTCTTAAGGTAATTATTATATATCTGCTCCTTCAGCTCACCGTCATAAAACACAGCTCCTTTTTTGACATTGTCGGACTGTGAGGAAATGACCGCACCATTGCTCTTCATTATAAACAAATCGCTGCCTTTGCCAAGATCTATGTTTTTATAAGTATTCTGGGCAAATATTCTTTCGTCAATTACTATTAAGAGATAACCCTGCTTCAGCATGTATTTATATTTCGAGTATACAACTCTGCTTAATACTATACAGCTGTTTCCGAGGTTGGATTTAAGACTGGTCCAGTATGTATTTCCCACAGCATTGTCGGTACGTTTTATTATATCTCTAACATCACTTTCATTAAAAATTTCATATCCCAGGTCATAAAATGTGTTTCCGTCAGGAAATCTGATACTAATGCTCTTTACATTTTTATAATTAAAGAGCTCTCTGCTGAATTTATTTGTCAGATTATCCATCAGATTGTTTTTTTCTACGTCATTCATCCCGCCGAACTTGATAATTCCATCCTGTACATCATCATTCATAATAATTGACTCGCTTAACTTCTCATACTGGTCTGTCTCATTTTTAACGTTTTTCGTAATTTCCTGCACAAGTTGTCCGGAATATGAATTAAGTTTTGAGGTTATGGATTTTTCATAATTGGAATTTGAATACATTCCAACTAGGGCTATAGGTATAATGGATATAATGAGAAAGCCAAGAAAAATACGTTGAATAATGGGTATTTTCCTGACTTTTTGAATCAGATTACTTATATTGATTTTTATATTTTTATATAAACACACCATTGTCTTATATTTAATCTTACGTGTTTTAACCGATTTAGACTGCATAAGATCACCTATTATTTTTAACAGGATTAATTGCATAATAAATATATCAAACACCAGGTTAAGTTATGTTTGTTTATATTGCTTGATTTTATCAAATATGCAGTACTATTGCAAACTATTATATTTTAATAATAAAAGCCAATTATGATTGTCAACATAAATTGGCTTTTATAGAGATTCTATTGTATTATTTTTTATTCTGCCTGCAACCCTGCCATATTCAGTATGTTCCAGGGTTTGTTATAATGCGGCTGGAAAAAGAAATCAATAAAAGCCAGCTCATCAATAGTCATTTTGTTCTGAATAACAACCGAAAGAGTATTGATTGACTGGGTCAAATCAGCTTTTGACTGAATCTGTGCACCCAGGATTACTCTGGTTTTACTGTCATAAACCACCTTGAGCAGGACTTCTTCATATGTGGGCATAAACTCAGGTCTGTAGTTTTCTTTAACAAATACAGTTTTTACTTCCATTTCAAGGGCTTTTGCCATTGTTTCTGTAAGTCCTGTAGCAGCACAGTTGAGATCATAAATCTTAATCCCTGAGGTGGCCTGAGTCCCAAGATATCTTATTGTGGGCTTTATAAGATTTCTGGCCACAAGGGTTCCCATCCTGACTGCATTTGTTGCCAGAGGAATGTATTGATGCTTCCCTGTTGGATTATATACCACTGCACAGGAATCACCAGCTGCAAATATATCCTTGCAGCTGGTTTGCATATACTCGTCTACAATAATTGCACCATTGGGAAGCATTTGAAGCTTATCCTTAAACAACCCGGTACTTGGTTTGAATCCTATGCTCAAAATGACCATATCAGCGTCATAGCTGCCTTTGTTAGTCACTACTTTGCTAACTTTATTGTCACTTCCCTCAAAACGGACAACCGTTTCACCCAAAGCTATTTTTACCCCATGTTTTTCAAAGGTTTCTTCGGCCTTATCGGTAAATTCCCTGTCAAAATATTTATTCATTATCCGTTCTTCGGTATCAATGAGAGTAACCTTCTTACCCTTTTCAGTAAAAGCCTCAACAAGTTCTACTCCAATATAACCTGCTCCAACGACAACAATATTCCCTGCATCTTTTGAACAGGCAATGATCTCATTTGAATGATCATAATTCTTTGACAGAAGAATATTTTCCATGGTTATGCCTTCTATTTTGGGAACGATTGGCCATGAACCGGTAGTTACAATGAGTTTGTCGAAGTTGTCCACAAATTCTGAATTATCCTCAAGATTTTTTATAATAAGAGATTTTTCATCCAGATTAACCCCAAGCACCTCATGCTTCATTCTGGTTACAATCCCAAGTTCTTTAAGCTTTTCAGGGGAGGAATAGAAGAGTCCTTTTGGATCTTTAACAACTCCGCCGACATATAGAGCAATACCACAGGATAGAAAAGAAATATTATTATTTTTTTCATAAACTGTTATCTCTGCATCTTTATACAATTTCGCAATATTACTTGCTGCAGCTGTTCCAGCGTGCGTACAACCTATAATTACTACCTTCATATCCGACCTCCTGCAGGTCCATAATCCGACCTTATATTAATTATTTTTCAATGACTATATAATACCACTATACTAAATATATAAAACATTTTATGAATTAAATTTCCAATAACTGAAAAAACATATACTTCATCTGATTGTAAAGTATATGTTTTTATATAAATAGTTAATTTTAAAAAGACTTTTAACCGTTATTTTTTTCTGCACCAACATATGCCCTGTCTGTCTGCAGTATGTGGTCTGAAATCCAGTTAAGAACGAAATCCAGTATCTCAAGGAGATATTGTTCATGATCGGTATCAATTTTATTCAGATCCACATTGTTTATCTTATCTATGAAGTCACTGTGCTCCACCTTATGACTCAAAAGCTTTCTATACCCTATGCTCATCATATATTCCTCTTCTGATGCAAAGTGAAATATGGTATATTCCTTCAGCTGTCCTAACAACTTGAGGATCTGATCATATTTGTCTGTGATCAATTCGTTTTTGATAAGTTCATGAATGTCTGTTGCAATACTGAACAACTGCTGGTGCTGCTTGTCGATATGTTCAATCCCCAATAAATAATCATCTCTCCATGTAATCATAGTCTAGCAACCTCCCTTTTCCTAATTTCTTACCGAAATTATACATATATGTATATTATAAATCAATATCCTACAGCACAAACATTTTTGATTTTTCAAAATTCATTTTCAATACTCCAGGTTTTTCTTCTGTGGTTATTTTTGTGGTCATACATTTTAAGATCAATTTCATGTATGAATTGCTCGATACTCATATCATTTTTATATACCCCGCTTGCACAGCTGTATTTTATACTGTACGGCTTACCTCCTTTAGTATTGTACTTCTCCACCATCTTATCCATTTTATAAATAAGTTCATTTACTTTTGCTGCCGAAAGGTTGTAAATCAGAATCAGGAACTCATCCCCACCCATTCGGATTACTATCCCGTTATCTGAAAATACCTTCTGAAGCAGCCTGACAAAAATTTTTAAAGCACTGTCACCTTCAGAATGTCCGTAAAGGTCATTTATATTTTTAAAGTAATCCAAATCAATCATAATGACGGATAGGCTACCTGACGGCCTTCTGACATAGGCGTCCATACATCTTTTCAATACCAGCCTGTTTCTGGCACCGGTTAACGAATCCCTGTACAGTTCCCTTTGTTGTATTACTATGAACATCATAATAATGGTAAAGGTAGTGCTGCACCAAACAAACCTGGTTTCATTGATAAGCAGCTGGATAAACACCAATATATTTGTTATGATGCTTATAGCCAATATATAAGCATATTCAAACTTCAGAAGCGTTTTCTTGCTGCTTTTAATAACATAAACACTGTAAACAAGAAAAACCAGAGATATAATGAAAGAAACTATGTAGTCCGATAAAACCTTTGTATCAAAAGTACGGTTTATTGATGAAAAAACTGCAGTGAATATATTTGTAATAATCAGCACATAAAAAATGGAGCGAACAGGTTCTCTTATTTTGTAATGGGATGAAAAGTAATAACAGATAAATTTAAGAAACAAATAGGAAAGCATGGGTGACAGAATGTACAGCAGGCATGATATCACACGCGCCCAAAATACTTCTATTTTATATGCAACAAGCAAATTAAGTATGATTACCAGATTTATAAGAAATAAATTCAAAAACAATGAAGCAAGGTATATTTTATTAATAGTGGTTTTTTTATCCAATACACTGGTGGCGTATATTCCAAATAGGAATAATACAGCCCCGGATAAAATATTTATCTGCTGATGAGCTAAAAATTGCATAAATTTTGCTCCTTACCTTGCTTTTTTTTGCAAAAATATATTAATATTTTACAATATATATCAAATATATTCAAATATATTATTGTTACAAATTACCACCTGGCGGGTATATTTTATAACAAATCAATAAAAAAAATTACACCGGGTTCTACTTCCGGGTTACAGATGTGGAGGCCAGCTTGAAAAGTTCATTTACTACTTGTCTTCCAAGTCAACCCATGAATCTATGGTCGCGCGATATATTCAAAGTATTAACATTGCGTTATTGAAGTAAAAGATCACCGATACTTTGAAGACGCGCAAGGCCAATTAACCTCCTTTATTCGCCTTATAGCGGATAAGGAGTGCATAATTTCATTAATATTTTGTGGCCGCTATGCGGCTCATGGAGGCTAATATGAAAAATAAATCTATCAATAAAATTGCTATAGTAGGAACCGGCTTTGTGGGATCCACCACAGCCTACACGCTTATGTTAAGCGGGCTTATTTCAGAATTGGTTCTTATTGATATAAACGCGAGAAAAGCTGAAGGCGAAGCAATGGATATGAATCACGGAATGCCTTTTGTGAGGCCCGTAAAAATATACGGCGGAGATTATTCCGATTGTAAGGATGCAGACATAGTTGTAATAACCGGAGGAGCCAACCAAAAGCCGGGTGAAACCAGAATTGACCTGGTTAATAAAAATACGGCAATATTTAAGGATGTTATCGGCAATATCATAAAGTATAATACTGAGTGCATTCTGCTTGTTGTAACCAACCCTGTTGATATTCTTACCTATGTTACTTACAAGCTTTCAGGCTTCCCCAAGAACAGAGTCATCGGTTCGGGAACAGTGCTTGATTCGGCCCGTTTTAAATACATGATCGGTGAACATATGGGTATTGACCCCAGAAATGTCCATGCTTATATCATCGGTGAACACGGGGATACCGAAGTACCAACCTGGAGCCTTGCATCCATTGCAGGAGTACCCATGGATGCATACTGCAAGGATTGCAACTCCTGTGACAGCGACAGCTTTAAGGAAACCACCTACGACAATGTCAAAAATGCTGCTTATGAAATCATTGACCGTAAAGGTGCAACCTATTATGCAGTTGCACTGGCTGTCAGGAGGATTGTAGAGGCCATTGTCAGGAATGAAAACTCTATTCTGACAGTTTCCAGCCTGTTGGAAGGTGAATACGGACTTGACGACATCTGCCTCAGCATACCAAGTCAGGTAAATTCAGAAGGTATCGCCAGAATTATAAACGTTCCTCTGAGTACCGAAGAAAATGAATTGCTCCAAAAGTCAGCAAAATCTCTGAAAGAGGTTATAAGCGGACTCAATATATAGCGCTGTATTAATTTTGAAAAGTAAGAAGTCCTTGTATCAGAAATTCCGGGAGAAATAAAAAACCGGCTCTGCCGGTATTTTTATTTCTTTTTAATGTTTATGCTTAATTATTAACTGCTAAGCCAGTATTCTCTTAAGAATTTCATTGCTCCTGAGAAGCTCCTTAGCCTTCTTGCGGTTTTCTTCCAGGTGAAGGTAAGTGTACCTGTTGGGTTTGATGGAAGGAGCAAGGTCAATGGCTTTTTCAAAATCCTCAGCTTTAAGCTTCAGAGTTTCAACATAATCAAAAAAGCCGGTATCACCAAGGAATTTCTCTATTCTTTCATTTCTGTGCTGCTGCACAAGGCTCATAAGATATGTTGAAATCCCCACCTGGATTCCGTGAAGCTGAGGCTTGTCAAGTATTTTATCCAGGGCATGTGATATAAGGTGCTCACTGCCGCTGGCCGGAGCGCTGTTACCCGCAATTTCCATTGCAATGCCGCTCATGGTAAGTGAATCCACCATTTCTTTAAGGAAAAACTGTTCTGTAATTTGAGTATATGGCATACGCACTATGCTATTGACTGATTTTTTTGCCAGCATGGCAGCAAAATCATCAACCTTTGACACATTGTGCTGTTCTTCAAAATACCAGTCAAAAACAGCTGTTATTTTGGAAACTATATCGCCCAGGCCTGAGTAAATGAATTTAAGCGGAGCATTTTTTATTACATCAAGGTCTACAATAATTCCAAAGGGCATTGCAGCATGTACCGAGGTTCTCTTTCCATTTATTATCAGAGAACAGCCTGAACTTGAAAAACCGTCATTGGAGGTTGAAGTTGGTATGCTTATAAAGGGAAGATTGTTAAGAAAGGCTATATACTTTGCGGTATCCAGTACCTTTCCCCCGCCCACACCTATTACGGCATCTGCTTTTGAAGGCATTGAAAATGCATGTGGGATCAGATTTTCAATTGTAATATCGTCAAAATCATAAGTATCCAGTAAAGTCAAAGCCGGTCTGTCTTTGATGGAAGAAATTATCTTTTCGCCGAAAAGCTCTCTGATGCCCTCCCCGAAAAGAACCACTACTTTTGCGATTCCGGCTCTCTCAATATAGGAGCCTACATTTGCAAGTCTGTCGCTGCCAACCTCCATTATTACAGGAATTTCAATCCTGTGTATAGCTGTCCCCATAAACTCCTCCTTATTACTTTTACAATGAGTGTAATTTTAATACGCCTATAAACCGTTTATTTGAGTAAACCCTTCTGAAGCATATACTGTTCTACCTCATTATATTTTCTGAAGGGAATAAAGGGTATATTCTGTTCAGTCAGCTGCTTTTGGAGGTCATTTCGTGCAAAAGCACAGTCAGCTGCTTTTGCAGCTCCAATATCCGGCTCGCTGTCCCCCGCAAAATAAACCCTTTCATATTTTTCCTTCAAGGACATTACCACTTTAGCCTTATCAACACCAAAAATACTTGAGTAGAATTCGTTCTGAGGATCAGGCATTATTTTAATACCCCTGTCCTGGTATTTACCCTCCATGGATATAACGGTAACATTATTAATATTCAAATGTGCCAATAGCTTCTTTATATAATATGAAGTTCCGGCGCTTAATATATAAAAATCTCCCCCGAAGCCTTCAACTTTTTTTATAAAATCAATGGCGTAGGGATCGATAGGAAGCTCAAGTATATCTTCCATTATTTCTTCCTCAGACCTGTTCATGGCACCGAAGATTTTGTTCAAAAACTCCACATTGATCTTTCTGGTTTTTCTCCATTCTTCATAATATTCCCAGGCCCAATCCTTTAGATACTTATCCATTACAATATGGTAAAAATCCCGGTCTGTAAGTGTCCCGTCAAAATCTGATACAAATGCGAATTTTTTCATAAAGTCCCCCATACCTATATATTTTTGCGTATAATGATATCTTTTGCGGTTTTACCTTCAGATACTTTATTATTAAGTACTGTTTTATTAGTTTGCTTTCTATTACGTGTATTAAACTGAGAATAATTTTTAACCCGGGATTTCTTTACTTCATCAGACTGGTTACTCCTTACCGGTCTATCTGAATTACCTTTTTGTTTCGGCTTCCTGTGAGTTATGCTCCTGTCAGTATTACTAGCAGGAACCGGGGTACTGTTAACAACAGAATACAGGTGTTTCTCAATGACCGGAATATTTTTGGCTATGAGCTTTTCAATACCCTTAAGATACTTTTTCTCCTCTTCATCACAGAAGGAAATTGATACACCTTCCTGTCCTGCTCTGCCTGTACGTCCAATTCTATGAACATATGTTTCAGGAGAATCCGGAAGATCAAAGTTGATTACATGGGACAATCTTTCAACATCAATACCGCGTGCTGCTATATCAGTAGCCACCAGCACCCTTATTTTCTTTTCCTTAAACGAATTCAGTGCTATTTGCCTTGCACCCTGAGATTTGTCACCATGAATGGCCTGGGTTTTTATTCCGGCCTTCACCAGAGTTTTTGCCACTCTGTCGGCTCCATGCTTTGTACGTGTAAATACCAATACCGAATCAATTGTCCTGTCTTTTAAAAGGTGTATTAACAGGTCTCTTTTGTCCTTTTTCTCCACAAAATATACAGATTGAGCAATAATATCAACAGTAGATGAAACAGGTGTCACAGATACCTTTACAGGATCAGTCAGCAGGGAATCTGCCAGCTGTGCAATTTCTCCTGGCATTGTAGCTGAGAATAAAAGGGTTTGCCTTTTTTGCGGCAGAAGTTTGATTATCCGCTTCACATCGTGGCCAAAGCCCATATCCAGCATTCTATCAGCTTCATCCAGAACAAAATACTTGATATTTGACAGATCAATATACTTTTGATTTATCAAGTCCAGCAATCTTCCCGGAGTAGCTATTAATATATCAACTCCTGATTTCAGTTGATCGGTTTGCGGTTTCTGTGCAACACCTCCAAAAATTACGCAGTACTTTAATGAAGTAAATCTTCCATAAGCAGCAAAGCTCTCCATTATCTGCATTGCCAATTCTCTCGTAGGTGTCAGTACGAGCGTCCTGATTGGTCCGGCTTTCTTTTGGAAGGTTCCGGTGCAAAGCAATTGAATTATAGGCATGGCAAAAGCGGCTGTTTTGCCTGTTCCTGTTTGAGCACAACCGAGCAAATCCCTTTGGTCCAGTATTGGTGGAATCGCCTGCTCCTGAATAGGTGTTGGTGTTTCATATTTTTCATATTCAATAGCCTTTAAAATAGGCTCAATCAAATTCAGATCCTTAAATATCATTATTTCTCCTTATTAAATCCGTACTAATATATGTCGTATTTCCAATCAATATCATAACACAGCCCGGCATGAGCCGCAACCAAACTGCAAAGCAGCGAAATGTAGCACTGTTATCTTCTTCTATATTATTATCCTCAAAAAGTCTTCAGTTTTTGCAAACTTTTTTAGGATAATAATATAGAAGTGCAAAAGTGGCAAATAATGACGGGCTTTCGTGGGCTATAATAATTATACAATTCCCGGAAAATAAATAAACATTGCAAATTCGGCAAATAATAATTATTATTGTATAGTGCATAAAAATTAATAGTGAAGGAATTAGTGAAAAAGAAATATGGAAAATTTAAGTTTTAAGGATCTCAACCTATCAAATGAAGTACAGCGAGCAATAGCAGATATGGGATTTGAGGAGGCCACTCCTATTCAATCTCAATCCATCCCCCCAATTCTAAATGGAAATGATTTAATAGGACAGGCTCAGACAGGTACTGGAAAAACCTGTGCCTTCGGTATACCTGCCATTGAAATTATACAGCCCGAACTTGAATCTATTCAGGTACTGGTATTAAGCCCTACAAGAGAGTTGGCAATACAGTCCTCTGAAGAACTGCGAAATGTTTTAAAATATAAAGATGGAATAAGAATCCTCCCTGTTTACGGCGGTCAGCCCATTGACAGGCAGATTCTGGCTCTGAAGAAGCGTCCTCAGATTATAATCGGAACCCCCGGTCGTGTTATGGATCATATGAGACGCAAAACTCTAAAGTTTGATAATCTCAAAATGATTGTTTTGGATGAAGCTGATGAAATGCTCAATATGGGTTTCCGTGAAGATATTGATACCATATTGGAAAAAGTCCCCGAGGACAGACAGACAATTCTTTTTTCGGCAACAATGCCGAGGGAAATTCTGGAGATTACAAAGAAATATCAGAGAAATCCTGTTCATATAAAAGTTGCTCACAAGGAGCTGACAGTTCCAAGTATTGAGCAATATTATCTTGAGGTAAAGGAATCTGCCAAGCTTGAAGTTTTATCCCGTTTAATAGATACAAATGACATCAAGCTTTCCCTGGTATTCTGCAATACTAAAAAAAGAGTTGATGAACTGACATCGGGTCTTCAGTCCAGAGGTTATTCCGCTGAAGCTCTCCACGGAGACATGAGGCAGGAGCACAGGGATAAGGTTATGTCCCAGTTCAGAAAAGGGAATTTTGATACACTTATTGCTACAGATGTTGCAGCAAGAGGAATCGATGTGGATGATGTGGAAGCTGTTTTCAACTATGACATACCCAGTGATGAAGAATACTATGTTCATAGAATCGGCAGAACAGGCAGAGCCGGAAGAACAGGTAAAGCCTTTACCTTTATTTCAGGAAGAGAAATATACAAGTTGAGAGATATCCAGCGCTACACCAAATCAACGGTAACCCTTATAAAACCACCAAGCATTAATGATGTTGAGGAAAAGAAAATGTCAAATGTTCTGAAGTCTCTTAAGGAAAACCTGGAACATGAGCATTTATCAAAATACATCAGTCATATCGAGAAGTTTGTGGACGCCCTGAATTCCGAGACAGAAGACCAGGAGGAAAGTTTTGCAACCTCTCTTGATGTGGCAGCAGCACTTTTGAAGATGTATGCTGAGCAAAGCGGCAGCCTGCCCAACTCTGTAAGTGAAATAGATGAAGTTTCCGATAACGACTCGGAAAGTGATATGGTAAGGCTGTTTATAAACATAGGCAGTGAGCACAAAATACAGCCAAAGCATATAATTGAAAGCCTTGTTGAATCCTCAGGTCTTCCGGGTAAAATGGTAGGTTCCATTGACATATTCGACAGGTACTCCTTTGTTGAAGTGCCAAAGGAATTCGCTTCCGAGGTTCTTAGATCAATGAAGAATTATACTATCAAGGGTAAGAGGATAAATGTTGAGAAATCTACCCCCCGCAAAAAAGGGGGACGCAGCAGCTTCAGCTCTGGCAGAAACAGTGGCAGCGGAACTTTTGCCACATTTACCGGACACAGCAGTTATGGCAGTAACTCTCAAGGTTCCAGAAGAAAATCCGGTCATTCGGGACTGAAAACCACAGGAACCAAAACTGCCGGACCAAAGTCCTCGGGCAATAAATCCTATAGAAAAGACAAATAGAATTAACTGCAAAACTGTCAGCATACAATGCAGGCAGTTTTTTTATTGTCTGGAAAGTAAAAATTTATAATAAATTTTATGGACTATAAAACATTTCTATGTAGTCCAAGCAATTAGCTTTCTTTTACTCCTCTCGGACCGAATCAGGAATAATTTAAAGAAATCAACAGAAAATATGTTTGTAATCAGTTTTTGGTGGTAAATTTTATATAAGCAGTTAATATAATAACCAAGTTAATAATTTTCGACACTATTTAATCATAAAGGAGGACATCTCAATGTCAAAAGATTTTTATAATGCTCTAAAGGATAGACGTACTTATTATGGAATAAGTAAAGAAGCTACTGTTTCTGATGACAGAATACAGGAAGTCATAAATGATGCTGTAATGCATACCCCCACCGCCTTTAACAGTCAGAGCGGAAGGGTGATAGTATTATTCGGACAAAATCATGACAAACTGTGGGATATAGCAAAGGAGGAACTTAGAAAGATAGTACCGGCAGAGAACTTTTCCTCTACCGAAGAAAAAATCAATTCCTTCAAAAGTGGTTACGGTACAGTGCTTTTCTTTGAAGACCAGACAGTTATAGAATCTCTTCAACAGCAGTTTGCTTTATACAAGGATAATTTCCCTGTATGGTCACTTGAATCCAACGGCATGCTCCAATTCGTTGTGTGGACTTCACTGGAGACAGAAGGTCTGAGCAATGGAATGTACCGTCAAACTGGAAGCTGCTTGCTCAGATGCCATTTGGCAAACCTACTGCAGCACCTGACGCCAAACAGTTCCAGCCCCTTGAGAGCAGAGTTAAATTTTTCAAGTAGTATAATTCCTTAAAAATTAATCAGATAACCATAAACTGCCCCAAGCAGTATGCTTTCCAGGTGAGCACACTGTTTGGGGCGGTTAAACTTTGGTACAAGATTAATTCATATCTGCCATATAAGAATTAATGTGGTTTCTTATTTTGCTTCATTCTTATAAATATCAGTATCATTGCCAGAAACAGAACCACCATAACAGAGGTACCTGCAAGGGCAAAAAGCAGAGAGTTTTTATTCTGGGTTACACTTTGTACTATAGTTGGATTTTTCTCTTTGATTTCGTAATTCTGGAACTGATAGGCTTTGATATTCCCCTCGGTGTCAATGAGCACAAAATCCTTGCTCAGGTTCCAGCCGGTTTTTTCATTACTGACTATTTTTGACACCATTTTAAGTGAATTATTATCAGGGCCTGTCAACACCAGCATTGCCCTTCCTTCGGCAAAGGGAGACTTCAGCAATTGCAGTGTTCCGATTGATTTTGCATAATCAGTTGTAAGTATTAACTTTTCATTGGTCATAAATTCTGTTCCGGTACTGTTATATTTAAAATACAGGTTATCATTTATTTTTTGTATAAGACTGTTGGCTGCCGGAGTACCTGAGGTTATAATATTATAATTTGCTTCCTTTTCGTTAAATTCGCCTGCCTTGACAACTTTCAGTGTCCCATAGGTATCTGCTGTTTTTGAATACAGAGCAAGAGTTCTCCCCAGCAAGGTCAGCTCCTCTGAAGACGGTTTGTCCGATAATACAAGCAATACCTCATTCAGGCTTCCGTTTCTCTGGAATGGAGAAGGTCTGCTGTCAAAGCTTAATCTGATGTTGCTGTCAAACGGAAGGTAAATCGAGGAATTTTTTGAAATATACGCCCATGGCATTTCATCACGGCGGGTTGTACAAAAAAGATCGGGTATTTCCAGATCAAATGCAAATTTTATGCTTCCGGCTTTGGTACCCACAACATCGGCAGGCATGAAAAAGGTTAATTCATCATTGTCAGCCTTTTCAAGTGAAAGTTTTTTACTCCCCACCGGAATGTCACCCCAGTAGACTGTCAGCATTGACCGCTTAAAATCAAGGTTCTTGCTGTATCTGAAATTAACGGTCACCTTACTTGCCGATGACAGGGTATAGTCTGAAGGTATTGGCAGAAACAATGTTTTCACCTGATGAAAGGGACCGATAAATTCAAAGCCGCCGCCTGTCATCTCCTGCAAGGTGTACCGGTCTGCTTTTACATCACTTTGCTTGACTGCATTTATTTTTATTTCAGCTGTTCCCTTCTTAATAAAAGTAACACTGTCCTTTTCCTGATCGACACGGTCGGCATCTGCAAGGAAAAAGCCTGCTTCTGCAAGACAGTCTGCATCCTCAGAGGTTATGAGCAGTAATGGTTTGTTTGAAGCATCACTTGTAAACAAAATCATAGCCTGTCCCTTTAATTGGCTTCTATATGGCTCTATTTTGCCTAATAAGTCCCCGGGCAGATTTTTAGTTAATCCGACAATTATCCGGCTGCTGCTTTTACCATTTTGAGATCCTTCCCAGGAACTTACGCTGAGATTGTTTTTCCCCGATGTATTCTTACTGAGGTGTGACATAATCATCATAGCTGTGGATACTTCTTCATTCTGGGAAGCATTTGCAACGGTGATAAGAGTATTGCTTCCTGTTTTGATTTCTGAGGACATGAAAGGATACGGATAATAATCTATACGGTTATTATGAGGCTTTAAATCATAGCCTGCCTCTACTCCGGAAGCATCTGTTATGGTTAACCAGTTGGCATTGCTGTCATCATCAATGCATCCCTGCTCATTATATAGTCTGGCATAGCCTGATATAAGCAAAGTGTTGGATCTGCTTTCCTTATCATTCTTCAATAATTCTTTTGGTATCAGGACATATATAAAATCAGTTTCATTGCTTTTATAGGTTATATTACAGGAATAAAAGGGCTGCTTATTAATGGAAAATGTAAGTGTACAGGGAGTTTCCCTTATCAACTGGCTGACCCTGTATTCCAGCCGTACACATGCATATTTGGTATCCCAGTATTCAGGAAGGGTAAAATACAGCTCTGTCGAAGAGTATATCCCGCGAAGGGTCTGGGGTGAATCCCAGTTAAAATCCGTTGTATATGCTGACTTAGGCAACTGCGGCTTAATACCGGTGGGCTCTTCCGTTGTTTCAAGTATGTTCTTAACACTTGATAATAAAGAATCTTCAGGAGTTATTATATCTTTTTCATCTTTAGTCTCAGCCTTATCAGCTTCATTAGCTTCACTTTTCAGTGCATCAGAAACCGAGGCCATATAAACGCCCTGAGTACTGCTTACAGTTACAACAACTATTATTAAAATACAAATAACTGCCTTAAAAAATCTACTACTCATTTTTAACATCTTTTATCGCCCCCGGCTCCTTATTAGTTTCCATCGATCGTTCAGTTTTATACCACTTGACTTCACGTTTGAATATTGCATCATTTGCACTCTGAATCACAGCATTTAAAACTACAATCACCCATAGCTTTGAATAGGTAAACAGCATCAGAAGAATCAATACTGCAGATTGCAAATTGAATTCATTTTTTTCAACAGCCAGTGTTATTAAAACATTTAAAACAAATACCAGTATGGCCATAACCCAAAGCATACTTGAGAAGCCGCCCAGAGTGACATGTTGAAAGCCCAGGATGGACAATATGAAAATCAGATCCGAGCAGACAAGCGAGGACAGCATTAATATATATACCAGTCCGTAATATAGAACATCCAGCCGCATAGCGCCGGCAGAACGATCAAAAACATACTTGAAATTTTCTTTTAATACATAGATATTTCCTTTAGCCCATCTGGTTCTTTGCTTGAGCCATATGCGAAGGAGCTGCGGTTCCTGTTCCCATGTTACGGCAAGCGGCATCAGCTTGATTTTATAGCCCATCCTGTATATTCTGAAACTTATCTCGGTATCTTCCGACAGTGCTTTGGTGTCCCAGCCGCCGATTTTCTCTATTATGCTGCGGCGCACAACAAAATTTGTTCCGGGTATTGTACACAGTTTGAAGAAAAACCACCTGCCTGCCTGATTCATACATTGGTATGCAAGAGTCTCAATATTAACAAACCGAGTCATCAGAGAAGCATTTCTGTTCCTGGTTCTGAACTTGCCTATTACCGCACCAAGCCTGTCATCGGACATAAGATTTTCAACCAGCAGTGTAAGTGCATTGGGCTCAGGTGTATTGTCTGCATCGTAAATGGCAATAACGCTTCCCGAGCTGACTGAAAATCCAATATTAAGGGCATTTGACTTGCCCTTACCGCCCGAAACACTATCTGTATTTATAACAATTAATTTTCTGTCGGGATTATTTAATTGAATCCTTTTTAAAACCTCTGAAGAATCATCGGAGGAATTGTCATTAATGACTATAATCTCATATTTATCCTTAGGATAATCAAGATTAAGTAATGCCTGCACCGTTTTTCTTATTACTATGCTCTCATTGTGAGCGGGGACCATGATGGATACCATGGGGTATTGGTCCAGCTTAACGTGACCGTCGGTCCGATTGGTCCGGATGTAATATATAAAGCCTCCGATTGATAAGACCACATTGATCAGCATAAGACTCCATATGGCAATAATTGCATACAATGTTAAGATGTCAATCAGTTTCAATCCGAATCCCTCCTTTCGGTCTCCCGCGCTGAATCACTTTTATATAAGAACCTTTTTCTGTTCTGGTGGCGTGCTACAGCTATAAATATTATAAAAAGTATTGAAATCGCTGTAACAACTATCAAGAGTCTTTGATTACCCCGGGCAATATTTTCAGCCAATCTGCCTATTACCCCCCTGTTATAGTCATAATTTACATCATAAGTAAAGGGTGCGAATTCCATCGATTGCAGCTTTCCGTTGACAGTCAGCATATTGTTTCTGAAGCTTATTACCTTATCATCGGTATAAACACTATGTGACGCTGACCGTAAGCTTTTAAGCGACACTTCCGATTCCTGAACCATTTTTATTTGTTTATCCAATGTAGCGAAATCAGTATTCATATCCAAAAATATTGCTGTAGGATAGGCATTTATCATATTACTGCTCAAGTTGCCGCTGAAAAGAGCGGTAGTAATGAAATGGTGGCCATCCAGGTAAATTGTGTTATAACCTTCCTGATCAGTCCAGCTGCTTTTTTGCCTGTCATTATACAGCACCACGGTACTGAATCTTTTTAATATATTTTGCCCCAGCGTTTCGTTTATCCAATTATCAGGTACCTCTATAGCTATGGGATATACACCATATTTAATATAGGCCGTCACTGCAGTACTGATTCTCTGGTTTATGTCCTCCAGCACCGGCTTGGAAGTGTTAATCTGCGGTGCTTTCAAAATGATGGCAGCCCCTTTTGACTGCGCATATCTGAGAACCTCGCAAAAGTGTTTCATGGCCGGATAATCAGAATTTTGGTAAACCGGTATAACCGTTATGGAGTAAGGGATACCTTTTTGATCCAGCAGTTCAATAACCTTCAGCATTTTCTGAGTATTAAAAAAAGGATATACATTATCAAATATGATATGCTGAGGATAGCTGTTGGGCAAATTTTCATACGGCCACTTCCACTTGGATATCTGTTCTGAAAAAACAGCTTTGAGAATGTCATTTTCAGAATCAAATACTGCTATTCCGGTGAACCTGCCTGAACTCGCACATAATGCTGCTGTTTTCCCCCCCGCTGCTATTTCTCCTATACTATATTGAGATTTTCCCTGCAGAATTGTGACCCTGTCTGCATTTATAAAGCCCGAAGCAGTCTGTCTCCCATTATAAAAGGGATAGGAAAATCTGATAGTAGTATCCTCCAGGCTAAAAGTGTTATAGGACACTTTGACGGCCTTAAGCAGCTCAACTACCTCTCCTCCGCCTACAACCATAATTTTGTTATTCAGTTTTTTCAGCTCTTCAAGAAAAGATAAATTTATACTTTCACTTTCGTGATAGAATAAAATACTATCAAACTTGTCCAGCAGGCCATTACTTTCGGAAACTGTGCGGTAGTTTGTCCCATAACCCATACAGGTTAATATGTCTGCCATTGCCGCAATATTCTCAGTTGCCTTGGCGGATAGCTCGTCATCATAAACAAATAGGATGTCCTTTGCTTTAAGGTAACTTTCATCTTTTGCCAACACGCTGTTAAGTGGCAGAACTAATATCAGAACAGTTAAAAGGCAAATGACCCTCCTTTTAAACATCGTACTGAAGTTCTTTTTCAACACTCTGCTTAAAGTATGCCCCATCATTCCCCATCTCTTCCTTATATTGAACATAGGCAATTTGGACCTCAACTTTGATAGATGTATCGGTAATATTGTCAAATGCACTTTTTTCACCTACCATAGACCTGATTCTGTTGCGTACCAGAGCTCCTCCAGCTTCATCACAGGTCAGAATAATTGCAAGACTTCCGTCCTTATCAATGCTATACTGGCTGTCCTCCACTCTTATAGCATCACCCACAATTTCGGCCAAACGCTGGTTGAGCCTGTCAAAATTCTTTTTTGACAAAATCCTTTTTAACTCGTGAGCATACCGTAATTTAATTACCATAAGGGTTAAAGGAAGCTTATTTCGTCTGGTATATCTTATCTGCTTATCAATATCGTAATAAAAGCTTCTAAGATTGTATAAACCTGTCAATGGGTCTATCATTACAAGCTCTTCAACCTGCTGTCTCAATACACCGTTTTCCAATTCCAGCCGGTCACGCCACCAGCAGAACAACCTCATGGCACCGACTGTCACTATCGGAAGCACCAGCCAGGCAAAGGAATATATGCTTATTGCCGTACCGTTGTGATAAAGCATAAACAGTTTGTAAGCTGTATAACAAATAATCTGGGAGCCGACGGTTATAAAAGCTGCCAAATCTATTGAAAAGGTTATCAGTATTATGCCAACAACCGTTAAAAACAACATTACAGAGTTTTCCAGCAGTAATTCCTGCCCCCCGGCATATAAAACTGCCATACTTGACAGCAGGGATATCAAGAATACCAATAAGCCTATATCTTGAATAAGTATTGCATTTTTTTTATTAGCCATCACAATCTCCCATCTGCATGCAAAGGTGTTATGGTACTATATAAAATAATTAGTAATAATACACTTTTGCTTACAAAATTCTAAGTTTATGCAGTACTTCAGCAAAACAAAAGTAAATCAATATGTCAATAGAAACACTGAACAGGAATAAATGCTGCGTCATCTCGGCATCTCCACTGTTAACAATGGCAACTATAGCATTTGACAGACCTATAAAAAATATTATAAGCATGGTTTCCAACGGTATAGAATTTCTCTGCCTGTAGTAATTGATAATCCTTACCGACTTCTGTCTGAATAAAATAAAAACAGCAACCAGCATAACCACCAGAAACCCAATAGTTTTGGGAGCCGAATTGGTTTTGAAATTACTCCAGAAGGACCAGGTCAAGCTTTTTGCCATTTTAGGCATTCCGGCGCTTTTTTCATAATTACCGCTGTAGTCTCTTCTTATGTTAAAGGCAGCTTTCACTGAGATATCCAGCATGGCAATCATAGACTTCGGATGCCTCAAATAGTAGTAGGATATTTCAGCCACATTATACCTGTCATAAAAACCATTCTGCAAAGCCGCATTGTCCGGATTGAGTAATGGATACTGCTCATTTGCATTTGTATCGGTAAGTATTGAATAAGAACCATCAATGCCGAATTCCTTCAAGGTTTTATCAGGATCTGTTGCCTGCAGCAGCACCCCTCTGGTCATTGCATGGTATTTGCTGGACTGGGTAAAAGAATCCGGCGAATATGCCAATGAAACCATTACACTCAGAAACAACAGCAATACAGAAGTAAAACAACCGGCTTTCCACAAAAATGATTTTCCTATAAATACAAACTTTACTCCAAGAATCCCCAGAAATATACCTGTAAGTGCATATTCCTTTTCCATCGTTGTAATAACAATCCCGAAAAAGGTATACACTATAAGATAAAATGTGTTATTTTTCTCGTTTTGCAGCCCTAAAGCTGCACCTGTACAAAACAAAACTGCTATAAACAATAATGGCTCCAAAAAAAACGAACTAAAATAGGCCAGGTAGGATACATCAGAAAATATTAATACCCCTGCCAACCCTATTGCCACACTTTCAGTAAATGTTTCTGCCCTCTTGGAAGCCTGTTTTATCAGAATAACAATTGCCGCAATATATAGTAAGCTATAGAATACTGCGAGAAATCTCAAGTCAAATATACTGTCACGTGTAAAGGCTTCATCAACCCATTTGGCAGCATTTACAAGCATACGCAATCCTGTCGGGTTTGAAAAACTCTTTTCCTGCGGAGCAAGAGATAAATAATCCTTCACATAATAGTTAAAGTACAGGTTTTCACTTGTATCCTCCCGGTGGTATATTCCGACAGGATTTATAACCCTGGAAAATGAACCATCATCTGACATTCCCAGAAAAGGAGGTACAAATAGCATTATAACTAAGAGTATAAGAGATAGCAGGCCAGCTCCCATACCAATAATAAAGGGTGAATATTTACCCTCCCTGTTTTTATTTATAGCTCCAATAAAATATTTAAAAAAAGCGGCAATTTTATTGAAAACAATAATGATAAAACGTATTACTTTCCATTCATCTTTAGGATTATTTTTCTTCATTCCGGATATTCCGTATTTCTTCATCAGCTGTACTGTAAGACAGGAGTCCAATGCATTGATCAAAGGAATAAATCCCCGTACCATCCACATTGCCAAAGGCCCCGTTTACTTTTTTATCTGAATCAAAAATCCGCATAGCCTCCATTCTAGCCAAAGCCCTGTTTGCTAAATCCTTATCACCTGCATTATTGGCAATCATACTGACAAGCCCATAAATAGCAGTGGATTCATACCGGTATCCGGCTGCTACAGTTCCATCGGGTTTATATCGGGCATATATCCCCTCTCCTTCTACCATGTTTTTCAGCCACGTTAAAGTTTGCGGCTTCAATTGCCCTGTTTTGGAAAGGTGAAGAAGTGTTACCATTTCTTCGGCCATATTTATAGCATCATGCTTATAGGCTTGTTTAGCATAGTCATATTCTGCATAATACATGGGGAATTGATCTCCAATATAGCCTTCATTTACAATAGTTAAATTGTTCTGATATACCTGCTCCCAACTGCTGTTCTTTGAGGCTAATATTTTTAAAGCCTCAAAATCGGCAAAACATAACTTTAGTGTGTTCGCCTTTTTACGATATTTAAAATCATATTGGCTAACAAGTTTCTGATTCTGAGTATTGAATCTATACAAGGCTTTCTCATAGTTATCAAGTAATTGGGAATATCCTCCCCATAGTTCATCAGCCTCATATAAAACTCTGAAAATCCTTAAATCGTCTATGGCGGAATTTACTCTGGAAGGGCCTTTATCTGTTACCACCCAGGCTGCCAGAGGATCCTTCCTCATTTTCAGGTTAAAGTAATTGAAGCTTTTTTCAAACAGCTTTTTATTCGAGGTGTTAACAGCATACTCCATTAATAGGCCCTGGGATTCACATAAAACATCGGTATTTTGTAAACTGGAACCCTTTTCGGGCAGGTAATTTGTATTTACACCTCCAGCTTCATTTGAAAGCTCATTTTCTATAAAACTTAACGTTTCAGAGGAGCCTCCGTTAATTGTATAATCTATCATTGCCTGCAGCACTCCCGGCTCCATATCTTTTCCTGCATGCCAGGTTTTCAGCATACCTCGTTTGTCAATCACAAGAGTTGTAGGAATAACCTTCAATCCCAACTGGTTATATACCTTCAATCCTTCATCATAAAAAGCAGGGAATGATATTTTATTCTGTTGAAGATAATGCTGTGCCTGTTTTTTTGTTTCCTTACTGTTATCCAATTTATTTATCAGAAGGTACTCTACATCCGTGTATTGTCCCAGCATGGCTTTTATTCGGGCAGCCTTATCCAGTTCTTTATTACAGTAGGGACACCAGCTTGCCCAAAAATTCAACACTACAACCCTGCCTTTGAAGTCGGATACAGTTACTTTCTTACCATTATCATCCGTAAAGATTAAACCTGATAAATCCTGGTTTAGAGTGCATTTGTCGGGCAGCAGATCCAGCTTGCCTGCAAGCTCCGAATTTGAATTGTCAGCAGTCTGTTCCCCCACCTCCACTGTTTTATCATACTTACCATTTTTGTTATCAGACAGAAGCCAGGCTGTTATCAATGTTACTGAAACCAACAGCATTACAGCTAAAGCTATTTTAACTATCCTCTCAATTTTCTTTAATGAGTCCATGTTCCTTCCTTCCTGCACAGAGGAATCACTCTTTTTTATCTGAATTCAAATTTTCATGCTGTCTTATATATGCTTCAGTAACGGTGACTGTAATATGTCCCTTCTTGATTGCATCCAGCATGTCGAATCTGTTATCCTTGATTTTTTCTTCACTGTTTGAAAACTCAGGTTCTACAGAAATCGGTCCTTCAGAAGTCAATTCTTCTTTTTCAATAACACTTTCTATTTTTAACTTTGTTTTATGAATGTAATATCTGAATATTTCAACTAAACCTGTAGAAGCCAGTATGGCAAACACTGGTAAAATGCTATAATGGTATCTGTTTTGGCTTTCAAGAACCATATGGAGCATTGCTGTTCCGATAAAATACAAAATCAATATATGTTCCAAGCCCACTCTTTTTCTGAACCACAAAAAGACTCCCGAAATAAGCGAAAGGTAAACACAAAATATATAGTATATATTATTCCAGATGGTTAATTTATTTATAAATGCTTTTCTTTCAGAAGTTAAATTATGCTGGCTTTCCAGAAACAGACTATTCCAGTAGGAAGCATAATCATCATTTTCCCAGAGCAGAGTATATTTTTCAAAAAACAGATTTGCCATACCTCTCGGGTCATTTATTATTCTCTGAACAGCTACATCTCTGGAAGCCCTGTGAGCCTCAACAGCCGAGCCATTCTCCATAAACCTGTCGTTAAGAAACCCGGCATCTTTCTCATTCCAGGCTCCTTTTGATTCAATGTTCAATCCCACCATCATGTTATATCCGAAGGAAACAGTTGTCCCCGGCAGTTCTCTGCCAATTGCCCTGGCTGTTGAACCGCTGACCAGCTGAGAGCAAATGAGGTAACTAATAAGAATAACAGAAACCCTTATCCAGCCTCGTGACATGCAGCTTTTGATCAATCCGGACTTTTCATTACTGCCCGCTTTAGCTTTGTAGGTTAAAGTGCATATTATTATTGCAATCAATAAAATCCGTGCAACCGGACGTACTCCGCCTGCCAAAGCAAGTACTATTCCGGCTAGGATATAGAGCAGTAAAATTCTTGCAGGTTTAATTTTTGCCGATGTTTTAAATAAATATGCCGTAATCCACGCAGAAATAAGGGTCAGGCACATAAAAACAGCTTCAGATGCCATCTGGTTTACATACAGAATTTGTGACGGCCAGAAAGCTACAAGAACCAGGGCCAATAACCCTCCTGCTTTTCCACATACAAGTCTGGCTATTCTGTACGACAGAAAAATACTGATAAGACTTGCTGCCAGATTCAGATACAAACCTGCTGTTACTGATGATCCAAATATCAGAAAAACCTTTGACAGGAGGTACGGGTAACCAAATACATGGGGAAATTGAGAAATATAGTCGCAGTATCCTACTCCATCCCTTATCAGAGTGCCCTGGGCAAGCAGTTTTGCAACATTGAAATATGTCTGAAAATCCGACTCAGGCTGCATGGGAAAATTTCTTATAACCCACACACGTGCTGCTGCGGCTGCTGAAAGTATTAATACGACAAAAACAGTTTCCAGGACATTTTCCAGCCTTGAATTTACAGATCTGAATTTAATAATATGTGAGAACATAAAGCCACAGGTATTGGCAAGCAGCCACAATCCACCCATCGCCATAATAATTCCACCATACCAAATAAATGGATATTTGCTGTTTACACCTATATTTAAAATCCCGCTGAACAAACTGTAACTCAGACATATACAAAAAATTGTCAGGTATATGTAAGTAAACCAGTTCTTACGTATCTCCATATTATTAAGTTCCTCTAAATAGTAACATTCCCCAATATTAGTCAAAGAATCTTCTTAAATTACACTAAAGCTAATTTAATAGTAATTTTAAACATGTTAATAATAATTTACCATAAAAAACAAATATTTACTAGGTCCTATGTCCTATATGTCTGATAATAATTACCCAGGCTTTTCATGCCAGCCTGGTTATTATCAAATTCAGATCTTGGCCTCCAGCTCAGAAATCAATTGAATATACTTATCCTGAAGTTTTTGCACAGTAGCTTCTTCTTCAAGTTTTTCACCCTCTGAATCAAGCTTGTCCATGGTTTCTTTCAAAAGGTTATTCTGGGCATACTTGTACACAACCTGATCCTCTTTATCAATATGCCGGTGCAGCAGGTGAGTATAAGAGATGGCGTTGGCAATAACATCCAGCCTCGCTTCATCATCTCCTTCCATTACTTTTTTCAGCGCTGCTTCAAGCTCCTGCATATGAAGCCTGCCCAGATCATGCTCAACCAGCATTCCGTGTCGTACCAGCATTTCAGCAGGACGGCCAAGTTCCTGCATCATTTTGTCAAAAAGGAGTTTCTCCTCCTTACCGTGGTGGTGCTTGTCAGCGTAATTCCTGACAAAGTCGATCATCTTGAAGAAATCCTCATACTCCACTTCCTCATTTTTCATGACCTTATAGCAGTACTTGCGAATCACTGCAAGCATCCTTTTAATGTACTTATGTTCCTCTACCATTAACTCGATTAAATTCATATTAGCCTCCATGAGCCGCATAGCGGCTACAAAATGTTTATAAAATTCAGTTTCTGCCTATTCTGTGGACACCCTCAGAAGAGCTGCTGTATTGATAGTTATTATTTAAAGTATTTACAAAAGCCGTAACCCATTGTTTTCTTAAATCATAAAAAAGCCGGACATCTCCGCTGACTCTCTCCCAGTAAGGAGTGTGAAGGCAGGTGGTTGTCCTCCATACAAATTCCTCATTACTTGAGTTTATGACCTCATTTACCCTGTCACATGGCATACCTTCAAGGATATAGTCATTCAGTGCAGTAAATATCCCTTCAGGAGTATCAGGTTTATTGCCATATTCCCTGGCTGCACTTTCTCCCTGTTTTTTGAAAAGCTGCAGAAGTTCCTCTTTATATTGAATATCTTCTTCAAGTATGGCTGTGACAAGTGCTGCCTGCCTTAACTCTGCACTTTCAATCCGTGCCTGCAGCCAGCCGTGGATATTGGAGGTGTCTATAATATTTTCCAGCGGTTCCTTACCCATTGACGCCCCATATTCTTCTCCAAATTCGCAGGTCCACTGTTCAACAGGCAATCCTTTGGCCTTGGCCCATTCCTGAATGTCCTCCTCAATTTTTTCGGCCCAAAGAATCTTATTGTATAACCAGAAATGAATTTTCCCAAGAAATAAACTCATATCTCCTCAGTTCTCCTCTCTTTACTTAGTGATCTCCAACAATTTCACCAAATATATTTTTCAAATAATTACTCATTTTATTTTACACATATATGGTCAAGAAAATTCGATTCAGCTAATAAGCAATTCAATATTTCCTTCTTTTCCCTGGGGCAGCTACTCCACATTTTTTTTATTCCATTACGTTAAAATAATAATTACGATTTATATACCCACAAAACAATTTATTACACCGATTTTTTTAATCCGAATAATATATAATAAGGCATGATTAAACAATAAAACTCCGTTTTAAGGCGAGATATTTATTGCAAGACAAGGCGGAGGAAGCGCAATAATTGCTTATTGCAACTGACGATACGAAGTTTTGGCAGAAAATAGCCGTCTTAAATTGGGAAATTTATTATTTCATGCCTAAATTAACATATTTTGAGAGGGTGCTTTTTTGGAATATTATGTTAGAACTGAAGAGGACGTGAAAATTTATGTTCACGATGTAAACCCTTCCGGTAAAAAAACAATACTTTTTATACATGGATGGCCCTTGAGCCATCGTGCCTATGAATATCAATTCAACAAACTTCCTGCTTCGGGTTATAGATGTATAGGGATGGATACAAGGGGATTCGGGAATTCCAGCAAGCCCTATACCGGATATACATATAACCGTATTGCTGATGACATCCGAAATGTGGTTAATGCACTAAAATTGAATAACTTTGTGCTTGGGGGACATTCCATGGGCGGCGCCGCAGCAATACGGTACATGACACGTTATAAGGGATACGGAGTAACAAAGCTGGCACTTTTTGGCGCCGCTGCTCCGAGTCTTACCATGAGGCCGGGCTTTCCCTATGGACAGACAAAGGAAGCGGTTACCCAAATCATTGAAGGAACACTTAAAGACAGACCGCAGATGCTGAGAGATGTAGCACCGCTGTTTTTTTACAAGCCAATAGCACAGCCCCAGTCCGACTGGTTCTTTCAGCTGGGCTTCGAAGCAGCAGGGTGGGCTACAGCTAAATGTGCCATGACCTTCAGGGACGAAGCACTTTTTAATGATCTTGAAATGATAAGGGTTCCAACATTGATCCTGCATGGAATCCATGATAAAGTGTGCTATTATCCTTTAGCAGAGGTCATGCACCAAATGATTGCAAATTCAACACTGGTTCCCTTTGAAAACAGCGGACACTCCCTGTTTTATGAGGAGCAGGATAAATTTAATAATGAGTTGATGCAATTCATAGGCAGATAAAATACATAATGATATATTGCATAAAAGCGGATAGAAGCCGGTTTCATCAGCTTCTATCCGCTTTTATTATTTTATTGCAGGCAAAACATAATCTTCGACCAGGTTCTGAGTGTCTGCTTTATCGCGTGAGGAGGAGTTTAAGTTTGCAGTTACTACAGCTATTGTATTTATTTCAGGAATGACAATTATTTTTTGTCCTCCTGCACCGTCAGCGCGATAAGTTTCGTATAATTTATTCCTTGTTTTGTCTGTCATGGTTTGAACCCAGAAGAGGTAACCATAGCCGACTTCTTCACTTGCCTGTATTTGTTTTTTTGTGGACTCTTCCACCCATTCCTGTGGTATGAGCTGTTTGTCCTCCCACTTTCCCTTATTTAAATAAAGATACCCGAATTTAGCCATATCCCTGGGTGTAAGGTAAAGACCCGTACCCCCTCCGTATGTACCGGCGGAATCGCGATCCCATCTCTTCACCTTTATATTCAGAGGACCAAAAAGATATTTATCCGCATACTCCTTTGTATTCATACCGGTCTTTGCCGTTATAATTCCGGACAATATGTGTGTCAGACCGGTATTATAAACAAACTTGCTGCCAGGCTCATTTGTAAGAGGTTTTTCAAGTGCATATTCGAGCCAGTCCGGACTTGAAAAGAAACCCGGATAATTTGTATCAATAGTTTCAAGTCCTCCGGTCATGGTTAATACATTTTTCAACGTAATATCCTTCTTTTTATTATTATCCAGGGAAGCAAAATAATCCGGTATAATATCAGAAACTTTCTGATCCGTACTTGACAAAACCTTTTCGTGAACTGCTATACCTGTCAGAGCTGACAAAACGCTTTTGGTTACTGAGTAAACAGGATTGTAGGTATCCTCGGATGCACCGTTATAATACTTTTCGTATACAAGACAGCCGTTTCTTACTACCAAAAGACTATAAATATTCGGATAGTTTTCATCTATCCTTTTATCAGCCTTATCCAATTGTTCAGAAGCTATGGCCTGTTTTTCAGGAGTTGAAGTACTCCATTCCTCTGTTGGCCACTGGTATACCTGGCCGTTAGCAGCAATTTCTGTTGAATTTGCGGATTTATCCGAAGTGTCCCGGGAACTTGAACAACTTGTCTGAACCACTGCCAAACAGGTTATTAACAGGATAATTACAATTTTTCTCATTTCATTTCTCCCATCTTATTCCATTTACTACAATAATAATTAATAACAGCAGAAAATTCAATAGTACAATTTTTTAAAACAAAAGATAATTATTTCAACAATAGGCTCTAGTCAAAACTTATTTCTTCATATTCCACTTCTGACATGCAACTTTCAATGGAACTAGCCCTGTTGTGAGGCAAATTCCTTAAAAATTTGACAAAGTATTTCTGCCATTCGTCTTCTTCATTTTCAGAATCCGTACCATAGCTTTCAATCATATTATCAAAGCTTATGAATTCATCCCTGAGCTCACGGTAAAAAACTATTTTTGATAAAACAGCCAATTCCAGATTTCCGAGAGAGTTGAACAGCAAGCAGTATTCCTCACCGAAAAAGCAATCTGAAATCAATATATCAATAAAATCATAAAGTGAATTGGCACTTGATAATACAAGACCTATTTTATCCCGGGCTTTTGAAAGCTGCTTCAGCTTTTTAATCAATAAATTAAACCCAGCGTCGGACATCCGCTCTCCAAGCTCAAACGAGAACTTGCTTTTAACCGGGGTGTGCTGCTGCTCTGTGATAATCATGCTGCCTAATGTATTGTTATCCACTGCATGAAGGACTCTTTTTATAAATATGGCTTTATATCTGTTCATATAGTCAATAATATCCGGAGAAGAAATTCCAGCTCTATTTATCAGCTCCCGGATTGAAGCATCAATTTCATGGCAAACGCTGCTCGAAGAACTTGAGGTCAGTCTTCGGGTTATTGCCTTATAATCCTCCTGAGATATTAATAAACTTATTGATGTTTTGCCCGCAAGTACTGAAAAAGCAGCATTGTTGAATACCAGCTCAAATACATTGATAAGCTCAATTTTGTAATCCATCCTGATCAATCCTGCATAGTTATCCAACACCCTGCTTATCTCCTCCTCATTAAAATATCTGCAGAAAACAGTTTCTAGCTTAAAATGTCTCAGATAGTTTTTTATGTATAAAACTCCCTGGAGACTCATATCATCAAATACCAGAGGATAATCAATGCTTCCTGCAGCATGGTGTGCATAAAAAACCATATTATATTTTTCCAGAAATATGGGTATAGCCTCGGAAATTGTTAAATTATAGGCCTCAAGCTTTATATCAAGTCTTTTCTTTTTTATTTCAATATACAATTCCTTTGTCTCATTAAACCATTTAACTGTTTGTTCTAAACCACTATTGTATAAATCAGTGATATTGCCTTCCCTTAATAGCCGCAGTGCCTCCTCAGGACTGGAGCAGCTCGATGTACAGGCATCAATAGCATACAATATAGAGCATAACAGACTCTCGGCAGTATCACTTGTGACCGAAGTGCTTTCACCGCCGGTATACCGTGAAATAAGTTCCTTAAGCAGGTTCATGACCTGGAATTGAAAGTTGTACACAGTTTCCGGGTCTATAAGCTTTAAACGAAAAGCCTCATTCAAAAGTGAAAAGGTATACTGATGCTTTTGAAGTCTTGTTTCATCTAGCCTTATTCCTTGTACCAGTGTTAAAGCGGAATTATCTTTCTTGATCAAACTGCATCACCTGCTTTCAAGCAACTCTCTCCATTATTCTCCTGCCGTCTTAAATTATCTGAAAATTCCTGAAGTCTGTTACTGAGAAAATCCATCGAGCCTCCGCAGATATTTTCAAAATACTCGTACATAAGCCGTATAAGCTTGTCATCCGGCATTTTATCCTCTGTTTCATTTTTCAGATAATAAAATAGCTCCTGAAGCTCATTAACAATGAATATAAAATTTTCAGGGTCAATAAATGTGGAGGAAGAGAAACATCGCACTATTTCTTTAGTAGCCTGAAGACTGTAATCCACTCTTCCGTGACTGTTTAAGGTTGTTTTTCTGAATTCTATTATACTTTCTGCATCCTCTGTAGACAGAGTAAAACCATTTCCTTCAGTAAATTCATTAATACTCAGCAGTTCCTGAATATATTTTTCTTCAAGCATGGGATTTGAATTGTTAAGAACCATTGGCAGAAACATATTTTTCACTCCTTTATTAATTTAAAAATAACTTTAAAAATAAAAACGTTATTTTTCTCAAAACGGTATTGACATCACAGCTATTTTATGATATAATATATTTTAACTCTATATGTAATTTGTTATTATAACCCTCTTGACCGCTTAAGTCAAGATTTTTTATGTCTTTTAATTTGAGCAATTTAAAACCCCGGGTATTTACACCCCGGGGTTAATTTATTTGAACCCATATTTATATGTTTATATTCCTATTAGCTGTTTCTCTTATTCTGAGCTTCATCTCTTATTTCTTCACGCATACCCTGCAGGGAATCTCTTCTTCTTTCATTCTTTTCTTCAAGGTCGCTTTTCATCTGCCGGTCATCTGATTTCTCTATCATTTCTTCAGCTGCTTCCATATTTCTGATGGTGTGGTTAATATTAAACTGTATTCTGTCTACGTTATTACTTCTGTCATCTGGTTTTGGCTTACTCATTAGTCATCTCTCCTTTAAATTTTAGATTTCATGAATCTTTATTTCAACTGCTCCGGATTGTTCCATCACTGACTTTACTTCCTGTGCCTTGTGTCGTGCAGCTTTTACATAAACAACTATACCGGCGTCATCATGCAAATCACTCAAGTCATTTACACTTTCCACAAATGCTTCAAGTTGGCCCGGATCATCCTGATCGGTTTTAACAACACTGCTTGTACGGTTATCTTTTACGTCATTTCTCATACTTTGAAATTTTTCTTCATCCATAGCGCTGATAACCATGTCTCTTCGCTGGATTCCGCTGTTTTTGAGAGTATCCACCAAACCGCCAACCTGGCCAGGGTCAAGGAATCTTCCAATTATATGAATATCAATCCCTCCCTTGTACTTAAAATTCATTTTATTCTTTTATATTTTGTCCCAAATGAATTTTTGTAGTCAGGAAAAATTTTTGTTGCAACTCAATTTTTTATATAACCATTCATAAAATAAAATTTTTCAGAAAGAAATGTTTTCTTGATTTCTCCTACTCCGGTTTTATTTACATTTCGACCGGAAAGGCTATATATGAAAGCGTCTTGTTATCTCATTCTTAAACTTTTTTGTATTGAACAGCAGCATTCCTGCAGCTGTCAGCAGGGAATAAAGTGCAGAAACCGCTCCGGCCCATATTTGATCGGATATGCCGGTTACATAAAACAATACCGGTAAAAGTCCCAGAAACATCATAGCTATAATATAGCCAATATATTCGTTCCAATATATTTTTCTTTTTATAAGTATTATTGTAATCATAAATGTCCCTATAATAAACAAAAACGGTATCACTATATTAACAGACCACCTGTAGTACCCTGACAGCAAATCGATTATTAAAAGCAGGCCAGACAGAGCAAGTATCTGAAAGAAAATTTTAGCTCCTGCATGAGTACCTGACTTTATTATGGTTATGGAAGCCACTATAAAAAAAAGTGGGCATGCTATCAGAAGAAACCAGGGAGTGCTGATTCCTGTAAGTAAATTTATAAGCAGACATATACTTATAACAGTCAGGAAAACAAACATCAGTACTTTCTTTGCCACACTTTTATCCTCTCCAGATTCAATTATTTCATAAACCGGATAAAACTTATTGACAGCGCTATCCTTGTGCTCCCCGGTCCCCCTGTGGCAAAGAGGGCATTTAATTGCTTCATCCTCCAACAGCACACCGCATTGTTCACATCTATTCATTATCAAAATCTCCAATCATATTATAACTGTATTATTTTATTCAAGTCACTCCCAGATTGTTGGTATAGACCTTTATCTCAAGACCGCTGTTATGTGTAAGAAAACTGAAAAAACTTCTGATAATGTCTGCTTCAAGAATGGTCCTTGAAAATGTCACAGTCAGATTATCGTTAACAGAACATACTCCGCAGTTAATGGGACTCTTATCGGTAGGATAGATTATTGCCTCCATGTGACTGATATGTTTGCTCATAGCTGCCGGCAGCTTAATATTGCCGATATTGGATAGAGTTATGGTCTTTGAATTTTCTCCAAAATTCTTAAAACCATAGCGCATGGCAATATTTTTTATAAATACAGGGACAAATCTTGCAACAAGCATCTTTTCAAGTTTTATATTACTCGCCATAACACTGTACAGGTTTTCTTTTTTTATCTTATGTTTCAACTGCTGTGAAACTTCGGTTAATATAGTCTGAAAATCAATATTTTCAGATGGTTCTATACCAACATTAACAACAGTAAAAAAGTTTCTCAGCGTTTTTGAAGGAAAAATCTTTCTTAAATTAACCGGTACCGTAACTCTTATAGGTTTATTATATATCCCGTACTTCATGGTCTCACAATATATGGAATATATAAGTACCGCTGAAAGGTACTCGGTAATTGTAGCACCATTTTGTTTAGCTGCCGAATTCAATGCCGCTGAACTCATAACACCATGAATTACATTGTTTCCAAAGGGTTCCAAAGGCGTACCTTCTATGTGAAAAGCTTTTGTCTCGGCAATTCTTTTTACATGCTCAGCTCTGTAGTATTTTTCAAAACTGTCCTCGGTTTCATATTTTCCCGGCAATTCGTCAGGGTGCAATATCAATCCCTCATCCTCAATATTTTTACCTGTAAGTAAAAGATATTGATACACCAGCGTTTTTAGAAACTCTACAGCCCCTGTCCCATCTGTAAGCGAATGAAATATTTCGACCGAAATCCTGCAGTTAAAATACAGGACTCTGAAAAGATAACCTTCATTGGGGTTCAGCGGATAGCAGGGATATTTCTCCTCCGGCTGAATCACAAGCCTGTCTTCATTTGTAGCAAGAAAATCCCAAAACACTCCTTTCCGGAGTTCTACCCTGAAGGAAGGGAATCTGTTTAAAACAATGTCCACCGCCTTCTGCAGTTCATCCTTCCGAACATTCTCATTAAGCAGCATGGATACCCTGAAAACAGAAGTATTTGACTGCTTAGATACCGACCTGAAGATTTTTCCTGCATTATCAACCCTAAACCACCTGTTCATAGTTTTGTCCAAATTATCCTTTCTCTGTCAGGAAATTTGCTCCGATTAATTTATTAGCTCTCCTTTTCCAGCGTGCAAATTTTCCCGGTGTACGGGATTCCAGCATTTACTTGACCATCCTGATCATTATACTGGTTAAGGCATATCTTTGTATGAAATCAACTCAAAAAAAGACCCCTTGAGGTCTTTTTAGAATTACGGCAATTATATTATTAAGCTGGAATAAATTAATTTTATTTTGCATGAGGGTTAAAGGTCTTTACCTGTGAAAAATCGGCTTTATTGAATTGATGAACACAAAGGATAAAGAACAGCAGACCCATAGTCAGTATGATTGCCAGGCCAAAATACGGTTTGATAATAAAACCATTGAGATCAAATGCAACACCGGCCTTTACCAGCGCATCAGTGGAGAGATTCTCCATCTTCAGAGTAATATATCTGAATATGGAAGTTGTATAAGTCAACGGATTAATATACACAAGAGGACGGATAATTTGCGGCATAACCGTTGTAGGAATATAGGCTCCGGACAGGAAGGTCAGCGGTAATGTAAAAGCTGTAATCATGACCTGGAAGGTGGTAGAATTCTTTGCAAGTGTTGCAAGGAAAAGGCCGATGGAACTAAAGGTTATACCCACTGAAACCATTACTCCGAACATCTCCACAAACTGCAGAACATCAATTTTCAATCCCATAAAAAGCGCAATAATAATGACTATCATGCCCTGTAACATTGATATTATTGTAGCTGACAGTATCTCCCCGATGGATATCTGCCATCTGGCAACAGGAGAAACTATAATCTCTTTCATAAAGCCCATGGACATATCCTCTATGATGCTGGTAGAATTGCTTAAGGCTGCCTGAAAAACTGTCATAATTATTATTCCTGAAATCAGGTAGTTGATTGGCTGATCTACCCCTGTGGCAGAAGATTTCATTACAAAAGAAAATATGAACAGGAAAAATACCGGCATAAATATTGCAAAAGCCAACTGCATTTTATTTCTTATAAAATTTGTAAGATTTCTATTTAATATTGCTTTTATACCCCTCATTATACTCTGATCTCCTTTCCTGTAATAGCCAGAAATACGTCGTTTAAAGTTCCTTTGGCGGTCTCAAAATCCTGAATCGAGCTTTTGAAGGTATCTGCCATATTCAAAACCTCATTTAAATCATTTGAGTAAATGGTAAATAGATTATCATTGAATTTATACTTTATTGCCTTCTCCCTGCAGTAGTTGTGAAGCAGGTCTTCCTCAGAGGTTCTGATACGTGTGATATTGGAAGTGTACTGTTTTTTCAGGCTATAGGGAGTATCAAAGGCAACTATTTTCCCATGGTCCATAATGGCTATCTTGTCACAGATCTCAGCTTCATCCATATAGTGCGTAGTAAGAAAAATCGTTATATTTTTCTGTTTTTGAAGTTTGTAAATATAGTCCCATATATTGGCTCTGGTCTGGGGGTCAAGACCTGTTGTCGGTTCATCCAGAAACAACACTTTAGGATAATGTACGAGGCCTCTGGCAATTTCCACTCTTCTTTTCATACCTCCTGACAGACTGCTTACAGGCGCTTTTCTCCACTCCTCAAGGTTTACCAGTTCCAAAACAAAATCTATTCTTTCCCTGATGTCACCTTTAGGTACCTTATAAAATTCACAATGTAATTTAAGGTTTTCTTCTATAGTAAGCCTGCTGTCAAGGGTTGAATCCTGAAAGACTATTCCTATCTCATTCCTGACTGTATCCTTGTGCTCTGATATTTCATTTCCGTTGATCAGAAGCTGACCTTCAGTTTTATTGATAATAGTACATAAGGTATTGATTGTTGTACTTTTTCCTGCTCCATTCGGTCCGAGAAAAGCAAATATGGTGCCTTCCTCTACATTAAAAGAAATATTGTCAACCGCTGCGAAATCGCCATACTTTTTTGTAAAATTTTTGACTTCTACTATATTGGACATTTTAATCCCTCTTTTCATAAATAGTTGTTAAATACCTGAAAACCAGCATATCCTTTTCGGCTGATCACAGTGTGTATATTAAATGCCCAATTTAAAACCTGAATAAAGAATTTTTAAAATATTTATAAAGAAATATAAAATTACTTTAAAATCGGTAAGATGGTTATTTTATAATAATTAGGTTGAAATAAAGAAATAATTTTTATAGAATTTTTATAAATGCTTTAAATTATTTTTAATACTTTGACTTATTATAAACCTGCCAGGAAAAAATTCATTAAACCGGGTGGTATGCATATGAAAACATTAAAGAGCAAAATTAAAAAGAAAATTAAAGATTGGAAAAACTATCACCATGAGCGTGAGAAATTTGACAAAGAGTTTAGGAAAAAGTTTTTTCTGGAGCATATGAAAAACCAGGATGAAATTAGACGTCTACGGTATGAATTCCATGATAAAAAGAAATTTTACCGCAGAGGTCATAATGAACTCAAGTGGTACCACAGACGCAACAGATTGTCCCAGGTTCTGATCATCCTGTTTAACATATTATTGTGGTATCTTGTTTTCAAATACGGTGGTGCGGGAACAATAGCAATAATTTTTGCCGCACTTATAACTATTGGAGGCATAATTCAGTTTATTTTTAACTTGAGGCTGGAGAAAAGGATTTTCAAACCCATTTCCCAGTTAAAAAAAGGCGTTGCTGAAATTTCCAACGGCAACTATGATATTGAGATAGAGACTGACATTATTAATGAAATAGGTACTTTAATTTTCTCTTTTAATGAAATGGCAAAAAAATTAAAGGAAGGGGAATTATTAAAAAAATCCTATGAAGATAACCGGAAGACATTGATTGCCAATATATCACATGACCTTAAAACTCCCATCACTTCAATTCAGGGATATATTGAGACTATGCTGGAACGCCCGGATATTTCTCAGGATACCATTAATAAGTACCATCAGATTATTTATAGCAATGCAGCCTATATGAACAAGCTTATTGACGATCTCTTCCTGTTTTCCAAACTGGATATGCAGAAGCTGGAGCTTCAATTTGAAAACATAAGTATCCGTGCCTTTATGGCTGATTTAATGGAAGAATTTCATATTGAGCTTGATGAGAGGGGAATAGAATTCACCTATCAGGATACTCTTGGCAGAGACTGTGATGCAAGCATAGACAGAAAAAGAATCAACCAGGTATTCCGCAATATTATAGGTAATGCAATAAAATATGGCAGCGAAGAAGATGTATCCATAAAGGTAAGGCTGTATGACAATGAGAAATCTCTATGTATTGATATAAGCGACAATGGCCCGGGAATTCCCGAGGACAAGCTCTCAAACATATTCGACAGATTTTACAGAATTGATCATGCAAGAACAAAGGACTTAATGAGTACAGGACTTGGACTTTCCATTGCAAAAGAGCTTGTTGAAGCACACGGAGGTAAGATTTCTGTAATCAGTACAATTAATTCGGGGACTACTTTTACAGTTAACCTGCCAAAATATGAAGCAGCACAGGAAAAATAGCTTGGACATGGAGGTT